>WBUO01000370.1 GCA_008933675.1 Dechloromonas sp.
GGTCTATGAAACACCGGGCTTCACCACCTATTTCCGCCAATCGACGGTCGTTTCCGAAATCGCCTCACTGAACATCGGCAGCCGCCCGGCCTCGCGCAAGGCGTCCGACCGCATCGAGGACCTGCGGGCCATTCCCTGGGTCTTCAGCTGGGCGCAGTGCCGCCTGATGCTGCCGGGCTGGTTCGGCTTCGGCTCGGCCGTCGATGGTTACCTGCAAGCCAATCCCGATGGCCTCGCCACCCTGCGCCGGATGCTCAAGTCGTGGCCCTTCTTCCGCACCCTGCTGTCGAACATGGACATGGTGCTGGCCAAGACCGACCTCGCCATCGCCTCGCGCTACGCCGAGCTGGTCAGCGATGCGGCGTTGCGCGAGCGCATCTTCAGCCGTATCAAGGCCGAATGGGAACTCACCCGCAAGCATCTGCTGGCCATCGAGGAACAGGATGAACTGCTTGCCGACAACGCCATGCTGCGCAATTCGCTCAAGCTGCGCGCGCCGTACATGGACCCGCTGAATCACCTGCAGGTCGAACTGCTCAAGCGCTATCGCGCCGGGGAGACCGACGAGCGCGTGGCCCGCGGCATCCACCTGGCCATCAACGGCATCGCCTCCGGATTGCGCAACAGCGGTTAAAATCCATCACCATGCCTACCCCCATCAAACGCACCGTATTTTTCGTCTCGGACGGCACCGGCCTGACGGTTGAAGCCTTGGGCCACAGCCTGATGACCCAGTTCGAGGATGTCGAATTCAAGCAGATTCGCATCCCCTTTCTCGACAACGTGGAAAAGGCCCAGGATGCCGTAGTCCGCATCAATGCCCAGGGCGAGGCCGACGGTATGCGCCCGATCGTGTTCACGACGCTGGTCAATCCCGACCTGTCCGGCATCGTGCACCAGGCCGACGCCTTCTGCCTGTCCTATTTCGACTCCTTCCTGGCGCCGCTCGAAGCCGAGCTGGGGCGCAAGTCCAACCACACCGTCGGCCGCTCGCACGGTTCGGCCGACAGCTCGGACTACAAGAAGCGCATCGAGTCGATCAACTACACGCTGGCCCACGACGACGGGATCACCGACCGCGACCTGGAGGAAGCCGATGTCATCCTGGTCGCCGTGTCGCGCTGCGGCAAGACGCCGACCTCGCTCTACCTGGCCATGCAATTCGGTCTGAAGGCGGCCAATTTCCCGCTCATTCCGGAAGACTTCGACCGCGGCCGCCTGCCGGGCACGCTGGAGAAGCATCGTGCCAAGCTGTTCGGCCTGACCATCCAGCCGGAGCGCCTGGCCCAGATTCGCGAGGAACGCCGCGCCGGCAGCAAGTACGCTTCGCTGGCCAATTGCCGCTTCGAAGTCGCCGAAGCCGAGAAGATGATGCGCCGCGAAGGCATCCGCTGGCTCGACTCCTCCAGCAAGTCGATCGAGGAAATTTCGACGACCATCCTGCAGGAAATGAAACGGAGATAAGCGAGCCGTTGCAGGCTGCATCAGACAAAAAAAGGCGCATTGACTGCGCCTTTTTTATGCCGAAACCGGGGCGGAGCGATCAAAACAGCGTCGTCGCGCGCACCCAGGCATCGGGCAGCATGGCCACCACCCTGGCCTCCAGCCATTTGTCGGCACCGCTCAGGATCGCCAGGCCGGTGGCCAGGATCAAGCCTCCGAAAGCTTTCTTGACGCCGTCGATTCGGCTCAGCACCCAGGCCCTCGCCGCATTGAATCCCCGCTGCGAGGCGTAGGCGACGGCAACCAGCGGGATGGCTGCGCCAATCCCGAACAGCCCGAGCACGATCCCGCCGCGCGTTGCTCCGCCTTCGCTGGCCACCAGCGTCAGCGCCGAGGCAAGAAGCGGCCCTGAACACGGGCTCCAGACCAGTCCGAGAAGCGCCCCAAGCAGCAGCGCACCACCCAGCGACCCGCCATCCAGTGTGGCCGAAGCGCTGTTGGCACGGGAGGCGATGGGCGCCAGCCACTGCGTAAAGCGTTCATTGAGTGCAGGAACGAGCATCACCAGACCGAAGACGATCAACATCCAGGCGCCGAACAGGCGCACACTCTCCGAGTCGATATCGAGCGCCGGTCCCAGGGCGCCCAGAAAGATGCCGATCAGGGCGAACGAGGTGGCCATGCCAAGGCCCATGGCGACGGGCGCCAGACGGTTGTTCTGCACTGCCCCGCCGACCACCAGGGGCAACAACGGAAAGACGCAGGGCGACAGCGTGGTCAGGCTGCCTGCCAGCACACTGAGTCCCAGATGGCCGACGGAAATATCCATGACCGCTTACCGTGCGCTGCCAAGCGCGTTCGCCAGCGCCTTGGGATCGGTATCGCCGGCCAGTCGTGCCGTTTCGACCTTGCCCTTGAAAACGATCAAGGTGGACTGGCTGCGCACGCCCATGCTCTTTCTCAACTCGCGTTCGTTGTCATAATTGACGACGAGCAGCGTACCGGGCACCGCCGGATCGCCCTTCCAGCCGTTGAAGACCTTTTCCTGGGCCCGGCAGGTGGGACACCAGTCGGCATGAAAATGCAGGGCCACCGGTTTGCCGGCTCCCTGAAGATCGGCCAGCTCAGGGGCCGAATAAGGTTTTATTTCCAGCGCCGCAGCCAGATTGACCGATGCCAGCAACGAGATGGCGAGTAGGGATTTGTACAGGGTCATGAGGTTTCTCCGTGAGGTAAAAGACACAGCGTCGATAATCAGTCGTTCGACGCATGGATTTCTTACACTCACAACCGGCCACTGCCCGGCTGTTGTGCCGGAGCAAGGCTGGCTCAGGCCAGGCTGCTTACGGATTCCTCATCCATCGCACGCGACAGCGCCCGGGAAAGCGCCGACGAACTGGCATACCCGGATTCCCTGGCAGCCCTCTTCAAACCGTACCCGGACTCCACGGCGGATCGCGCGATGGCCAGACGCAGTATCCCGAGATACTTGCCTGGCGTCAGGTTCATGGCATCGCGAAACGTATTGGCAAACGCCGTGCGGGACATGCCGGCCTCGGCGGCCATCCGTTCCAGCGTCCAGGCCTCCTGCGGCGCGCTATGCAGTGCCACCAGCGACCGCGCAATACGCGGGTCCGCCAGTCCGTTGAACAGGCCGCTGTCGGTGGCGGGATGGGTGACAAGGTGGCGCAGCAGTCCGATGAACAGAATATCCCCGGCCCGGTTCAGCAGCGCGGGCTGACCGCAGCGCGGCGCCGCCAGCTCGGACGAGATCAACGCAACGGCCTGGCTCAATGCCGTATCGGTCTGCGCCAACGACAGGACGACCGGTTCGGCAAATTCGTTGAACAGCAATACGCCTGCCGGCCCTTCGATAACGACCTTGGCGCGTACCAGATGCCCGGAATCCTCTCCTTCGCCAGCTGACACCTGGTGCCGGATATCCGAACGACAAATGACGAGCGATGGGGCAGGAATGCTGCGAACGGCGTTCGGCAGGGTCAGGACCAACTCCCCCCGGGTCAGCAGGTACAGTTGCAGAAAACGCGTTGCCGATCGATCGGCTGCCCCGCCTGGATCGGCAGGACATTCTTCTGCCCGGATCAGCTCGACCCGGGGAGCCAGGGCTTCAAGCAGGGCCGACAAGCGGTCGAGGCGGGAGGAAACGGACATTTGTACGATTTGCAAATTATTTTGAACATATTACATCAAATCGTACGTCACACTACGCCTGACGATCAAGACCCTGGGTTGTCCGCCAACCCGCGGCCTATCGACA
>WBUO01000031.1 GCA_008933675.1 Dechloromonas sp.
GTTGCGCGGCAAGCGGTCGACGAGGACCAGCGGGCGGGGCAGGAAGATGGCATCGATGCGCTCGCGCAGGGCGGCCTGCAGATGTCGGGCATCGAGTTGCGGGGCGACGACGAAGGCGCACAGGCGGGTGACACCGTCGGCCGCTTCCTCGGGGAGATAGAAGGCGGCATCGACGACGCCGGGTATCGCCGTCGCCTGGTGGTTCAGGTAGGCCAGCGAGGTGCGTTTGCCGGCGATGTTGATCAGGTCGGCATGCCGGCCGTGCAGCGCAAAACGTTCGCCGGGCAGCAGTTCGACGAGATCGGACAGCGTGATCTCGGCTTCGAGATGGGCGCCGCTGGCCATCGTCAGATCGTCTTCCTGGCGCAGGCGAACGCCCGGGTAAAGTTGCCAGACCGGGTCGGCGGTCGGCCGCCGGGTGGCAATCTGGAAGGTTTCGGTACTGCCGAAGATCTCGAGCAGCGGTGCGCCGCAGCGTTGCTCGGCCCGTCCGGCCAGTTCCGTCGATAGCGGGGCCGTCGCCGAGAGCAGCAGATCGATGGCCGGCAACGGAATATCGGCGGCCAGCAGCGACGCCAGGTGAAACGGTGTCGTGACCAGCAGGCGCGGTTGCGGAACCGCTTCCAGGGCAGCGACGATGTCCTGGGGATAGAAGGGCTTGCCCGACCAGAACGGCGAATTGCCGTGCAGGGCCAGCAGGAAGGTCGATTCGAAGCCGTAGGCGTGCTGTACCGGTACCGTGCCGACGATGACGTGCGGACGTTCGGCGAGGCCCAGACGTTCGGCTTCCGCCCGCCCGTTGTGGACCAGGCGGCCCCAGGTCTTGTCGTGCGGCGTCGGTGTGCCGGTGGAGCCGGAGGTGAAGAGGCGGGCGGCAACCTGATCGGCGGCAATCGACGGAATGGCGTCAACAGCAGCGGGATCGCCGGCCAGCGTTGCCGGATAGTCGAGGCGTGGCAGGTCGAGGCTGGCGAACGGCCCATCGCACAGGCAGCAGAGGTCGGGGGCCTGGCTGCGGATGTCGCGCAGGGTGGTGGCCGACTGCGAGGCGGGTTGCAGGCTGATGCGCCCGCCGAGCAGCCCGGCGGCAAAGCCGACGGCGAAATGGTAGCGGTCCTGGCAGACGTTGAGCAGATGACCGCCCGGCGGCAGCAGGGCGGCCAGTGCCCGGGCGTCGGCGAGGAAGCGGCGGACGCTGACCGCTCCGTCCGGTCGCCAGGCAAAGATGTCGTCGAGGCTGGCGTGCCCGAGCAGCGGCACCTGACTCATGGGTTTCTCGGCGCAGCCTGGTTGCGTGCCTGCATGCCGGCCCGGTAGCCGCGGATGGTGTCGGCGATGCTCGAGCGTTCCGCCGGCGGCAGCAGGCGCTGGCGGGCCAGGTGCTCACCGGCGAACATGAGGACCAGCAGGGGGATCGTCAGCAGATTGGCGAACACCGACCAGGCCGCAGGCGGGGCGAGCCAGAAGAGCAGGGTCGACAAGGTCGCCGTACTCAGGAAAAAGAGGGTCCAGGCGATGGTTACCTGGCGGGTGTATCGGGCCTTCAGCGGCGAGATGCTGCCGCCGTGGGCGAAGCGGGCAAACTGGCTGACCAGCGCTTCGCGGCCGCCGAACAGGGTGCGGCCGAACAGGGTGGCGAGGGCCAGGTTGGTGCCGAGATGCTGGACGTAGTAAAGCAGTGCGATGTTCTGGCGCAGCAAGGGCCAGGCCCAGACGAGGAGCAGGAAGACGGCGATGCCGCCGCCGATGATCCACAGCGGGTGGCCGGCACGCCAGAGCAGCATGACGGCGATGGCGATGAAAGGCGCCGTGGCGAGTGCGGCCGACAGGTCGGGATTGGCGTCGCCGGCGCTACCCCGATGCGCGAGCACGGCCCAGCCCACGATCAGGGCGAGCACGGCGAGGGTGCGCAGCAGGTTGGCCGGCGTCAGGTTCATTTGGTGCGCTGGCCGGCGATATGGATGGTCAGGGCGCGCAGCGAGGAGAAGATGCGGATGTTGTCCTCGTTGTCGGAGCGCAGCTGGAAGCCGTAGCGCTTGGAAATGACGAGGGCGATTTCCAGGACATCGATCGAATCGAGGCCGAGACCGTCACCGAACAGCGGGGCATCGGGCTCGATTTCGCCCGGAGCGACCTCCAGGTTGAGGGCCGAGACGATCAGCTCGGCGACTTCCGGCAAGAGAGCCGTGATGGTGTCCGGGGAGGTGGTTTGCGTCATGGTGGTGGAGCTTCCGTGGATTGGATTAGCGGACGGCGCGGAAGGCGAGCACAGCATTGCTGCCGCCGAAGGCGAAGGAATTGGAGAGGGCGGCGCGCAGCGGCTGGTCGCGGCGGGCGGCGGTGACGTGATCGAGGCCGGCACAGGCGGGATCGATGGCGTCGAGATGAGCGGTCGGCGGCACGGCGCCTTCGCGCAGGGCGAGCAGTGTGACGATGGCTTCGACGGCACCGGCAGCCCCCAGCTGGTGGCCGTGCATCGACTTGGTGGCGCTGACAGCCAGCGTCCCGGCCCGTTCACCGAACACCGCGCGCAGGGCGGCGGCCTCGACGCTGTCGCCTTCCGGGGTGGCGGTACCGTGGGCGTTGACGTAATCGATATCGGCCGGCGTCAGGCCGGCATCGGCCAGTGCACCGTCCAGGGCGCGTACCTGGCCGGCGACTTCCGGGCGGACCAGATGGCTGTGGTCGCAGGTGCTGGCGTAGCCGACGATCTCGCCGTGGATGCGGGCGCCGCGGGCGACGGCGCGTTCCCAGTCCTCAAGAACCAGGGCTGCCCCGCCCTCGCCCAGCACCAGGCCGCTACGTTCGGCATGAAAGGGGCGACAGGCGCCGGCGGCCGTTTCCTCGTCGCCGCCGGCCAGCACACGCAGGGCTTCCCAGGCGCGGGCGACACCGTAGGCCTGCGGCGCATCGGAACCGCCAGTCAGCATCACCGCCGCCTCGCCGCTGCGGATGCGGCGGAAGGCTTCGCCGATGGCGATGGCCGACGAGGCGCAGGCCACGGTATGGCTCATGCTGATGCCACCAAGACCGAGCTGGATCGAGATGTGAGCGTTGGCCGCGTTGTTCATGCCGAGCACGACGGAGAGCGGCGAGATGCGCTCGCGGCCCTTCTGCCACAGTTCGCGGTAGCCCTTCTCGTAGGCCAGCGTGCCGCCCAGCGCGGTACCCCAGGCGACACCCCAGCTCCGGCGATCTTCGCCCTCGCCTGCGGCGCGTTCGAGGCCGGCATCGGTCCAGGCGTCGAAGGCGGCGGCCATGGCCAGCTGGGCGAAGCGATCCATGGTGCCGGCGAGCGGCCGGCCGAGGGTGGCTTCCGGATCGAAGGCCGGACAGGTGACGAAGGGCAGGTTCAATGGCCGCGGGGCGTCGTCGGTACGCAGCATGCGTATGGCCGATTCGCCAGCCAGCAAGCGGGCAAAGAAGTCAGCCGGGTCGCCGGCGAAGGGGCTGACCATGCCGAGCCCGGTCACGGCAACGCGTCGCAGGCTCATGAGACACTTTTTTCGCGGCGCAGGCGGTCCATCAGGGCGCACATTTCGCCGATGGTTTTCGGGCTTTTCAGATTCTTCGAGAGGGTGATGCCGAAGCGGTCCTCGAATTCGAACATCAATTCAAGCATCATCAGCGAATCGACGCCGAGCGCCGCCAGCGCAGCCTCGGGCACAACCTGCTCCGGGGCGACGCCAAGGCGATCGTGGAGAAATTCGCGAATCAGGCCGAGGGAATCCATAACCGGCGCATTTTAGCCCAAGGCCGCCTGTTTACAAAAAGCGGCGAGGCTGTGACATTCCTCTCAGATGACCTGTTGCAGGCTGCGCAGGAAGCTGGGCGCATCCTGGAAGCCGACGACGCGAACCTTGTCGATCTGGCGACCGTCGGCGGCGAAAAAGATGATGCCCGGCGGGCCGAACAGTTTGAAGCGGGCAAGCAGCGCCTTGTCATCGTCATTGTTGGCGGTGACATCGGCCTTGAGCAGCGTAAACCCGGCGAGTTTCTCCTGCACGGCCGGGTCGGAGAAGGTGAAGCGCTCCATTTCCTTGCACGAGACGCACCAGTCGGCGTAGAAGTCGAGCATCACCGGCCGGCCGGCGGCCGCGACACGGGCATCCAGTTCGGCAACGGTGCGCACCGGCTCGAAGGGCAGTTTGCGCACTTCGCCGGCAATCGCCGTGCCACGCAGCCCGGCCAGCGGCTGTAGCGGATCGCGACCGCCGGCCAGGGCGCCGATCAGCAGCGCCGCGCCGGTCAGCAGCATGACGATGCCGATGCCCTTCCAGAAGCGCTGCCAGCCTCTGGCGTGCGGTGGCAAGGGGTCGAGGGCGTGCAGGAAGATGGCCGGGATGATCAGCAGCGCCGCCCAGCCGAGCATGACGACGACGGTCGGCAGTACCGGCGAGACCAGCCAAAGTGCGGTGGCCAGCAGCAGTACGCCGAAGGCCTTCTTGACACCTTCCATCCACGGTCCGGTTTTCGGCAGCAGCGAGCCGCCGGCGGTGCCGACGGCGATCAGCGGTGCGCCCATACCCAAGGCCATGACGAACAGCGCCGTGCCGCCGAGCACGGCGTCGCCGGTCTGACCGATGTAGAGCAGTGCCCCGGCCAGCGGCGCGGCGACGCAGGGGCCGACGATCAGCGCCGACAGCGCCCCCATCAGGAAGACGCCGATGCCGCGGCCGCCCTGCAGATGGCTGGATTCTTCCGACAGCTTGCTCTGCAGTGCAGTGGGCAGCTGCAGTTCGTAGAAGCCGAACATCGACAGCGAGAGGATGACGAAGACCAGCGCGAAGGCGCCGAGTACCCAGGCGTTCTGCAGGGCCGCCGTGAGCAGCGTGCCGCTCAGCCCGGCAGCGACGCCGACGGCTGCGTAAGTCAGCGCCATGCCCAGCACATAGGCCAGCGACAGGGCGAAGCCGCGGGCATGCGAAGCCTTGTGGCCCTGGCCGGCGATGATGCCGGAGAGGATGGGAATCATCGGGAAGACGCAGGGCGTCAGCGACAGGCCGAGGCCGGCGACGAAGAAGAAGGCGAGGATGGCCCAGAAGCCGGCATCCTTGAGCGTCGCGGCGATCAGGCCGCTTTCGTCGCCGCCGCCCTCGCCGACCAGGCTGGCTGACGGCGTCGTCGCCGGATCGGGCAGCGTCAGGCTGACCGTCTGCGTCTGCGGCGGATAGCAGACGCCGGCCTCGGCACAGCCCTGCGAGGTGACCGCCAGACGCAGCGGCAGTTCGCCGGAGCTGAAGCGCTCGACCGGCAGGCGGATGCTCACCGTCTTGTAATAGACCTCGACCTTGCCGAAGGTGTCGTCGTCCTTCTCCTTGCCCTTGGGCAGTACCGGCGTGCCCAGCGTCGCAGTGTCGCCCTCGGCGGCAAAGCGGAACTTGTCGCGGTACAGGTAGTAGTCCTTGGCAATCGTATAGACGACCTCGACCGTCTGCCCGTCGAGGGCGCGCGCCGAAGGTTTGAAGGCGACGGCCGGGTCGAGGAATTCCTCGGCGTGGGCGAAGGAAGCCAGGAAGGCGAAGAGAATGAGGAACAGGCGCATGATCATTGGAGTGTTTCCCCACCCAGCCAGTTCAGATAGGCCGGCAGGCCGTGCGTGATCGGCAGGGCGACGATCTCCGGGATTTCGTAGGGATGCAGCTGGCGGATGCGGTTTTCGACCGCCGCATAGCAGGCTGCCGTGCTCTTGATCAGCAGCGGAATCTCGCTCGTCGATTCGACAGCGCCCTGCCAGCGATAGACCGATTGCACGCGCGGCAGCAGGTTGACGCAGGCGGCCAGTTTTTCTTCGACGAGGGCCAGGGCGATGGCGTTGGCGACTTCTTCGTCAGGGCAGTTGGTGATGATCAGCAGCGGTTCCATCAGCGAATTCTACTTGAGCAGGCGGCGGCGGGTCAGGCGCAGGGCGATGGCGAAGGCTACGCCGGTGGTCACCAGCAGCGCCATGATGTGGATCAGGGCGTCCGCAGGCACCTGCCCGGCGAGCAGCGGGCGGACCAGCGCGACGCCCTGGGCCAGCGGCAGCCAGGCGCCGATGGCGGCGAGCCAGCCGGGCAGCTGGTCGGTCGGGAAGAAGACGCCGGAGATCAGCGTCATCGGCGTGATGAACAGCGTGAAGTAGTACATGAAGAAATCGTAGGACGGCGCCAGCGCATTCCAGATCAGCCCGAGTGCGGCGAAAGCCAGGCCGGTGAGGACGATGGCCGGCAGTACCCACAGCGCCAGCGGGCCGTTGGTCAGGCCGAGGGCGGTGATGACGATGAGGATGGCGCAGCCGGAAAAGAAGGACTTGGTCGCCGCCCAGAACAGCTCGCCGGCGACGACATCGGTCAGGCCGAGCGGCGTGTTGAGGATGGCGTCCCAGGTTTTCTGCACATGCATGCGCGAAAAGGACGAATACAGGGCTTCGAAGGTCGCCGCATTCATCGTCGAGGCGCAGACGGTGCCCGCGGCCAGGAAGGCGACGTAGGGCTGGCCGTCGATACTGGGCAGCATGGCGCCCAGGCCGTAGCCGAGGCCGAGCATGTAGATCAGCGGATCGGCCAGGTTGCCGAGGATGGACGGCAGGGCCAGCTTGCGCCAGACGAGGAAGTTGCGGCGCCAGACGGGCAGGAAGCGCAGGAGGGGCGGCAGCGGATGCATGCGGGCAGTGGTCGGAGGGGAAGCCGCATTCTACTGCGAAGCGGGCGGGCTCTTGTGCCATGCACCAATTTCGTCCGCGCTGCCCGCTGCATGCACTGACGGCGAACGCCCGGCCTGGCCGGCTTCTTGCCAAGTCCTTGTTTTACCGACGTCCGGTCGCGCCTTCCGGCTCGGCATGGTTTTCGCTGGATGAGCAGCCAGTCAAGCAGCCGGAGAATCGCCCCGATGGATGAGAAACTCGAGAAGGCCCAGTTGATGGCCCGTTTCAAATTGATGGTCAAGCGCGCGTTGAGCCAGTCGGTTGATCTGGAACGTCTGAGCCGGGAGCCGGCCTACGCCCGCGAACGTCTGGCGGAAATCGAGGAAGCCGCCGAAGACGAGGATCTGCTGGTCATGGTGCTGCGCCTGCGCGACTGGTGCGTACCGGCAGGCAGCGAGGGGGTGACGGCCGGCGAGTCAACCGCCGGCGCGACGCGCCCGGCACGCAGTTACACGCTGGGTGCGCGTTCCTGGTAGTAGAGCCCGCTTTGTCCGGCATGTGGCGAAAAAGAATGTTTGCGCTTGCTTATCGGTGAGCGCGGTTGGCGGCCGTCTGTCGCCTGCCGCGAATGCGCCCGGGGTTGCTGCCGGTTCTCGCCGGCGCTTTGTGTCAGGCCCGGATCTGCCATCCGGGCCCGTCGTCCGCTTGCGTCATCGACCGGCCGATGACGGAGCGGATCTCCGGGCGGCTCAGTCGCGCAATTCGCGACCGGTCAGCTTGATGAAGACGTCTTCCAGATTGGAGGCCCGATGCACGTAGCGCAGGCCGCCGGCATCGGCCAGACGGTCGAGCAGCGGGCGCGGTTCACGGCAATAGAAGAAGGCGGTTTCGCCGCTCGTCTCGACGCGCTCGGCCAGCGGCCGGGCCACCTCGACGAAGGCCGGCAGATCGCCGCCGGCTTCGTCGTAGACTTCGACGACCTGTGGCTCGATGTGCTCGGCGATCAGCTGGCGCGGACTGCCTTCGGCGATCTTGCGGCCGTGGTCGATGACGATCAGCCGGTCGCACAGGCGTTCCGCCTCGTCCATGAAATGCGTGGTCAGGATCAGCGTCTTGCCGGCCGACTTCAGCTGCTTCAGGCGTTCCCAGATCAGGTGGCGGGCCTGCGGGTCGAGGCCGGTGGTCGGCTCGTCGAGAAAGACGACGTCCGGGTCGTTGACCAGCGAACGGGCCAGCGTCAGGCGCCGTTTCATGCCGCCGGACAGCGTCGCCAGGCGGGCATCGGCCTTGCTGCCGAGGCTGGCGAAATCCAGTAGCTGCGGGATGCGGGCGCGGATGTCGGCGTCGGCAATGCCGAAATAGCGGGCAAAGACCTGCAGATTCTCGCTGCAGGTGAAATCCGGATCGAGATTGTCGAACTGCGGTACGACGCCGACCCGCATCCGTCCCGGCCGGGCATCGGCAGGGATGGCGTGACCATTGAGGGTTATGGTGCCGCTGTCCGGTGCCGTCAGGCCGAGGCAGAGGCGCAGCGTCGTCGTCTTGCCGGCACCGTTCGGACCGAGCAGGCCGAAGCAGGTGCCCGGCGCGACGGCAAACGACAGGCCGTCGACGACGGCAGTGCCGGCGTAGGTCTTGCGCAGCTCGGCGACGGCCAGCGCCGGCCTGGTCTCTAGTGTCGCCACGCGCGGGTGATGATGTCGCGGATCAGGTGCAGCCGCCGGTGGAAGAAATGGTCGGCCCCCGGCACGACGACGACCGGCAGGTCGTTCGGCTGGGCCCAGGCGAAGACGTTGGCCAGCGGCACCAGCGTATCGTCCGAACCGTGGATGACGATGGTGTCGTGCGGTACTGCCTCGGTATCGTAGTGGCGGGTGCTTTCAACGTAGCCGGCGGCGGTACCGACCAGCACCAGACGCTGGGCCGGATGACCGGCTTCGGCGAGGCGCTTGGCGACGCGGCTCTGGCAGTAGGCGCCGAAGGAGAAGCCGGCCAGTGCCACCGGCAGGTTGCCGCAGCGACACTTGGCGTCTTCGAGGACGGCCAGCAGGTCGTCGGTTTCGCCGCGGCCTTCGTCATGGATGCCTTCGCTGGCGCCGACGCCGCGGAAATTCGGGCGGAAGGCGGCGTAGCCGAGGCTGACGAAGGTGCGCGCCAGCGTGTAGGCGACCTTGTTGGTGTTGGCACCGCCGCCCAGCGGGTGCGGATGGGCGATCAGGGCGATGCCGCGCGGCGCATCCGGCCGCTCCATGATGACGTCGATCTTGCCGGCCGGGCCGTCGATGAGGATTCTTTCTTCCGGGGCGCGCATGATTCAGACCTTCAGGCGGTCGACGACGCGGCCGTTGAGCAGGTGTTCCTGGATGATCTCCTCGACGTCGTCATGGTCGATGAAGCTGTACCAGGTCTCTTCCGGATAGACGACCATGACCGGCCCGTTGTCGCAGCGGCCGAGGCAGCCGGCCTTGTTGATGCGGATGGCGCCGGGGCCGTTCTTCTTCAGGGCGCCGATGCGGTCCTTGGCGTAGGCGAAGGCGTCTGAACCGCCGGTGGCATGGCAGCACTGCTCGCCGGCTTCGCGCTGGTTGCAGCAGATGAATACATGGTGGGTGAAATAACTCATCGATGATCTCCTCGGAGGGGGCTCATTATAGAGGTCCGCCCGCTGTCAGGTGGAGCGCGCCCGGGGGCGCGTCGCCAGCAGCAGGAAGGGCAGCAGCAGGAAGGGCCAGAGTGTGGCCACCAGTCGGGTCAGGCCGTTGAAGTTGAGAAAGTGCCCCTGGCGCCAGGTGGCCAGGGCGGCCATCGAATAGGGATTGGGCGGTGCCAGATTGACCAGCACGGTACCAGCGATCAGGGCGAGCAACGTCAGGATCAGGCGCGGCGTGGCCGGTAGCAGGATGCCGATGGCCAGTAGCAGCCCGCCGGCCAGCAGGCCGCTGCGTGCCCCGGCGGTCAGCCAGGCGAGCGATTCGCCCGGACCGATGAGGACGGCCGCGGCCAGGGTGCGGACGACCAGGCCGAGGATCAGGAACAGTGGCACGATCAGGCAGGCGGCGAGCAGTCGTGCACAGAGCATGCGGACGACGAGACCGACGGCCAGGGCATTGAGCGCCGCGATGCTCGCCTCGATGACGATGAAACTCTCGGCGGCAAAAGGAACGGCACTGGTGAATCCGAACCATTGGCGCAGGTCGCCGGCACCGAAAAGCAGGGTTTCCGGCGACAGCGGTACGAGCAGCCACAGGCCGAGCAGCGTCAGTCCCAGTTCGGCGTGGGGAATTGGGGCGATGAGGCGTTGCTCGAGGGCGATCAGGCGGGCGAAGACACGTGGTCCGACCCATTGCGCCAGCGCTGCCCCGACCAGGCCGCCGATGGCGTTGCAGGCCAGGTCGAGGTTGGAGGGAACGCGTGAGGGGAGCCATGTCTGTACCGCCTCCAGGCCGAAGCTGACGGTGGCAGCAAGCACGGTGGCCAGCAACGGTGCCGTGAAACGCCCCGGCAAGCGGCGCACGGCGAGCGTCAGGAAGAAGCCGAGCGGCAGGTAGACGGCGATGTTTGCCAGCAGATCGAAGGCCGTCCAGTAGCGCGGCCAGCCGCCATCGAGAAAGGCGAATGGCGAGGCACCGGTATCGCGCCAGCCGCTGAACGGATGCAGGCTGCCGTAAGCGATCAGCCCCAGCCAGGCCAGCGCGAGGTAACGGGCGAGAAGGATGGGGCCGCGGCCATGCTCGGACATGGGGGCGATTCTAGGTGCTATCCGCCGGGGCGTCAGCCCTCTCGTGCTGCCCGGGATGATCCGCCAGCGTCAGGCTTGCTAGTGGTGATGCGGGTGGTCGGCTGCGTGATGGGTTTCCGCCGCCGCCCGGTGATGCAGGGCATGGTGGATGTCCTCGTGCGGCGTCGGGCGGCCGATGCGCTGCGGTAGCAGCGAGCCGGCAACCATGCCGAGGATGCTGATGCCGAGGCCGATCAGTTGTGGCGGCACCAGGCTGGCCTCGCCGACCAGCAGTTCGATGACCAGCCAGGAGCCGACACCGCCGATGATGGCGCACAGTGCTCCCTGGGTCGTTGCCCGTGACCAGTAGGCACCGAAGAACAGAGGCACGAAGGCGCCGGCCAGGGTGATCTTGTAGGCGTTCTCGACCATCTCGAAGATCGACGATTCGCTGTTCAGCGCGAAAGTGAGCACGACACCGGCGAAGCAGACCATCGTGATGCGCATCATGCGCAGCAGTTCGCGGTCGTTCACGTCGGGGAAGACGTTGCGCAGGATGTTCTCCGAGAAGGAGACCGAAGGCGCCAGCAGCGTTGCCGAAGAGCAGGCCATGATGGCGGCCAGCACGGCGCCGAAGAACACCGCCTGGGCAAAGACCGGCGTGTGCTGCATGACCAGCGTCGGCAGTACCAGCTGCGAATCCGTTGCGATCAGGCCGTTGAATTGCTCGGGATTGATCAGCGTCGCCGCGTAGGCGATGAACATCGGCACGAAGGTGAAGCAGAAATAGATGGTGCCGCCGAGTACCGAGGCCATGATCGCGACGCGCGCACTCTTCGCCGAGGTGATGCGCTGGAAAACGTCCTGTTGCGGGATCGAACCGAGCATCATGGTCATCCAGGCGGCGATGAAGGCCAGCCATTCGACCCAGGTGCCGGTCGGGAAGAAATCCAGCTTGCCCGCCGCCGAGGCGTGAGCGACGACGGCCTCGACGCCGCCGGTCATGCCGGACACCAGGTAGCCGATGAACAGCATGCCGCCCATGACCACGGCCATCTGCACGAAGTCGAGGATGGCCACCGAGAACATGCCGCCGAAGGTGGTGTAGGTGAGCACGATGGCGGTGCCCAGCACCATGCCCATTTCCTGGCTGATGGCGCCGTCGGTGACGACGTTGAAGACCAGGCCGAGCGCCTTGATCTGGGCCGAGACCCAGCCCAGGTAGGAGACCACGATGCACAGTGTGGTCAGGATCTCGACCGTGCGGTTGTAGCGCATGCGGAAGAAGTCGCCCAGTGTCAGCACGTTCAGCTTGTAGATCTTGGTGCCGTAGAAGATGCCGGCGATGACCAGGCACATGCTGGCGCCGAACGGGTCGGCGACGACGCCGTGCAGGCCGTCCTGAACGAAGGTGGCGGAGACGCCGAAGATGGCCTCGGCGCCGAACCAGGTGGCGAAGACGGTGGCAGTGACGACCGGCAACGGCAGGCTGCGGCCGGCGACGGCGAAATCCTTGGCGTTATGGACGCGGGTGGCGGCGAACAGGCCGATGGCGATCGACGCGAGCAGGTAGAGGACGACGAACCAGATCAGCATGATTGGGCATCCGGCCGGGGCAAGGGGTTGAAAACGCGGGGATTATACGGTCAAGCCGCTTCAGAACGGGGCTTTGCAATGAAAATGCAAAGGAAGCATGCTCAGCGGGTGCGTGAACCGCAGATCGGTGGCATGCAGACGCAGGCGCTCGCCGGATTCGAGCGAGCCGCTGCCGTACAGCTCGTCGCCGAAGATCGGATGGCCGAGACTGGCCAGATGGACGCGCAACTGATGCGAGCGGCCGGTAACCGGCTCCAGTTCGACACGACTGGAGCGGCCTGTCGGATCGCGGCTGATCGTGCGGAATCTTGTCAGTGAGCGCTTGCCATTCACGAAGTCCACGATTTGCCGCGGCCGGTTGGGCCAGTCGCAGATCAAGGGCAGGTCAATCTCGCCCGCATCCGCCGCGAGGCAGCCCTCGACTTCCGCCAGATAGCGCTTGTCCACCTGGCGCTCGCGAAACAGTCGCGACAGGGCGCTGTGCATCGCGGCGCCGCGGGCAACCAGCAGCAAGCCGGAAGTCGACATGTCGAGGCGGTGTACAGCCAAGGCATCGGCAAATTCTGCCTGGAGCCGGCTGATCAGGCAGTCGGCCTTGTCGGCGCCCCGCCCCGGTACCGAGAGCAGGCCGGCCGGCTTGTCGACGACGAGCAGCGCTTCATCGGCGTAAAGAACATCGAGCCCGCAGTCGGGCGGTGGTGTGTAGCGCAGCATCGGGGCGACTTACTGGCGTTTTCGGCAATGGGCGTCGCTGAATGGCTGCGGTTCCCGTACCCAGCCTTCGCCGGGCGAGGTCTGCCAGCAGATGCGTGCATCACTGCTGCGGCTAACCCACCAGTACCACGGCGCCGGGCCGGCCAGCGCCGGGGCGGCCAGGCTGCCGGCAAGGATCAGAAGTGCAAGTTTTTGCCGCATCGGGCCTCCACTACAGAATATTCTTGCCAATTACCTGCCCTCGTATTACTGTACATAACAACAGTATTCGAGGGCGGCATCCGCAGGCGCCGCGACAGTCGCCAGCGCTTGCCCCGATTTTAGGGAAAAGCCGGCTTGCCAATGGCATAACTGCCGGTTAGCCTCCTTCCTGCTGGCTCAGCAATTTCTATTCCATCTCTGGCCCCTGTGCCATAATCCGCTCAAATTTTAGAGGTACCCGCATGGACGACAACAAGGCAAAAGCGCTCGCTGCGGCGCTGCAACAGATCGAGAAGCAGTTCGGCAAGGGCTCCATCATGAAGATGGGTGATGCCGAGATCGACGAGGGCATCCAGGTCGTATCGACCGGCTCGCTCGGACTGGACATCGCCCTCGGCGTTGGTGGCCTGCCGCGCGGCCGGGTGGTCGAAATCTACGGTCCGGAATCATCGGGCAAGACCACGCTCTGTCTGCAGGTCGTTGCCGAAATGCAGAAACTCGGTGGTACCGCAGCCTTCATCGATGCCGAGCACGCACTCGATCCTCAATATGCCCAGAAGCTCGGCGTCAACGTCGGCGACCTGCTGATCTCGCAGCCGGACACCGGCGAACAGGCGCTGGAAATCGCCGACATGCTGGTCCGTTCCGGCTCGGTCGACATCATCGTCGTCGACTCGGTGGCCGCCCTCACCCCGCGCGCTGAAATCGAAGGCGAGATGGGCGACCAGATGGTCGGCCTGCACGCCCGCCTGATGTCGCAGGCGTTGCGCAAGCTGACCGCCAACATCAAGAAGACCAACACCCTGGTCATCTTCATCAACCAGATCCGCATGAAGATCGGCGTCATGTTCGGCTCGCCGGAAACCACCACCGGCGGCAATGCGCTGAAGTTCTATGCTTCCGTCCGTCTCGACATCCGCCGCATCGGTTCGATCAAGAAGGGCGACGAGGTCATCGGCAGCGAAACCAAGGTCAAAGTCGTCAAGAACAAGGTTTCTCCCCCGTTCCGCGAAGCCATCTTCGACATCCTTTACGGAGAGGGCATTTCCCGTCAGGGCGAAATCGTCGAAATGGGCGTCGCTCACAAGCTGGTCGACAAGTCCGGCGCCTGGTACGCCTACAAGGGCGAGAAGATCGGCCAGGGCAAGGACAATGCCCGCGAGTTCCTGAAGGCAAATCCGGAAATTGCCGCCGAAATCGAAGCCGGCATCCGCGAAGCGGCGAGCACCAACGTCATCAAGCCAAGCAAAGCCAAAGCCGATGCCTGATCTGCGTGTGCGGGCCCTGCAACTACTGACCCGGCGCGACTACAGCCGCGCCGAGTTGCAGAAAAAACTCGCAACGCATGCCGAATCAGCCGAGGAACTCGATAGCGTGCTCGATACCCTGCAAAGCGAACGCCTCCTGTCCGACCAACGCTACGCTGTACAACGTGTGGCGGCACGTGCCGGCCGCTATGGCGACGCCCGTCTGAAGCAGGAGTTGCACTTGAAAGGGGTGGGCGACGATGACATTGCGGCAGCCTTGCCGGAAGGCGGCGACGAGACCGAGCGCTGTCGTATGGTCTGGCAACGCAAGTTCCGTCAGTTGCCGCAATCGCCGGAAGAGCGTGCCAAACAGATGCGTTTCCTGCAATATCGCGGTTTTTCCAGCGAAGCCATCCGCCGCGTCCTGCGCGGTATCGAGCAATGAATACGCCAGTCGCCAAGCTCTCCGCCAACAATCTGAAAAAGCGCTACAAGGCGCGGACGGTCGTTGAAGACGTTTCCTTCGAGGTCAAGTCCGGCGAGGTCGTCGGACTGCTCGGACCGAATGGTGCCGGCAAAACGACCTGCTTCTACATGATTGTCGGTCTGGTGGCGGCCGATGGTGGTGAAGTCCATATCGACGATACACGGCTGACTCACCTGCCGATGCACGCGCGCGCGCGCCAAGGGCTCTCCTACCTGCCGCAGGAGGCGTCGGTATTCCGCAAGCTGAACGTCGAAGAGAACATCCGCGCCGTACTCGAGCTGCTCAAGTTACCGGAAGCCGAGTTGAACGACCGGCTCGAGGGCTTGCTCGCCGAGCTGCACATCGATCACGTGCGCCATGTCAATGCTGCCGCCCTGTCCGGTGGGGAGCGGCGAAGGGTGGAGATTGCCCGGGCACTGGCAACCGATCCCCGTTTCATTCTGCTCGACGAACCGTTTGCCGGCGTCGATCCCATTGCTGTCCTGGAAATCCAGAAGATCATCCGCTTCCTCAAGGAGCGTGGCATCGGCGTGCTGATCACCGATCACAACGTGCGCGAAACACTGGGGACCTGTGATCACGCCTACATCATCAATGCCGGTCATGTCCTGGCGGCTGGACGGCCGGCGGAAATCGTCGATAATGAAAGCGTGCGCAAGGTTTACCTGGGCGAGCATTTCAAGCTCTGACCGATAAAGCACCCGACCCCACTCGATGAAGCCGGCACTCCAACTAAAACTATCGCAACATCTCGCACTGACGCCGCAGTTGCAGCAGTCGATCAAGCTATTGCAGCTGTCGACGGTGGAGATGCAGCAGGAAATCGAGCGCTACCTGCTGGAAAACCCGATGCTGGAGCGGGAAGACGAGCATGGCGGCGACAATTTCTCTGCCGCGCAGCAGTTCGACGCGCCGCAGACCAGCGCCGGCGAACGTGAGCAACGGGAGGAGCGCGAAGAGCGCGATGCCCGGGAGGAGCGGGAACAGGACATTCCGGCAGCCCCATCCGACGTGGACGATGATCGCTGGAGTGCCGATGCCGGCACCTTTACCGGCGCCGGACGTGACGATGACGACGACAGCGACGCCCAGGACATCCATGCCGGCACCGTCAGCCTGCGTGATCATCTTGGCTGGCAGCTGGGGATGACCCAGCTCACCGAGCGCGACCGGGCACTGGTGCGCTTTCTGATCGAGGCGCTCGACGAGGATGGCTACCTGTCGGCTCCGCTCACCGAACTGCTGGAAACCCTGCCGCCCGAGTACGAAGTCGAGATCGAGGAACTCGAGATCGCCCTGCATCACATCCAGCATTTCGATCCGACCGGCATTGGTGCGCGCAATCCGCGCGAATGCCTGGCGCTGCAGCTGAAAGCCTTGCCGGTGGAACCGGTGCAGGCCCTGGCGCTGGCTATCGTCGACAAGCATCTTGAACTGCTTGCCGCCCGCGACTTTGCGAAGATCCGCCGGCTGACCGGTTGCGACGACGAGGAGCTGAAGGCGGCGCATGCCCTGATCACCAGTCTCAACCCGCGGCCTGGGGCCGGATTTGCCCAGGCCGAGGCGCGTTACATAACGCCCGACGTCATCGTCAAGAAGCTCAAAGGCAAGTGGACGGCCTACATCAATCCGGACGCCTATCCGCGTTTGCGCATCAATCGGCTGTATGCCGAGATCCTCGCCAAACAGCGTCGCGGCAACGGCAATCTGACCGGGCAGTTGCAGGAAGCGCGCTGGCTGATCAAGAACGTCCAGCAACGCTTCGAGACCATCCACCGCGTCACGCAGGCCATCGTCGACCGCCAGCGCCAGTTCTTCGAGCATGGCGAAGTCGCCATGCGGCCGCTGGTCCTGCGAGAGATCGCCGATATCCTCGGACTGCATGAGTCGACGGTTTCGCGCGTCACCAGCCAGAAATACATGGCGACGCCACGCGGCATCTTCGAACTGAAATACTTCTTCGGCAGCCATGTCGCTACCGACACCGGCGGAGCCTGTTCCGCCACCGCCATCCGCGCGCTGATCAAGCAGTTGATCGGTGCCGAGGACGGCAAGAAGCCCTTGTCGGATAGTCAATTATCCGAAATACTAGGCCAGCAGGGAATCGTTGTTGCCCGGCGCACGGTTGCAAAGTATCGCGAGTCGCTCAACATCCCGCCGGTCAATTTACGCAAGACCCTGTAGAGAGAGGAGAAAACATGAATCTGCAGATCGCTGGTCACCATATCGAAGTTACGCCGGCATTGCGCGAATACGTGGAAAACAAGCTGGACCCCGTGATTCGCCATTTTGACAAGGTCACTGGCGTCAATGTTGTCCTGTCCGTCGAGAAGCTCAAGCAGAAAGCCGAAGTCACCGTGCATGTGCCGGGCAAGGACATGCATGTCGAGGAATCCGGTGACGACCTCTACGCCGCCATTGACGCAATGTTCGACAAGCTGGACCGTCAGGTCCTGAAGTACAAGCAGAAGGTCCAGGACCACCACCGCGGTGGCAAGGCTGACCTCCACGCCGTCGAGTAACGGCTGACCGGCTGTGGCACCGCCCGGTGCCGCAGCCTTTGTTCTTTCAGTACATCATGAACCCACTCAGCAATATCCTGTCGCCCTCGCAGATCATTCTCGATCTCGATGCGAGCAGCAAGAAACGGGTATTCGAGCAAGCCGGCCAGCTTTTTGAAGCGCACCTCGGCCTTGCTCGCTCGGTTATTTTCGATAGTCTCTTTGCCCGCGAGAAGCTTGGTTCGACTGGCCTCGGCCAGGGAATCGCCATTCCCCATGGCCGTATCAAGGGCCTGAAGCAGGCGGCAGGTGCCTTCATCCGCCTGGCGACTCCGGTGCCATTCGATTCCCCGGATGGTCGTGCCGTCAATTTGCTGTTTGTCCTGCTGGTTCCCGAGCAGGCGACCGAAGAACATCTCCAGATACTTTCCGAACTGGCCCAGCGTTTTGCCGATCGCTCCTTCCGTGAAGCCCTGCAGGCAGCCCCCGATGCTGCTGCCGTTCTGGCCCTCTTCCAGGGCTGATTGACGGCCGTGCGCCACATCAGCCTGGTTCAGCTCTACGAGGACAATCGCGAGAAGCTCCTGTTGAGCTGGATGGTCGGTCAACAGGCCGACCGCCGTATCGAGATCAAGCTTTCCAACAACTACGGGGCCGATGTCGTCGGCCACATCAACATCATCCACCCGGAGCGCCTTCAGGTACTGGGGCTGGCCGAGTACGAATGGGCCGAGCGCATCGGTGAAAGACGCTTCGGCCAGATGTTTCAGGACCTGCTGGCTGCCCAGCCGCCGGCCGTCATCATTGCCGACGGGCTGACGCCGCCGGATCTGGTCCGCGAGGCTTGCATCCAGTCGGCAACGCCGATGATCCTGTCACCCAAACCCTGCTCGGCGGTCATCGATCTGCTGCGCATCTATCTGTCGGCCAGGCTTGCCGACACCGTGAACATGCATGGCGTGTTCATGGATGTGCTTGGGATGGGGGTCCTGATCACTGGAGATTCCGGGGTCGGCAAGTCGGAACTGGCCCTCGAGCTGATTTCCCGTGGCCACGGGCTGGTCGCCGACGATGTGGTCGAAATGGCGCGTATTGCCCCGGCGACGATCGATGGACGCTGCCCCGGGATGTTGCGTGATTTTCTCGAGGTTCGCGGCCTGGGTCTGTTGAACATACGGACCATTTT
Source organism: Dechloromonas sp. (assembly GCA_008933675.1). Taxonomy (GTDB): domain Bacteria; phylum Pseudomonadota; class Gammaproteobacteria; order Burkholderiales; family Rhodocyclaceae; genus Azonexus. The sequence goes on from WBUO01000031.1 coordinate 18,276, forward strand.
TGGCGAAACCGCCTCGCGGCGGAAAATGCGCCTGAAGCTGATCGTTCATCTGCAGAAAACGGCTTCGATTACCGATGCCCCACGCCTGCCGCTCGATGCACAGACTCAGGAAGTGCTGGGTGTGCCGATACGCAAGGTGGTGATTCCGGTTGCCGCCGGCCGCAATCTGGCTGTTCTGCTCGAAGCGGCGGTGCGCAATACCATCCTGCAATTGCGCGGGATCGATAGCATGCAGGACTTCATGGATCGCCAGCAGCGGATGATGCTCGACGACGAGAGTTGAGGGCTACGCGAGCCCTGGCCGGTCAGCGCCGGAAGGGGCTAAAGGTGTTCGAATTCGGCGCCGTCGGCAGATGGGTCGTTACCTGAACTGCCGAAGCAGATCCGCCCGCTACCCTCGAGCAGAATCTCGTTGCGCCTGACCAGTTTCTCATTGCGTCCGGCCAGACTCACGAAACAGCCGTTGGTGCTGGTATCGACAAGGAAATAGCCCTCCTTGCGCTTCTCGATGCGGGCGTGCTGACGGGAAGCCTTGCGGTCCTCGATGACCAGCTTGTTGCCGAGATCGCGGCCGAGCGTCAATGCCGGCGTCTTGCTGTCGAGCAGGAAGGCCTTGCCGTGATAGCGTACGCACAGGCGCTCGACCGGCGGATGTGTGGTCGGTGGGCCGAAGGTGGAGGGGGAGTAGCCACCCATCTCGTGCACCGTCCATTGGATGTGGAACAGCGTCAGGCTTTCCCCGTGCTCGGGAATGCTGCCCAGTTCCGGTACCGGACGGACATTGACGGCCCCCGATTCGGGCAGTTCGGCAGCCAGGACGGAACTGCAGAGAATCTGGTCGCGCCGGGCGATGCCGGCGATGCGTGCGGCGTTGGTGATGACTTCGCCGCTCAGCTTGCCGGCTTCTTCGACCACCATGCCGGCGTGCAGGCCAATACGGATGGTTAGTTTGAGACCGGAAACCGGGGGCAGGTCGGCTATCCTCTGCTGCATGTCGATGGCTGCTAGGCAGGCATCCTCGGCGGTTTCATAGACGGCAAGCAACTCGTCGCCGACGATCTGGATTGTCCGTCCGCGGTAACCGTCAATGGAACGCTTCATGCGTTTCAGGCAGCGTTCGACGGCATGCATGGCCTCGGTGTCACCAAGCTTTTCAAATAGACCGGCACTGCCGGAAACATCGGCAAACATCACGATCATTCTGTGTTGCGTGGCGGTCATCGACGTCGTCATATAGGCGTATTGAGAGTGGGGCGATTATATGATGAAGCGCATTGCGACGGCATTATGTCGAAAGGCTTAGAGGGATGGTTCCAAGCATCGGCATCTCCGGCGTATCGAAGGCGATATCGCCCTCATCGACAGGGGTATCCAGGTTCAGGCCGCGAAAATCGAAGAGCGTATTGTCGGCAAGGTGCGAGGGAACGACGTTCTGCATGGCAGTGAAGACAGCCTCGGTACGCCCCGGGTAGCGCTTGTCCCAGTCCTGCATCATCTCGCGGATTTTCTGGCGCTGCAGGTTGTCCTGCGAGCCGCACAGGTTGCACGGAATGATCGGGAACTCCATGCCGCGGGCGAATTTGGCGATGTCGGCTTCGGCACAGTAGGCGAGTGGCCGGATCACGACATGCGCGCCGTCGTCGGTGACCAGCTTCGGCGGCATGGCCTTCAGCTTGCCGCCGAACAGCATGTTGAGAAAAAGGGTGTGAACCATGTCGTCACGGTGATGGCCGAGGGCGATCTTGTTTGCGCCCAGTTCCTTGGCGGTGCGGTAGATGATGCCGCGGCGCAGGCGTGAGCACAGGGAGCAGGTGGTTTTGCCTTCGGGAATCTTTTCCTTGACCACCGAATAGGTATCGACCTCTACGATGCGGAATTCGACGCCAATCGAAGCGAAGTAAGCCGGCAGGACATCAGCCGGGAAGCCAGGCTGCTTCTGGTCGAGGTTCATGGCGACCAGGCGGAAGCGGATGGGAGCACGTTGCTGCAGTGCCTGCAGCATGGCGAGCAGCGTGTAGGAGTCCTTGCCGCCGGAGCAGCAGACGAGGACGGTGTCGCCGTCCTCGATCATGTTGTAGTCGCCGATCGCCTTGCCGGTTCGGCTCTCAAGGAATCGGCGCAGCTTCTGTAGGGTGTTCGAGGTGGTAGTCATGAGGCAGGAAGTGCTCGTCGTGGTCCTGGCGAAGAGCTGGATGGTGCGCAAAGGTCGCCAGTCTACCCCGAGTCGGCGGGTGTCACGAGCGCTAGATGGCGTGCAAACGTGCGTATTTCACGTTTCTGCTCAATGATTTCGCTGTTGCGCGAGTCGCTGCCGCCGTGTGAGTTGGCCGTCTGCTTGCCGGGACAGATCGAAGCTTTGCCGACAATTACGCCACCTGCGGGAGAACGCGCCGGGAAATTGCCGGTATTGCGCAGAATTCGCGAACGTCCAGCTAAAATCCACCATTTTCCGAGCCTTCATGAATAGCCTGCCGATACCCGAAGCGGATGCCCTTGCCCATAGCCGGCGCCTTCAGCAACTGCTGCTAAGTGAAATCGGTGAGAACGGTGGCTGGCTCCCCTTTTCCCGTTTTATGGAGCGTCTGCTCTATGCGCCGGGGCTCGGCTATTACGCGGCGGGGTCTCGCAAGTTCGGTTCGGCTGGAGATTTCGTCACCGCTCCGGAAATGACAGGCCTCTTCGGTCAGGCACTTGCCCGTCAGGTAGCCGAGGTTCTGGCCGTTTCCGCGCCGGTGGTGCTGGAGGTCGGGGCCGGTTCGGGCCGCCTTGCCGCTGATCTGCTGCTTGCCCTGGAGGCTATCCAGGCACTTCCCGACCAATATTTCATCCTGGAACTTTCTGCTGATCTGCGGGAGCGTCAGCGTTCGACACTTGAGCGCACCCTTCCCCATCTGGTTGATCGTGTCGTCTGGCTGGATGTCTTGCCGGAGTGCTTTAGCGGTGTCGTGCTGGCCAATGAGCTGCTCGATGCCATGCCGGTCGATATCGTTGCCTGGCGGGCAGAGGGGATCTTCGTCCGTGGTGTGGAAAGTACCGTAGAAGGCGGGTTTGCCTGGGGCGAGCGGCCGGCGACCGGCGCGCTGCTGGCTGCAGCAAGCGAGATCGCCGAACAGTGCGTACTGCCGCCAGGTTTCGAGAGCGAAATCTGTCTGGCGAGCCGGGCGTGGACGGCTGAATGGGCGGAGCGGTTGCGGTGCGGCCTGCTGCTGCTGATCGACTACGGGTTTCCCCGCCACGAGTTTTATCACCATCAACGTGCCCGCGGTACGTTGATGTGCCACTACCGCCATCATGCTCACCCGGATCCCTTCTATCTGCCGGGCCTGCAGGACGTCACGGCGCATGTCGATTTCACGGCGATTGCCGCAGCCGGTCATGCTGCCGGCCTCGACGTGCTGGGTTACGCCAGCCAGGGGCGTTTCCTTCTTGCGTGCGGCATCCTCGAACAGCTGGCCGCGATGCCGCCGACGAGCACCGACTACCTGCGCGGCGCGGCGGCCGTAAACAAGTTGCTGTTGCCGCACGAGATGGGCGAGCTGTTCAAGGTCATCGCACTCGGCCGCGGCGTGGCCGAGCCATTGTGCGGATTTGCCGGTAGCGACCAGCGCCACCGCCTGTAGCCGGCTAACGGCGGAGCAGATCGCGGAAGTGATTGGGCTGGCTGAGCACCAGACGGCCGAATTCTTCGAGCAGCGCCTGATCCACTGCCTGTGGCCGGAGGGTATGGACGGCGCTGCCCAGGCGTTCGAGATTGCGGGTTTCGAGCATCAGTACGCCCTTGGCGAAATCGGCCCGCCAGCGGGCGCTGACACTGATTTCGCTGGCGATCTGGAATTCGGCACGTTCGACGTAACTGCGCTCGTTCTTGTATTCCTTGCAGGTAAACGGCAGTCCGAAATCGAACAGTGTCGCCCGGAAGCGTTCGACGGCCGGTCCGTCGCGCTCGATGACGGGAAGTGCGGCACCGGTCAGCCGGTAGGTGAAATTGACCAGTTCGACCAGCGCCCCGGCACTCTGGCTCTGCGTCCGGTAATCGGCGAAGCCTTCCTGCCAGGTCAGGCTGCCGAGGATGTGCCTTTCGATCAGCGGGTATTCGCGGGCAATGGCGGGTTTCAGGATGTTCAGTTGCTGGACGAATTCATGCAGGTAGAAGAACAGGTGTTTGAGCGCCTGGTCGATGGCTTCGTTGGTCGAATTGCGTTCAGCCAGCGCCGAGTGCATCTCGCGTTGGCGAATCTCGGCCTGGTGGCGCAACTGGTCGAGCAGCGTGCTGTTGGGGGCCCCCCCCTTGCTGCCGGCAGGGGGCTGGCTGGCAGTGGTCTGGGTGATGGGCGCCTCGACTGGCGGGCGCTGCACCACGGCGGTCGGGACGATTTCCGGAAAGACCAGCGTTGAATCGCTCATCCCGGCAGCGGAGCTGGTGTTCTGCTCGCGTCGCGCCCGGCGTTCGGCGGCATCCAGGTCGAAGGCCTCGATGTCGGCGAGCAACGAGGCCTCCAGCGAGGCGATGTCTTCTTCGATGGCGGATTTGTGCTCGCGCTTGGCGCGAATGGCTTCGCGAATGAGGGAGGGAGTGTCGCTATCTTCGGGGGGGCTCATTGCGGCTTTGCGAAATACGTCTATTATGGGTCAATAGTGGTTGGATTCCGGAGTGAACGCAAGATGGACTTGTCGGCAATCGGTAGTTTGAACAGCGCTCTGTCACAGGCCAGGACCGGCGATGCCGTGGCCGTTCTGGTCATGAAGAAGGCGATCGACGCACAGGCGCAGTCGGCGCTGCAACTGCTCCAGGCTTTACCGCAACCGGCAAGCAATCCGGCTAACTTGGGCAACAGCGTCGACGTCAGGGTCTGATTCCTGCCAGCCAGTCGCGCAACATGGCCGCTACCAGCGGCCATTCCTTTTCATGGGTCACCGCATGACCCATGTTGCGGAAGATGTGGCAGGGCAGGCCGTAGGTGTGTGCCGTACTCTGTACCAGAAAGGCGGGTACCAGAACGTCCTGCTCGGCGCCGAGGATCAGCATGGGTGGCCGGTGCATGGCGTGCGGGTTGGGCAGGTTGAACATTGACATGTCCCACAGCGCACGGTGCGACTCCGACTGCATGCGGGTCAGCCAGGTCGCCAGCATCGCTTCATCGACCTCGCCGGCGAAGAGTGCCTCCCGCAGCGTGTCGGTATCCGTGTAATGGCCGCCCATGATCCGGTTGATCTCGGCAAATAGCTGCGGTTTCTGGAACAGCAGGTGGAACTGCGATGCGATCAGGCCTTGCGGGGGGACCGAGCAGATCAGTGCCGCGCCAGGCACGGCGTGGCGCTCCAGATATTTCTGAACAACGAACCCCCCCATCGAGTGGCCGATCAGCACGGGGGCTTCGCCCAGCCAGCCGACGACCGTCGCGACATCGTCGACGTAATCGGCTATCGAATGCCAGGCGATATGCTCGCGCCCCAGGCTGTCGCCATGTCCGCGCAGGGAAACGGCATGGCATGGGTGGCCGGCGGCGGCCAGGAAAGGCATGAACGTTTCGCTCCACATCCAGGCGCCGGCAAAGGCGCCGTGGATGAACAGCAGAGGGGGGCAGGCCGTCTTATTGTCGGGAAGGCAGGAGAGAATTTCCAGGCCTTCGATTGTGTGGCGCGTCATCATGGCAGTCGGTCAGGGGAAGGCGTGATTAAATGCGACTTTCCCCCCGCAAGGCAAGGCAAACCATGTTGAAGTGGATACTGACGCTGGTCGTCGCCATCTTCCTGCTCGGCATCCTGACTCCGCATCTCGCCCGTTTCATCCGTTTCGGTCGCTTGCCGGGAGATTTTGCCTTCCGCTTCCGCGGTCGTACTTACGCCTTCCCCTTCGTCTCCATCCTGCTTTTTTCGCTGTTGCTCTGGCTTCTGTCGCGGGTGTTCTAGGGGCAATTTCCGGCCAGGTCGCTAGTCGATACCCATGGCCTCGCTGACGGCCCTGACCCGGGCGGCATGGATGCGTTCGGGAATCTGCCCGGGCGTGCTGCAGCGGCGCGCAATCTCGCCGGCGTCGACGCCGTTAACCGCTGTCAGTGCGGCGAGCAGGCGCTGCGGACTGTCGTAGGGGCGATTTTCCCAACCCAGGCGGCCGGTGTAGTCGCAGATGCAGGCTTCCAGCAGCTGGCGGAAACGTTCCGGCCGGCGCAACGCATCGCTCTTCTCCAGCAGGCCGACGATGGTTGCCGCCCGGAGATCGGCGGCGCGATGGATATTGCCGTGATAGCGGGCCATCAGCAGCGCCAGATCACGGCAGTCGCCGGGCACGCGCAGACGGGCCGAGAGTTGCTCGACCAGACGTACGCTGCGCTCCTCGTGGCCGATGTGGCGTGGCAGGATGTCGGCGGGCGTCAGCGCCTTGCCGAGGTCGTGCGTCAGTGCCGCGAAACGCACCGGCAAGGCGAAACCGCGCCGGGCGCTCTGCTCGACGACCATCAGCGTGTGGATGCCGGTGTCGATTTCCGGGTGGTAGTCCGCCCGCTGCGGCACGCCGAACAGGGCATCGACTTCAGGCAGCAGGCGAACCAGGGCGCCGCACTCGCGCAGGACCTCGAACATGCGGGCCGGACGGTCCTCCATCAGGCCTTTGGCCAGCTCCTGCCAGACGCGTTCGGCTACCAGATGGTCGACCTCACCGTTGGCCACCATGTTGCGCATCAAGGCCATGGTTTCCGGGGCGATGGTGAAATCGGCGAAACGGGCGGCGAAACGGGCGATACGCAGCAGGCGCACGGGGTCTTCGGCGAAGGCCGGGCCGACATGCCGCAACAGTCGGGCCTGCAGATCGGCCTGCCCACCAAACGGATCGACCAGCACACCCTGCTCGTCGCGTGCCATGGCATTGATGGTCAAGTCGCGGCGGGCGAGATCTTCATCCAGCGTGACGTCGGGCGCCGCGTGGAAGGTGAAGCCATGGTAACCGCGCCCGCTCTTGCGCTCGGTGCGCGCCAGTGCGTACTCCTCGCCGGTCTGCGGATGCAGGAATACCGGGAAGTCCTTGCCGACGGGGCGAAAGCCCCGATCCAGCAACTCTTCCGGAGTACTGCCGACAACGACGAAATCGCGGTCGGCTATGGGGCGGCCGAGCAACTCGTCGCGGACGGCGCCGCCGACGACGTAAATCTGCATCGGCCTGCTGCCGATATTCAGCGGCCGGCGCGGTAGCGGAAGCTGTCGAGCTTGCCGCGCGGAGTCCGCATCGCGATGTAGGTCGGGGCGACCGCTTCCAGCGCCGTCGGGCGCCAGTCGGCCGGCGGCTGGCAGTCGCCGGCGCAGACGCTATCCACCTGCATCGAGCGCAGGTTGTCCGGCGACATCATGGGGTTGGGCGCCAGCCACATCAGGCCGGCCTGCAGATAGGCCCAGCCTTCGGAAAGCGGGATGATGCGGGCCGAGCTACCGCACAGTTCGGCGGTGTAGTCGACCAGTTCGCGCAGCGTATATACCCTGGGGCCGACCAGATCGTAGGTCTGGCCGAAGCTTGCGGCATCGCCCAGGCTGTCGACGAAGGCATCGGCAACGTCGGCTGCCCAGACCGGCTGGAAGCGGGCCTGGCCATAGCCGAGCGGGAAGAACGGGAGCGCCTTGAGAACCTTGGCGAACATGCTGAGGAAGGAGTCGCCGAGGCCGAAGATGACCGAGGGACGGAAGATGGTGATGTCGAGCTCACCCTGAGCGGAGCGCACGATGGCTTCGCCCTCGCCTTTCGAGGCGAGGTATTCGGACGGTCCCCTGGGGTCGGCCTTGAGGGCGCTCATATGCACCAGACGGCGGACGCCGGTTGCCTTGCAGGCCGCAATGATCTTCTTCGGCAACTCGACGTGGGCCTCGCCGAAATCGCGACTGTAAGGGAACTTCACGTCACGGCTGTGCAGGATGCCGACGAGGTTGATCACCGCATCGTGGCCGCGCATCAGATTGGCCAGGGTTTCCGGGCAGTGGATGTCGGCTTCCGGCATCTCGACGCCGGGCTGCATGATCAGGGCCTTGGTCCGCTCGCGGCGGCGGGTCGGTACGGTCACTTCGATGCCGCGTTGCGACAGGCGATTGACGATGTAGGTACCGATAAAACCGCTACCCCCCAGCAGCAAGACCTTCTTGATGTCCATCTGGAACCCCGGAAACGTGTTTCGTAAAGCCTCGATTTTACGGCAAATGATGTCCGGACGGTCGCCTAGCTGCCGTTTTCACGCAATGCCTGGGTGGCCGCCGCGTCGAACAGGCTGCGCCCGCCAAGTATTGTGGCTTCGCCGGCCCGCAACTGTTGTTCGAGTAACTGCGGGTGGATGGCCATGGCCAGCGGAATCTCCGGGTTGAAGAGCAGGTTGCGTCCGCTGCTGCTTTGCTGGCAGACACGCAAGGCCTGGCGCTGGCCGGCGACGGATAGTTCCAGCCAGCTGCCGATGCTGCAGTTGGCAGTTGTCGCCGCACCAGCTCCGGTGATGTCCAGGGTGTGGAGGATCAGCGATCCGCTTTTCAGCGTTTCCGTGCTGATCGGGCGTGGTGCCCGTTTGGGCGGTGGTGGTACCGGTGCTGCCGCGTTGTCGGGAGTGCTTCCCGGCGACGGCCGGCGAATTGCGTCGCGTTGCCGGTCGAAGCAGGCATCGAGAACGCTCTCCTGTTCGCCGGGGGCCAGTTTCATGCGCTCCATGCCGGCCTTGAGGACTTTGAGCACCCCGGGCAGTTCGCGGGCCAGGGCTTTGCGTTCCTCGCCGTCGGTTTTCGGCTGGAAGCTCCAGAGCAGGGTTTCCAGTGTCCGGACATGCAACGGCCAGGCGGCACCCTGGCTGCCTTCGCCGAGCCAGATCTGCTCAAGCAGCGGCCGCCAGACATTTTCCAGG
>WBUO01000371.1 GCA_008933675.1 Dechloromonas sp.
ACATCTCGAGCGGCAGCCCGACCTGGTCAACCTCGACCAGGTTCATTGGCACTGGCGGTACTTCTTCCAGCAGTTCGAGCTGCACCGGCTCCAGTGCGCGGTCGGCGCGACCTACCTGCTGCCGATCCGCCTGGGCCCTTCGCTCTGCGGCCTCCTCTTTTTCGGCGACTCCGATGGCGCCCGCGTCTTTGCCGCCAAGGAAGCCATGGAGAGCATCAACCAGGTGAGCCTGGTCGCCGACGGCAACCCGCGGTGACCTTCGGCGCGGAATCAGGTCCTCTTGCCGAAAAACTTGCGCTTTCCACGGGGCCGGCGGGCGGTAGCATGGGAATTTCAACCTCCCTTATCTATGGCCCGATTCACCCGCATGCAGGTCCTCGCCGCGATGTACGACATCAGTGTCGTCCCGGTCTTTTATCACGCCGACATCGACACGGCGAAAAACGTGGTCGCCGCGATCAGCCGCGGTGGCTGCAAGCTCGTGGAATTCGTCAACCGCGGTGATCACGCGTGGGAGGTTTTCTCGGAACTCGAGCGCCACTTCGCCAAGGCCGATCCGTCGCTGATCCTCGGCGTCGGCTCGATCGTCGAGCCGTACACGGCGGCGATGTACATCAACTGCGGGGCGAACTTCGTCGTCGGCCCGTCGCTCAATCCCGAGGTCGCGGAGCTCTGCAACCGCCGCATGATCCCCTATTCGCCGGGCTGCGGCAGCGCGACGGAGATTTCCAACGCGCAGGCGCTGGGCTGCGAGATCGTCAAGGTGTTCCCCGGCAAGGAAGTCGGCGGCCCGAATTTCGTGAAGAACGTCATGGGGCCGATGCCCTGGACGCGCATCATGCCGACCGGCGGTGTGGACTCGACCGAGGAGTCGCTCACTTCCTGGCTCAGCGCCGGCGTCGCCGCCATGGGCATGGGCAGCAACCTCATCACGAAGGAACTCCTCGCCGCCAAGGACTGGGCCGGCATCGAGCAGAAGGTCCGCGAGACCGTCGACCGCGTGAAGGCCATCAAGGCCAAGCTGAAGAAGTAAGGGTACCTCAAGCCCTTTCACCCTTCCCATCGCCTCAAGTCCACAGGGCCAAAGGCCCGCCCCATCACAGCCTGGGGTGCAACCCCAGGAATGTTGGATCGATAGACCACAAGGGCTGAAAGCCCGCTCTATAGCCCGGGCCTTCAGCCCTCGCCCGATTACATCGATGGAATTCCTGGGGTTCCACCCCAGGCTAGTATGGATCGGACCGCTGGTCCTTCTGTTATCCGCCGCCCTTAACTGATCGGCGCCCTGTTCTCCGACCGCGCGTCGAATGGCTGCCCGCGGTGGGAGGAACCCCGAACTTTCTGGAGCGAATCAGGGTGTTTTTGCAGGTGCTTCCCTCGGGAGGGCACCAGAGCCGTTAAATCGTAGGAGCGAATGCGGCGGGACATCGGCCGTTTCGGCGCAGCGGATTCGCTCCATTCGCTTCAAAAATTTTCACCCTAACGGGTTCGGGCTTTGCCCCTAACGACCCGCGGAAATAGCGAACGGTCTTATTTCCTTTATTTCGGATTGATGGAAATAAGTAGTCTGCTTGTTTCAAGCCATGAAATCCACCTCGGCAGGGAGCTCGTCTGGGCGGTGGGTCAAAACCTTGGGAGGCTACCGGGCCTTTCATCCCAGCCCGTTGCCACCGGAGATCGTCTGGACGCCCACGCTGGTTCGGGCGCTCTCCCATGCGGATCGGTTGCTGGGCCGTCTCGCGGGCGAAGGTCGGCGGCTGCCGAATCCGCACCTGCTTATTCGCCCGTTCGTGCAACGGGAGGCGGTTTATTCGAGCCGCATCGAAGGCACCCAGGCGACCCTCGGCGAACTGCTCGCGGCCGACGCCGGCGTGATCCCCGAGCGCAGTCCGGAAGACCTGCGCGAAGTCGGCAACTACGTGACGGCCCTCGAGCACGGCCTCAAGCGCCTTGAGGCGTTGCCGCTGTCGCTTCGGCTTGTTCGGGAACTGCATGAAAAATTGATGACTGGGGTGCGCGGCGACCACGCCACGCCCGGGCAATTCCGCCGGACCCAGAACTGGATCGGCCGCCCGGGTTGCACCCTGGCCGAGGCCTCCTATGTGCCGCCGCCCCCGGCCGACCTGCTGGATCACCTCGGCCGCTGGGAGGAGTTTCTGCACGACGAATCGGTGCCGCCGCTGGTCCATGCCGCCTTGATGCATTACCAATTCGAGGCCATCCACCCATTCATCGACGGCAACGGTCGCGTCGGACGCCTGCTCATCACGCTCTCGCTGTGTGCCCGCGGAGTCCTGACCGAACCGCTCCTCTACCTGTCGGCCTTCTTCGAGGCGACGCGCAACGACTACTACGACGGCTTGCGCGCTATCAGCGAGCGCGGCGACTGGGCCGGCTGGCTGGAGTATTTCTTCAACGGCGTCGCGCGGCAGTCGGAGGACGCCTTGAGCCGGGCCGAGCGCATCAACCAGCAGCTAGCCGACTGGCGAGTAGCCTTTGCCGGGAGCGGGTCGAAGGTTCCGCTGCAACTTATCGATCTCGTCGGCTCGAACCCTTTTCTCACGCCCCGCGAAACCGAGCGCCGCCTTGGGGTCGCCTACAACACCGTCATGCGCGCCATCACCGCATTGGAAGAAGGCGGCGTCCTGACCAAGGTCGGGGAAAGCAAACGCGACCGAGTCTTCTGCGCTCGCGCGATACTCGACATCCTCGAAGAGCCCGCACGCCTCGTGCCGGAACCGCCCGTCACGAAACGCCGGGCCACCCGAGACTGATGGACTCCACGCCGCCGTCACTTCAGCAGCGCTTGGGAGAGTTGCGGGGAAAGCTCGCCGCACTCGCAGCCGAAACGGTCCAGATAGAGGATGAAGTCTTCGAGCAGAACCCGCCAAGTTCGATGCTGCCTGTCCGGCTTTTGAAACCGTCGAGGAACGCGAACATCTCAAGAACCAGCTACAAATCTTCGATAAAAGTCTCCAGATTGCCCAACTCGCATTCGCTCAGCCATCGCGGCTCCACATGGATTTGCGCTGAGTATCGTCCCCATCGGGCCCGCCAGAATGGTTTGTTCCTGATTTCCTCGATAGGCTTGTGGTGGAGAATGATCATTTTATTTGAGGCTTGATCACAAAGCCACTGCACCAGCCGAAGGTTGATCTCGCGGTCAAGCCACCCGTAGCCGCAGACAATCAACCGCCGATGCTCCGACAGAACCTTCCTGAACCGGCAGAACATGTCGCCTACCAAGTAGGTTCCGTAGGCCTGCTCCTTCACCGTGGTCCCGGTCAAAAACATCGGTTGGCCGTGATCGAGCAAGTTGATGATCTTCCCGTCCCAAGTGTAGAGGCGGTCAACATCGCCCTTCCGTGGAATGACATACTGCCGGAAGTCGGGCAGTTCCGCGCGATACCAGTTAATCGAGCCATGTAGCTTAACCCTGCCGATCTGGCGGGACAAGATCGCCGCCGAAATCGCCTCGGCCCAATCGGCCAAACAGGCCGGCGAGGCGCGGTTGGCGGCCGAACAGATCATGGTCGCTGTCGAGTTGGCGGAGAAGACCTTCATGTTCCGCGAAGCGACGCGCAACCAAGCTCTGATCGAGCGGGATCTCCTCCCCAAGGCCCAGCAGTCGCTGGAGGTCGCCCGCTCGGCCTACGTCACGGGACGGACCGGTTTCCTCGATGTGGTCGAAGCGTCGCGCTCGCTGCTAGAT
>WBUO01000032.1 GCA_008933675.1 Dechloromonas sp.
GACCCGGACAGCCGGGTGGACGGCGTCGCCTTCGCCGGCAGCACGCCGGCGGGCATGACGCTCGGCACGCTGACCCCGGCCGCCACCGACGGCGCCGCGGCGACGGTCAGTCTCGATATCGCCGCCGGTCTGGCCGCCGGCAGCCATGCCGTCGATATCCGCTTCACCAACGACGATGCGCAGACGGCCGTATGTACGGTCAACATCAGCATTGCCGGCATCACGCCGATCTACGACATCCAGGGCAACGGCGCCTTCAGCCCGCTGGCCGGCCAGGCGGTCACCACCGTCGGCGTCGTCAGCCTCGTCACCGGCAACGGCTTCTTCATGCAGGATGAAGCCGGCGACGGCGACCCGACGACCTCGGACGGCATCTTCGTCTACACCGGCAGCCAGCCGGCGGTCAGTGCCGGCGATCGCGTCCGCGTGTCGGCAACGGTCACCGAATACGCCGTCGGCAGTGCGGCCGATGCCCAGGCCCATCCGCTGACCGAACTGACGGCGCCGAGCGTCACGGTGCTCGCCGCCGGCAGCCCGCCGACGCCGCTCGACATCGTCTTCCCGGAAGCGAACGAAGGCGATCTCGAGCGGGTGGAAGGCATGCTGGTCCGCATCGGCGGGCCGCTGACCGTCGCCCAGAACTATTTCCTCGGCCGTTACGGTCAGCTGACGGTAGCCGCCGGCGGCCGCCTGGAAAAGCCGACCAACCGCTATCCCGCCGGTTCCGCCGAGGCCCTGGCGATGGCCGACGACAACGCCCGCCGCCGCCTGCTGCTCGATGACGGCTCCAGCCTGCAGAACCCGAACCCGACGCCCTACCTCGATGCCCAGGCCACCCGCCGCGCCGGCGACGGTATCAGCGAACTGGTCGGCGTCATCGACTACGGCCTGGCCACGGCGGCCAGCGACGGCCTGAGCGACTACCGCCTGCAGCCCAGCCAGCCGCCGGTGTTCACCAGCGACAACCCGCGTTCGGCCGTACCTGCTGCGCTGCCGGGCAATGTCCGGGTGGCCAGCTTCAACGTGCTGAACTACTTCACGACGATCGACCAGGCCGGTGCCGCCTGCTTCCCGGGCGGTACGCGCAGCGACTGCCGGGGCGCCGACAGCGCCGCCGAGTTCGCCCGCCAGAAGGCCAAGATCGTCGCCGCGCTGAAGGCACTCGACGCCGATGTCGTCGGCCTGATGGAGATCGAGAACAACGGCAATGCCGCGGTCAACGATCTGGTTGCCGGACTGAATGCGGCGACCGCCGCCAGTACCTATGCCAGCGTCGCCCTGCCGGCCGGCGGTAGCGGCAGCGATGCGATCCGCGTCGCGCTGATCTACAAGCCGGCCCGCCTGTCGCTCGCCGGCACGGCGCAGAGCGACAGCGATCCGGTACATAGCCGGCCGCCGCTGATCCAGACCTTCGCGCTGGCCAATGGCGAGAAATTCACCGTCGTCGTCAATCACTTCAAGTCGAAGGGCAGCTGTCCGGCCAGCGGCGTGAATGCCGACCAGGGCGACGGCCAGGGCTGCTGGAACGCCCTGCGCGTCGACCAGGCGGCCGCCCTGCGCACGACGCTCGACGGCATCCTGCCGAGCACCGGCAGCCGCGGCGCGCTGGTCATCGGCGATCTCAACGCCTACGGCAAGGAAGACCCGATCCTCGACTTCACCGGCCACGGCTATGTCGATCAGATCGCCCGCTTTGCCGGACTGGGTTATTCCTACGTCTTCGACGGCGAAGCCGGTTACCTCGACCATGCACTGGCCAGCCCCGGCCTCGCCCCGCGCGTCGTCGGCGCGACGCACTGGCGGATCAATGCCGACGAACCGTCGGTGATCGACTACAACCTGGAGTTCAAGCAGCCGGCCTGTGCCGCCTGCGGGCCGGACTACTACGCGCCGACGGCCTATCGCTCGTCCGACCATGACCCGGTGATCGTCGCGCTCGAGCTGCGCCGCGCCATCACCGGCAGTGCCGGCCGCGACACGCTGAGTGGCACGGCGGGTGACGACGTGATCACCGGCGGACCGGGCAACGACACGCTGACCGGCGGCGGCGGTGCCGATCGCTTTGTCTATGCCAGCCTGCGCGACGGCGTCGATACGATCACCGATTTCACGCCGGGCGCGGACCTGATCGACATCGCCCCGCTGCTGGCGGATAGCGGCATCACCAGCCCGGCCCCGCTGGCGGATGGCTTCGTCACCTGCCAGGCGAGCAGCAGCGGCGCCCTGATCGGCATCGACGCCGACGGGCCGGGCAGCGCCGCCAGCCGCCCGCTCGTCCAGTTGCGCGGCCACACCTGCGCTGTCGCCACGGCAGGCAATTTCCGCTTGCGCTAAGCCACCGCCCCCCAAGGCGAGCCAGGCCGGCCCCTGTTACAACAGGCGCCGGCCTTTTGGTTCTTTCGGACTAGCAAACAGCGACCTCGGGCTGACGCCCCTGTCATGGGGCCTGACTAAAGTCATACCGATCCTGCGCGGCACCGCATGTCCCCGTCGAGCCCCACGCTGCGCAGTGTTCCCCGCCTTTCGATCCAGTCCATTTTCCAGGGAGGAAAAACCATGACCCACCGTTTCATGCCGAAGACCCCGCTGCTCCTCGCTGCGCTCGGCCTCGCCTTCGCTTCCGCCAGCGCCACCGCCGAGCCCTGGCGTTTCGGCCTGATCAGCGACACGCAGTTCACCAAGACCGCCGATGCGATCAACGTCAACTCCGTGGCCGTCAAGCAGATCCAGGCCGTCAACCAGAAATTCCTCGAAGCCGGCGTCAAGTTCGTGATCCAGCCGGGCGATCTCGGCGACAACAGCTCGGCCGCCGCGCTGCAGACCCGCCTGGAGGCCAATGCCGCCCTCGACGCCGCCGGCATCCCGTTCTACGCCGTGCGCGGCAACCATGACAACTCCTCGGCCCAGATCGCCTACTTCAAGGCCAACTACGTGCCGGCCAGCAACGCCAACCGCACGGTCGAGGTGATGGCCGACGGCGAGACCTACTCGGTTCTCACCGAAGGCATCAAGCTGATCATGCTCGGCTACAACAACACCGGCAGCACCACCAACATGCCCAACGCCCTGAACTGGATGAGCAGCCAGTTGGCCAGCGGCGATCACGGCCACGCCTTCGTCGTCTCGCACAAGAACCTGCTCGGCCAGAACCACAAGGACAACTTCTTCGGTTCGTCCAACGACGCCAACGCGACGACGCTGCAGAACCCGTATTTCGCCACGGTGGCCGCGGCCGGCGTGCGCTACCACTTCTCCGGTCACGACCATCTGCACCATCGCTCGCGCGTCGTCAGCCCGGACGGCCTGAACAGCATCCAGCAGTTCATCTTCCAGTCCAACAGCTCCAAGTGGTACACCCCGTCGTCGCCGTATTCGTCGCGTGAAACGCCGTTCCGCCAGGAACTGAACAAGATCGGCCACTACATCTTCACCGTCGACGGCCCGCGCCTGACCGGCCAGTACTACGCCACCACGCCGGTCAGCAGCGACATCGCCGACAATCCGGTGTGGACGCTGCAGGAAACCTTCGGCTACAGCAAGAACGGCAGCAGCAAGATCGTGCCGGCCGGCGGCTCCTACGCCATGACGCACAGCATTGCCGCCGGTTCCAGCTTCGGCGAGGACGGTTACGTCGGCACCACGATGGCGATCATCGACGGCGTCCATTCCGGCACCGCCAAGACCCACGACGGCCGCCTGCTGGCCAAGGATCTCAACATCGGCTGGGCCAGCCAGAGCAACGCCCAGAACAGCCAGGTCGCCAGCGACGTGCTGACCGTCTGGGGCATGCAGAATGCGCTGGGCAGCGAGCAGGGCGATACCTACACGCTGAGCCTCGATTACAAGGGCAACGGCGGCGCCTTCGCCATCGTCGGCAAGGGCGAGGAAGGCAGCTGGTCGAAGGCAGCGGCGCGCAATTTCGGCGGCAGCGCCAAGTTCGTCGTCGGTCCGTGGAAGGCCGGTTACGCCCTCGGCACCTACGGCATCGATCCGGCCACCAGGACGGCCTGGGCCGTGGTCAACCGCGGCGGCGAGTTCGCCGTCTCGCGCACGCTGGACGGCGACCTGAACGGCGACGGCACGATCGACAAGCTGGATGTCGCGCTGATCTCGCAGAACCTCAACAAGCCGGCCAGCGCCCTGCCGGAAGCCGACGTCGACAACGACGGCCGCATCACCGCCCTCGACGCCCGCCGCCTGGCCACCATCTGCAGCAACGCCAACTGCCAGTAATGCCGGCCGCACGCACCTCTTTCACGTATTAGGAGAAACCCATGTCCTTCTTCAAGCAGTCCCTGATCGCCGCCGCGCTCGCCGCCGCCGTCGCCACCCCGGCCTGGTCGGCCAGCCTGGACTTCGTGCCGGCCGCCGGCACCTTCGCCGCCGGCAGCAACATCAACATTGACGTCGTCATCTCCGGCCTGGCGGCCGGCGAGCAGCTCGGCGCCTTCGACTTCGTGGTGAACTTCGACCCGGCCGTGCTCGGCCTGGGCAGCTATCAGCTGGGCAGCCAGCTGGGCAATGTCGGCGCCTTCGAAGCCCTCGACACCAGCGCCGGCGCCATCGCCGGCGGCCAGTTCAACCTCGGCCAGGTCTCCCTCCTGTGGGATCTGTCCGCCCAGCCGGCCTCGTTCACGCTGGCCACGCTGACCTTCTCGGCGCTGACTGCCGGCACCAGCAGCCTGCATTTCAGCGATGTCACCCTGGGCGATGCCTGGGGCGCACCGCTCGCCGCCGACCTCGGCTCGACGCTGGTCAACGTCAGTGCCGTACCGGAACCCGGCATGCCCGCCATGCTCTTCGCCGGCCTCGGCCTGCTCGGCCTGATGGCCCGTCGCCGCCTGCACGGCTGAACCCTCGCTAAAGGAATCCATCCCATGAACACCGTTCTCAAGACCCTGATCGCCGCCTCCCTCGCCGCCGCTTTCGGTATGGCCAACGCGGCCGGCTCGGCCAGCCTCACCACCGGCGGCTACGCCGAAAACTTCGACTCGATGGGCACCACCTCGGCCACGCCGAATGGCTGGAGCGTCTTCGTCGGCGCCTCCGGCACCGACAAATACACCTGGGAAACCGCCATCTCCGCCGACGGCGTCGCCAACATGGTCGCCGCCGGCTCGGCACTGTCCGTCCGCACCTCGAACTTCTCCTCCACGACCACCGGCAACAACGGCTTCAACGCCTTCCTGCCGGGCAACACCGCCGACCGCCTGCTGGCCACCTCGCCGACCAGCATCGCCGGCACCGCCCTGCAGCTGACGCTGCAGAACGACACCGGCAGCAGCTTCTCGCAGCTGGCCCTGAGCTACGACATCTACCGTTTCCGCACCGTCAGCAGTGCCGAGGTGTTGCCCGGCTACGGCCTGTTCTACAGCCTGGATGGCGCCAGCTGGACGAACGCCGCGGCGTTCAACCCGACCGCCGCACAGATGCCGTACAACAGCACCGGCGCAACGACGATGAGCGGCACGCTCGACCTCGGCGCCAGTGTCGCCGGCGGCAGCACGGTCTACCTGCGCTGGAGCGACGACAACGGCACGCCGACCTCGCCGGACCAGGCAATCGGCCTGAACAACCTGAGCATCTCGGCGATGCCGGTTCCCGAACCGGAGAGCTACGCCATGCTGCTCGCCGGCCTCGGCCTGATCGGTTTTGCCGCCCGCCGCCGCAAGGCCGCCTGATCCGTCAAGGCATTGCCAGCCAACCGGAGGCCGTCAGGTCTCCGGTTTTTTTTGCCTTGAACAAGACGACGATTCGGCTATAAATAAAGAACGTCCTCCACCCATAACCACGACAAGGCGGATAGAACAAGGATAAAAAACAATGGGTTGCAAAACCCTGCCGTTTTCCACCCTGCTATCCAAGGAGGAGTCTGCCCATGTTGTCGCTTCAGGATCTGATGGATTATTGCGACCTTGATCGTGGCGAGATCGAGGCCATCGCCGAACATGAACACATTCCCGTCGCCATCGCCGCCGAGCTGGGCGAGACGCTTCTCTGTTCCCCGGAGGGCGTTTGCCGCCTGCATTCGATGATCATCGAAAACATGCAGCATGCACTGGAGTGCGGACGTTATCAGCATGTCCGCACGCTGGCCGAAACCTACCAGCATCTGCAGCGCATGCATCCGATTCCGCACTGACCGCGCGCGAACCTCTTTTCTTCCTCCCCTCGAGGATCTGCCGGCCGGTCAAGCCGGTACAAAGGCCCTGGCAAATGCTGCCGGGGCCTTTTTTTGCTCCCCCGGTCAGGGCGCCTTCGGATGGCCGAAACCGTGTTCCACGGCATACAGGGCCACCTGCACGCGGCTGCTCATGTTCAGCTTCTTGAAGATGTTCTGGACATGGATCTTCACCGTGCTCTCGGCAAGATCGAGGCGGCGGGCGATCTCCTTGTTGCTTTCGCCCTGCGCCAGCGAGGCCATGATGTCGCGCTCGCGCGGCGAGAAGCGGTCGCGCTCGGCCGGCGCCTCGCCCTTGTGCGGTGCCCGAACGCCCTGGATCAGCTTGGCCGTCATCTGCTGCGATACCACCGATTCGCCACGCGCCGCGCGGCGGATGGCATCGACCAGCATGTCGGTCTCGATGTTCTTCAGCAAGTAGCCGCAGGCGCCGGCGCGCAGGGCATCCATCAGGTCCTGGGCATCTTCGGAGACGGTCAGCATCAGCACATGCACGTCGGGAATTTCCTCGGTGATGACCTTGACCGCTTCCAGTCCGGAGACGCCCGGCATGTGCAGGTCGAGCAATGCCACGTCGGGGCGCAGGGAACGGGCGCGCTTGATGCCTTCGAGACCGTCGCCGGCTTCGCCGACCACTTCGAAGTCCTCGTTGCGCTGCAGCAGCGAGCAGATGCCGCTGCGGAACAGCGTGTGGTCGTCCACCAGCAGGACACGTATTTTTTCGTTCATTTCAAAGCCCCTCCCTGGGTTCCTTCGGCAGGCTGAGCAGCAGGCGGCTGCCCTCGCCGATATGCGAGACGATCCGAAGTTCGCCACCGATGCGGTGCGCCCGCTCGCGCATGATCTTCAGGCCGACATGACGGTCCGAGCGGACGTTCGGCTCGTTTTCGGTATCGAAGCCGATGCCGTCGTCGCGCACCTCGATCTCGGTAGCGCCCGGTTCGCGCCGAACGGTCAGCTGCACATGGCTGGCCCTGGCGTGCTTGCGGATGTTGGACAGCGATTCCTGGATGATGTGCATGATCTGGATTTCATTTTCCGGCGCCAGCGGCGCGGCTCGGCCAATCTGCTCGAAGCGTGTGGCGATGCCGGTCTGTCCTTCGAACTTCTCGAGTGCCGAGGTGATCGCCGAATCGAGATCGGACTGCAGCACCCGGGTGCGGAAATGCACCAGCAGTTCGCGCACGTCGTCGTAACTTTCCTGCACGCCCTCGCGCAGCTGGCCGGCTGTCTGCAAGGCTTCCTCGTGGCGTCCCTTGCGCAGCGAATCCTGCAGCAACTGGACCTGGATGTTGAGGAAGGCCAGCCCCTGGGCGATCGAGTCATGCAGTTCCTGGGCGAGCAGGTTGCGCTCCTCGGAGACGGCCAGTTCCATCTCGCGCGATTTGAGACGCTGGTTCTCGATGGCAACGCCGAGGTGCTGGCCGAGCGTTTCCAGCAGGTGCCGCTCCTGCGAGGAAATCGGATGGGTTTCGCGGAAGTAGAGGTTGTACACCCCGAGCCGCTGCTTGCCATGCACGATGCTGAAGGCCGTAGCGGTGGCGAAGCCTTCGCGGATGCAGCTGCCGAGTTTCATGCCGCGTGGCGGATTGACCGTATCGAAGACGGCCGGCATGCCGCTCTGGATGACTTCGCCGCACAGGCATTCGCCGCAGTTCAGCTCGCTCTCGCGGGCGATGAACGCCTCGGAGAGACCTTCCTGGGTCACCAGATAGAGCTTTTGCGAATCCGGCATGTACAGGCGGACGGCACCGGCATCGGCGCCGAGCGCCGTCTTGATCTGGTCGAGGAAACTCTGGCAGAGGGCCTCCAGCTGCACGGGCTCGGCCAGCAGCGAGGTGGCTTCGTAGAGGATGCCCAGCTCGCGGTTGCGTTGCTCGAGGCTGCGCGTCTCCGCCGCCACGCGCTGCTCCAGCGTCGCGTAAACCGACTGCAGGTGGCCGGCCATCTGGTTGAAACCGCGGGCCAGGCCGCCCAGTTCGTCGTTGCTGGTTTCCGGCAGGCGGACGCTGAGGTCGTTGCCGGTCATCCGCTGCATGCCGGCATTGAGCACGGCCACCGGCCGGATGACCAGGCGGATCAGGAAATTGATGACGAGGACGGTGCCGATCAGGGCGAAGAGGACCAGCAGCCCCTGCACGGTCCGCAGCAGGGTCGTGTCCTCGGCATAGCTGCGCTCCATGTTCATGACCAGCACGTTGATGCTGCCGACGAAGGGCGGCAGATGCCGGTCGAAGCGCTCGAGAATCTGCCGGCGCTCGCCGGGCGCGGCAGCGATGAAAGCCTCGACCTGCGGTCGCAGATCACTCCGCCAGTCCTGCTTGATGTCGAGCAGCAGCTGGCGGATTTCATCATCGCGCGGCGAGGCCAGCGGCCGGACCGGATCGCCGCGCTCCAGCTGACGGAGGACTTCGTCGAATGCCTTGATCTCGCGGGCCATCTGCTCGAGGGCAGCCGGCTCCTGTTGCGTCGCCGAACGGGTCATCAGCAGTGCGATGTGATAGCCGCGCATGCGCTGGCTGCCGGCATCGTTGATCGCCGCCGCGACGCCCTCGAGCTGCCAGGAAATGAGCAGGGTCAGACCGATGGCGCCGGTCAGCACGAGCAGGAACGCGACCAGCGTGCCGACGATCTTGCGCGACAGTTTGCCCGGGTTGGCCAACATCGAATGGATTCCGCGATGAAAGCGCCAAACATAGCCGCGCAGCAGGAAAAAAGCCAATGACCTGAATCAAGACTCCCGTGGCGGGGAGTCCCGATCCAGGTTGGTGCAGACCTCAGGCGGCCTGCTTCTCGACGTGCGCCTGCTTTTCGTAGAGGAACTCGAGCACCGCTGCGCGGCAGTCGATGTAGGCCGGGTCATGGGCCAGTTCCAGGCGCTTGCGCGGGCGCGGCAGATTGACTTCGAGGATCTCGCCGATGGTCGCCGCCGGGCCGTTGGTCATCATCACGATGCGGTCGGACAAGAGCACCGCCTCGTCGACGTCGTGGGTGACCATGACGACCGTCGCCTTGGTGGCGTCGCAGATCTTCATCAGCTCGTCCTGCAGCTTGGCCCGGGTCAGCGCATCGAGGGCGCCGAACGGCTCGTCCATCAGCAGCACCTTCGGTTCCATCGACAGCGCCCGGGCGATGCCGACGCGCTGCTTCATGCCGCCGGAGATCTCGTGCGGATACTTGTGCGCCGCATGGCCCAGGCCGACCAGCTCGATCGCCGCCTGCGTCCGTGCCTTCAGCTTCGGCTTGCCTTCCTTCTGGCCGAACACGCGCTCGACCGCCAGGTAGATGTTCTCGAAGCAGGTCAGCCACGGCAGCAGGCTGTGGTTCTGGAAGACCACCGCCCGTTCCGGCCCCGGGCCGGCGATTTCCCGGCCGTCGCAGAGCAGCACGCCGGTGGTCGGCTTGGTGAGGCCGGCGATCAGGTTCAGGAGCGTCGACTTGCCGCAGCCGGAGTGGCCGATCAGGGCGACGAACTCGCCTTGCTTCAAGGTCAGGTCGATGTCGCGCAGGGCGACGAACTTGCCCTTCTTGGTGTCGAAAGTCTGGCCGACACGCTCGATTTGTACGAACTTTTCCATGATCCGGGCTCCTTACGACGATTCTTTGGTCAGCTTCTTGGCCAGCAGGATCAGCGCCTGCTCGAGAATCAGGCCGACGATGCCGATGATGAAGATGGCGATGATGATGTGCTCGACCTTCAGGTTGTTCCACTCGTCCCACACCCAGAAGCCGATGCCGACACCACCGGTGAGCATTTCCGCGGCGACGATGACCAGCCAGGCGGTGCCGATGGACAGGCGGATGCCGGTCAGCATGTAAGGCAGCACGGCCGGGAACAGGATCTTGGTGACCACCTTCCACTCGGAGAGATCGAGCACGCGGGCGACGTTGAGGTAATCCTGCGGCACGCGCTGCACGCCCTGAGCGGTGTTCATGATCATCGGCCAGATCGAGCAGATGAAGATGGTCCAGGTGGCGGCCGGGTCGGCCTTCTGGAACACGAGCAGGCCGATCGGCAGCCAGGCCAGCGGCGACACCGGACGCAGCAGGCTGATCACCGGATTGACCATGCTCGACAGGAAGGCGAAGCGGCCGAGCATGAAGCCGGCCGGGATGCCGACCAGCGCCGCCAGGCCGAAGCCGATGCCGACGCGTTCGAGCGAGGCGAGCACGTTCCAGCCGATGCCCTGGTCGTTCGGACCGTTGTTGTAGAACGGGTCGGCAAACAGCAGGCTGGCAGCCTCCCAGACCTTGAGCGGGCCGGGGATGGCACCGCCCTTCAGGGTGGCGACATACCAGATGCCAACCAGCACGATCAGGCCGAGCAACGGCGGCAGCACGGCGCGTGCGGCCGCACCCAGGTATTCGGAGAACGGCGTGCCGGGTTCGGCAGCCGGCAGGGGGGCGCTTTTTTCCATCGTCTTTTCCTTGGCCGTTTCGGCCGGCGCACTTGTGGCCGGCAGGTTCATCGGGCTTGCATCGCCGACACCGGGCGCGAGCGTCTCGCGGCCGGCCAGATCGGCC
This sequence comes from Dechloromonas sp., assembly GCA_008933675.1. Taxonomy (GTDB): domain Bacteria; phylum Pseudomonadota; class Gammaproteobacteria; order Burkholderiales; family Rhodocyclaceae; genus Azonexus. Next base: position 10,706 of record WBUO01000032.1, read on the forward strand.
GTAATCGTCAGGGTGCTCATGGCAATCTCCTCGGTAGGTGCTGCCGCCGCAGCGGCAGCACGGGACTCAGGCCTTGACCTTGAAGCCGTCGGCGTACTTGGCCGGGTTGAAACCATCCCAGACGACGCCGTCGATCAGCTTCGACGAACGCAGCGGGCTCTTCGGCACGCTGACGCCCAGCTTCGAAGCCGCCTGCGTGTACAGCTCGGTCTGGTTGATCTTCTTGGCGACGCCGAGGTAGTCCGGATGGTCCTTGAGCAGACCCCAGCGCTTGTGCTGGGTGAGGAACCACATGCCGTCGGAGAGGTAGGGGTAGTTCACCGCGCCGTCGTTGAAGAACTTCATGTGGTTCGGATCGTCCCAGGTCTTGCCCAGGCCGTTCTGGTAGCGGCCGAGGATGCGCTGGTTGATGGCATCGACGCTGGTATTGACGTAGGCCTTCTGGGCGATGACCTCGGCCATCTTCATCTTGTTGCTGATGCTCGAATCGATCCAGCGGCCGGCCTCGAGGATGGCCATGATGACGGCGCGGCAGGTGTTCGGGTTCTTCTGGACGAATTCGGCAGTGCAGCCGAGGATCTTCTCGGGATGGTCCTTCCAGACGTCCTGCGTGGTCGCCGCGGTGATGCCGATGCCGTCCATGATGGCGCGGTGGTTCCACGGCTCGCCGACGCAGAAGCCGTCCATGTTGCCGACACGCATGTTGGCGACCATCTGCGGCGGCGGCACGACGATGGCCTTGGCGTCCTTCATCGGGTTGATGCCGCCGGAAGCCAGCCAGTAGTACAGCCACATGGCGTGGGTGCCGGTCGGGAAGGTCTGGGCGAAGGTATATTCGCGCGGTTCCTTCTTCATCAGGGCGGCCAGGCTGGCGACATCGGTGGCGCCCTTGTCGGCCAGGGCCTTGGACAGGGTCAGCGCCTGGCCGTTGTTGTTCAGCGTCATCAGGTTGGCCATGTCCTTCTTCGGCCCGCCGATGCCCAGATGCACACCGTAGATCAGGCCGTAGAGCACGTGCGCCATGTCCAGTTCGCCGTTGACCAGCTTGTCGCGGACGCCGGCCCAGGAGGCTTCCTTGGTCGGAATGATCTTGATGCCGTACTTCTCGTCGAACTTGTTGACCGCGGCCATGACGACCGAGGCACAGTCGGTGAGCGGGATGAAACCGATGCGGATTTCCTTCTTTTCGGGGGCATCCGAGCCGGCAGCCCAGGCTGCACTGCGGACGCCGGGGGGGACCATGGACATGAGAGAGGCTCCGAGGGCGGCTGTTACGAGGTCGCGACGCTTGAGGGAAAGGGGGGCGATGGTCGCCGTTTTCTTTTCGTCCATTGCAATGCTCCTGATTGGCTGAAAATAAAAAAGGCGTCACACCCAGGCCGCACGAGGCAGCGAGGATGGACGCCATTGTCCTGGTGAGCCGGAACACCCGGCTCATGCCCGGCCGCCTTTGACCGTGCTTTGACCTTACCTTCGCAATGGTCGTGCCAGCCCCTGGAATTATTAGGTAAGCCCTTGCTGCTACGTGGTTTTAACGAAAAATCGCTGATTCCCGGCGGCCGTCAGGAGGAATTTTTCACGCACTGTTGCAGTGCAACAGGCAGCGGAATCGCACAACAACAGGGACAAAAAAACCCGCTCGCGGCGGGCCTCGATGCGCCAGACGAAGCCGCTCAGAGCAGCACCTTGGCCATGTCGATGACGTCGCGGGCGACCTTGGCCATCGACTGGCCACGCTCCATGGCCAGCTTGCGCATGGCGTGATAGGCGGCATCCTCGTCGAGGCCGCGCGCCTTCATCAGCACCCCCTTGGCCTTGTCCACCAGCTTGCGGTCGGAGAGCTTGCGCGACACCTCCTCCAGCTCGCGGCGCAGGGCCTGGGAACCCTCGAAGCGGACCCGGGCGACATCGACGATCGGCTTGATCCGCTTGGGATCCAGGCCATCGACGACGTAGGCCGAGACGCCTGCCTTGACCGCATCGCGGATGGCATCCTGGCCGTCTTCCTGGGTGAACATGACGATCGGCCGCGGCATGTTCTGATGCACCACGGCCAGATGTTCGAGGGTGTCGCGCGACGGACTTTCGGTGTCGATCAGGATGACGTCGGGCTGCAGCTTCTCGACTTCCGCCGTCAGGTTCGCCGAATCGGCGAGGATGGCAGCCACCTGATAACCGGCGAGCGCCAGCCCGGCGCAGATTTCTCCGGCCCGGGTACGCGATTCATCGATGACGAGGATGCTCAACATGGAGCAATTCGAAGCAAACTACAGGCCAAGCGTTTGCAGCGAGGCCTCCGCCATCGCCTGGACGACGATCTCCTGCTCACCGGCCACCTCGCCCAGCGTCAGCTCGACCCCGGGATGGGCGGCCTGCAGCGAGGCCAGTAGTTCCGGTACGTCCCGCTTCAGGTGGCCGCCACGGGCGACGAACATCGGCATGACGACGATCTTCGTCGCCCCGCCGGCGATCAGCGCCTGTGCGCAATCGGCCAGTGTCGGCGCCATGAATTCGAGAAAGGCCAGTTCGACCGGCAGGTCGGGGCGGCGCCGGCGGATCGCCGCCTGGACGCGGCGCATCGGACTGGCCCATTCGGGATCACGGGCGCCATGGGCAAAAAGGATGAGGGCGGTGGTCATGAGGGTGGACTGTAACGCATGGGCGGATGGCAGCCGCTAGACATTCAGTCGTATTGACAGGTTCCCGCCCCGGCCGGACCTCAGACGGCGAGAAAGACTTCGCCGGCCTCGACCTTGACCGCGAACTGGCCGCAGGAACCGACGTCCGGCGCCACCGCCTGGCCGTCTTCCAGCCCGATGTTCCAGCCGTGCAGCGGACAGGTCACCTTGCGTCCGTGCACGATGCCCTGCGACAGCGGGCCGCCCTTGTGCGGACACTTGTCGTGCAGCGCGAAGACCGCGTCGTCGCTGGTGCGGAATATGGCAATGTCGCCGCCGGAGACGCGCTGCACCACGCGCGAGCCGAGTGGCGGAATGTCGTCCAGTTTGCAGATCAGTTTCCAGTCCATGTTTGGTTACCTAGTGGTTAGCTGTTGGTGGTTGGCGTGACCGGCGGATGCCAGCTCGCTCGATGCTAATAACTCGATCCTCTCATCAAGCTTCCAGCTTGATCGGGATGAATTGCTTGACCGGCTGCGCCTCGCGCGAGCTTGCCCAGGGATCCTTGGCATCCTTCAGGGCAGCACGCAGCTGCGCGTACAACGCCTTGCGGCCCTCGTCGTCCTCGACGATGCGGCCCTTGACGTAGTCGAGGCCGACGCGCTCCAGCCAGTGGCAGGTGCGCTCGAGATACCAGCCTTCCTGGCGGTAGAGCTCGAGGAAGGCACCGGAATATTCCATGACGTCCTCGTCCGAGGTGACCTTGCACAAAAACTGGGCAACCTCGGTCTTGATGCCGCCGTTGCCGCCGACGTACAGCTCGTAGCCGGAGTCGACGCCGATGACGCCGACGTCCTTGATGCCGGCTTCGGCACAGTTGCGCGGACAGCCGGAGACGGCCAGCTTGACCTTGTGCGGGGCGTACATGTCGAACAGCATCTTTTCCAGCTTGACGCCCATGTCCATCGCCAGCTGCGTGCCGAAGCGGCAGTGCTCCTTGCCGACGCAGGTCTTCACGGTGCGGATCGACTTGCCGTAGGCGTGGCCGGAGACCATGCCGGCGGCGTTGAGGTCGGCCCAGATACCCGGCAGGTCTTCCTTCCTGATGCCGAGCAGGTCGATGCGCTGGCCGCCGGTGACCTTCACCGTCGGCACGTTGTACTTCTCGGCGGCGTCGGCGATGGCGCGCAGCTCGGCCGGCGTCGTCAGGCCGCCCCACATGCGCGGCACGACCGAATAGGTGCCGTCCTTCTGGATGTTGGCGTGTGCCCGCTCGTTGATGAAGCGCGACTGCGGATCGTCCTTGGCCTCGTGCGGCCAGGTCGAGATCAGGTAGTAGTTGATCGCCGGGCGGCACTTCTCGCAGCCGTTCGGCGTCTTCCATTCGAGGGCGGCGAACACCGCTTCCTTGCTGGTCAGGTGGCGCTCGCGGATGGCCGTGCGGACATCCTTGTGCGAATGGTCGGTGCAGGCGCAGACCGGCTTCTTGTCGGAGGCGGCCGGCGTGTAGGCGCCGCCGATGGTCGAGGCGAGGATCTGTTCGACCAGGCCGGCACAGGAACCGCAGGAGGACGCCGCCTTGGTGTGCTTCTTGACCTCATCCAGCGTAAACAGCCCCTGCTCCTTGATCGCCTTGACGATGGTGCCCTTGGTCACCCCGTTGCAGCCGCACACTTCTGCGGAATCAGCCATCATCGCCGCCTTGCTGTTGCCGGCATGGCCGACGTCGCCGACCAGGGACTGGCCGAAGATCAACGAATCGCGGATGTCGTGGATGTCACGGCCGTCCTTCAACAGCTGGAAGTACCACGGGCCGTCGGCCGTGTCGCCGTACATGACGCCACCGACCAGCTTGTTGTCCTTGATCACCAGCTTCTTGTACACGCCGCCGTGGGGGTCGTTGAGCAGGATTTCCTCGGTGCCCTCGCCGCCCATGTAGTCGCCGGCCGAGAACAGGTCGATGCCGGTGACCTTGAGCTTGGTCGAGGTCACCGAACCGGTGTAGCGACCGATGCCGTAGTTGGCCAGATGGTTGGCGGCGACCTTGGCCTGCTCGAACAGCGGGGCGACCAGGCCGTAGGCGATGCCGCGGTGGCTGACGCACTCGCCGACGGCATAGATTTTCGGGTCGTAGGTCTGCATCGTGTCGTTCACGACGATGCCGCGATTGCAGTAGATGCCCGATTGTTCGGCCAGCGCGTAGTTGGGGCGGATGCCGGCGGCCATGACGACGAGGTCGGCCGGAATCTGCATGCCGTCCTTGAAGCGCACCGCGGCGACGCGCCCGGACTCGCCCTGGACCAGCATCTCGGTCTGCTTCTGCAACAGGAACTTCAGGCCCTTGTCTTCGAGCGACTTCTGCAGCATCTTGCCGGCCACCTCGTCGAGCTGACGTTCGAGCAGCCACGGACCGATATGCACGACCGTCACGTCCATGCCGCGCAGCTTCAGGCCGTTGGCCGCTTCCAGGCCGAGCAGGCCGCCGCCGATGACGACCGCGTGCTTGTGCAGGCGGGCTGCCTCGATCATCTCGTCGGTGTCCTTGATGTCGCGGTAGCCGATGACGCCGGGCAGGTCGTTGCCGGGAATCGGCAGCATGAAGGGGGTCGAACCGGTGGCGATGAGCAGGCGGTCGTAGTATTCCTCGGTGCCGTCATCGGCGATGACCTTGCGGTTCACCCGGTCGATCTTGACCACCTGCTTGCCGGTATGCAGCGTGATGCCGTGCGCCTTGTACCAGTCGAGTTCGTTGAGGACGATCTCCTGGATCGTCATTTCGCCGGCCAGCACCGGCGAGAGCAGGATGCGGTTGTAGTTGGGGTGCGGCTCGGCGCCGAAGATCGTGATGTCGTAATGATCCGGCTTGATCTTCAGCAGTTCTTCGATGGTGCGGACACCGGCCATGCCGTTGCCGATGAGGACGAGACGGGGTTTGACGAGGGGCTTGCTCATGATGGACTCCAACGTTGCGCGCACCTGAAGGTGCAAATGGTTTCCAGCGCATGACGTCGTTGCCATCGGACCGCCCCCGTTGGCGGTCGATTCGCTGCTTCGTATCAGCTATTGCAATCAACGTGCCAAGAGTCAGGCACCTTGATTTTCAAGGTTTTTCCAACAATCCAGCCACCCGGTCCGCACCAAAACCGTGCCCTTCCGACCAAGGCGGTGCAGTCGCCCCCTCAGTTGCTGCCGATGGCCAGACCGGTCGCCTCGACCGCGACGATGGCTTTGGCCTGGTTGAAGTCCTCGGCGTAACCACTGGCGAACAACAGGCTGGCCAATTGGTTGGCAATCGGCTTGGGTAGCGGAATCTGCTTGTCGAGCACGCGGCGTATCCACTTGGCGGTAGACAGCGCATCGTTGCTTTCCGGCAGGTTGGGCAGGGCCCGCAGGCTCTCGTGCTCGGCCTCGAACAGTGCCTCGGCACTCCCCTCGCAGACATACTCCAGACGCGGCCGGCGCTTCGGATTGGCAAAGGGTTCGCCTTCCGTGCCGCGCAGCAGCAGGCCGCGCTGACCGCGGGCAAGCAGCAGGTTACGCATCAGCTCGATGAAGTCCGGATGCGTCGCTGCCGCCACCAGCACGGCGTCGCCCCGGAAGGGATTGATCATCTTGACCAGACTGTGTGCGCTGTTCCGCACGCCCATCCGGCTGCGCAACGCAAGCAGGTTGTGGATTCCCGGACACAGGGCGGTCAGCGGCAGGAAGGCCAGCCCCTTTTCCTCGAGCACCGTCTGCGCCTGGGTCACCGAGGTCAGCGGCATGACACCGAGTTCGCGGAAGATCAGCGCCGAAGTGACCCGGCCGAAGCCTTCGAGCAGGCCATGGATCAGAACCGGCACGCCGAAACGCTGGAGCAGCAGGGCCAGCAGCGGCGTCAGGTTGGCCTCCTTGCGGCCACCGTTGTAGGTGGGCAGCACCACCGGCCGGACACGGCCGTGCGGCATGTCGAGATGGTGGGTGCGCTCGTCGGTGGCGGCGAGGAAACCGAGCATCTCGTCAAGCGACTCGCCCTTGACGCGCAGGCCGAGGATGATGGCGCCGAGTTCGAGGTCGGGCACCCCGCCATCGAGCATCGCGGCATACAGCTGACGTGCGTCATCCTGCGGCAGATCGCGGGCCCCGTCGGCGCCACGGCCGATTTCCTTGATGTATTGCTGGAAGTTCATGGTCTCCTCCCGCCGCGGTCAGGCTGCCGCAGCTTGTCTGGGGGCACATTCTGCCACCAGGCGCTTGATATCCGGCAGGCAGCCACCGCAAAAGCTCCCGCATTTCAATTTCTCCTGCAGTTGCGGCAAGTCGGCACCGTGCGCGACGGCCTCACGTATCTGCACGTCGCTGACGTCGGCACATTTGCAGACGATGTTGCGCGGTGCCATGGAAACCGGCGGTTTTGCCGTCGGCGCCAGGGCGAAGCGGATCAGGCCGGCATCGAGTTCGTCCTCGGCCATCGCCTGTTTCAGCCATGCCTGGGCCGCCGTCTCGCCAGCCAGACGTACGCCGAACAGGCGTCCGTCACGGGCGATCGCCTTCTTGGCGATCTGCCGGCTGGCGTCGATATAAACGATGGCACCTGCTTCGCCATCCAGACCGAACAAGGTGTCCAGCCTGCTCAGGCGAGCCGGTTCGATCGCCGACGGCAGCGCTGCGCGCAGCACGACCAGCGGACTCTGCCGGCCATACAGACCGACCGTCGCATAGGGAAATTCGCCGAGCAGGGTGCGCGCCCTGGCAAGCAAGGCCAGCGCCTCGCCCTGGTCGGCACAGCGGCGCAGTACGGCCAGCGGATAGTCCAATCCGGCGGCGCGAATCTGTACCGACGTATGCTTCAGTTCCGGTTGCATCGACCAGGGATCGACGGCGTCGCAGGCCAGGGCATTGACCCCGGGTGAGCTCATGAACTGGCTCCCCCAGTGCATCGGCATCCAGGCGCGCCCCTTGGCCAGCCCTTCGCCGGCGGCAACCCGCACGACGATCTCGCCTCGCCCGTTGCTGACCCGGGCCAGGTCACCCGCCTCCAGGCCACGATGGCGCAGATCGCAGGGATGCATGGCGAGCAGCGGCTCGTCTTCCAGGTTGAACAGTCGCGGAACGGTTCCACTGCGGCTCATGCCGTGCCAGTGATCGCGCATGCGCCCGGAAAGCAGGGCGATGGGCAGATCCGGGGTCGTCTGGTCGGCCACGGGACGATGCTCGGTGACGATAAAACGCGCCTTGCCATCCGCCGTGGCGAAATGTCCATCGGTATAGAGGCGCGCTGTCCCCTGCTGCGCTCCCTGCCGGTAGGGCCATTGCTGCGGTCCGTCAGCCGCCAGTACGGCGTAGCTCAAGCCGCTGATATCGAGATCCCGTCCGCGCGTCGTCTCCCGATGCTCGTTGAAGACCGCTTCGACGTCAGCATAGGGAAACAACCTGTCGGTCGCCGGATTATCCAGGCGCTTGCCCAGGCGCCGCGCGAAATCCACGGCGATCTGCCAATCGGCCCGCGCCTCCCCGGGAGGCGGTACGGCAGCACGGACACGACTGATGCAGCGCTCGGAATTGGTTACCGTACCTTCCTTCTCGCCCCAGGCACTGGCGGGCAGCAGGAGATCGGCAAAGGCAGCGCTGTCGGTATTGCCGAAGGCCTCCTGGAGCACGACGTACTCGGCATTGCTCAGGGCTTCGCGAACTGCAGCCTGATGCGGCAGCGACTGTGCCGGGTTGGTACAGGCAATCCAGATCGCCTTGATCTCACCGGACTTCAGGGCACGAAAGAGGTCGACCGCCGCCTTTCCCGGTTTGTCAGGCACGGAGGGAATTCCCCACAGCGCGGCAACCTCGGCGCGATGTTCCGGCTTTGCCAGATCCCGATGGGCCGAGAGCAGATTGGCCAGACCGCCGACTTCCCGGCCGCCCATGGCGTTCGGCTGGCCGGTCAGGGAAAACGGCCCGGCGCCGGGCTTGCCGATCTGCCCGCAAGCCAGATGCAACTGGATCAGGGCTGCATTGTTGTGCGTACCGTGAGCCGACTGGTTCAAGCCCTGGCAGTAGAGCGACAGGGCCGGGCCCGACGAGGCGAACCAGCGGGCGGCCTGAACGATATCAGCGGCCGGCACACCGCAGATGGCGGCCGCAGCCTCCGGCGTAAACGCCTGCACCGCCTCGGCCAGATCCGCAAAGCCCAGGGTGTGTGCGGCAATGTAGGCTGTATCGACCAGGGCCTCGGCGATCATCACATGCAGCATGGCGTTGTACAACGCCACATCGGTACCCGGTCTGAGCGGTAGGTGCAGATCGGCCAGGGCACAGGATTCGGTGCGACGCGGGTCGGCGACGATGATGCGCAACGCTGGGTTGGCCGCCTTGGCATCCTCGATGCGGCGATAGACGATGGGATGAGCGATGGCCGGATTGGCCCCGGCGATGAAGATGACGCCAGCCTGGGCGATGTCCTCATAGCAACACGGTGGCGCATCGGCGCCAAGCGTCTGTTTGTAACCGGCGACGGCAGATGACATGCACAAACGCGAATTCGTATCGACGTTGTTGGTACCGATCAGGCCTTTGGCCAGCTTGTTGAAGACGTAGTAATCCTCGGTCAACAACTGCCCGGAGATGTAGAAGGCGACTGAATCCGGCCCATGGCGCCGGATGGTATCGGCGAAACGTTCAGCTGCCTCGTCAAGCGCTGCATCCCACGACAGGCGCTCGCCGGTCATGCCACGTTGCCGGCGGCGCTCCGGCCAGGCCAGACGGTACTCGGAGTCGGCCGTCAGGTGCAGCGATGCCCCTTTGGTGCATAGACGCCCCAAGTTCGCCGGGTGCTCCGGGTCACCCCGTACGCCGGTCAGTTTGCCGTTCTCGCTGGCAATCAGCACGCCGCAGCCGACGCCGCAGTAACAACAGGTGGATTTGACTTCGCTTTTCATGATCTTCCTTCCGGGCAGGCATTCAGCAACAGGCATGCCAAGCTGAAAAATCATGGACTTGAAAGCAAACAAGGGAAATTCCAACTGGAAATTTCCCTTGTTTGGTGCATTAATGAGGAACGACGTCCCTATTTGATGCGCTGCAGTTTCGGCCGACCGTTTTCTGGCGGGGTCGGCTCCGGCGTCGGCTCATCAGCGCTCGATTCTGCTAGCGGAACCGCTGCTGCATCGGCAAATTCACCGGATGCCGGCGCCTCGATCTCGAATGCCATGCCTGCACCATTCTCGCGCGCGTAGATCGCAGACACCTGCTCGATGGGAACCGACAACTGCCGGGCGACACCGCCGAAACGAGCCTGGAACTCGATCAGCTCGTTTCCCATCTGCAGCTTGTTGGTGGCATCCGGACCGATATTGAGGACGATCTGTCCATCGCGAACGAACTCTCTGGGCACATGCGTACGCGCATCCACCTGCACCGCAATGTACGGAGTGAACGCATTGTCGCAGCACCACTCCCAGATGGCGCGCAGCAGATAAGGTTTGGTGGACGGTAGCGTCATGCCTTACTTGCGCATCGCCTTTTCCGAGGGCGTCAGCGCATCGATGAAGCCCTGACGACTGAAGATGCGCTCGGCGTACTTCATCAAGGGCGCAGCTGCCTTGCCCAGATCGATGCCGTAGTGGTCGAGACGCCAGAGCAGCGGGGCGATGGCTACATCGAGCATGGAGAATTCATCACCCAGCATGAACTTCTGCTTGTTGAAGATGGGGATGATTTCGGTCAGGCGGGCACGGATTTCCTGGCGAGCCTTGTCGGCGGTCTTGCCATTCTTCTCGATCACTTCCATGAAGGAGAAAATCTCGCGCTCCATGCCGACCAGCAACTGGCGCGCCCGCGCCCGCATGATCGGGTCGGCCGGCATCAACTGGGGATGCGGGAAACGCTCATCGATGTACTCGTTGATGATGTTCGGTTCGAAAAGGACCAGATCGCGCTCGACAAGTACCGGCACCCGGCTGTGCGGATTGATCGCCGCCATCTCGTCCGGCTTGTTGAACATGTCGACATCGATAACCTGAAAGTCCATGCCCTTTTCGAACAGGACAATGCGGCAACGGTGACTGAAGGGGCAGGTAGTGCCAGAGTAGAGGTTCATCATTTTGTTTAACCCTCAAAATGGGATTCGGCATCGGGGGCCGACCAGAGTCGACCCACGATGCCGTTAACTGATTCCCGGAGGATCAGTGAATGTCTTTCCAGTATTCCTTCTTCAGGGCATACGAGACAACGAAAAGTACGGCGAGGAAGGCAAGAACGAACCAGCCCAGGGTCCGGCGGTATTCCTGCTGCGGCTCGGCCATCCAGACCATGAAACCAACAAGATCGGAAACCGCCTTGTCGAACTCGGCCGGTGCCATCTTGCCTGGAACAGCCAGCTCGAGCTTATGCGTTTCGTGGTTCATGACCTGGGTACCCTGGAGTTCCCAGAGCACATGCGGCATGCCGACAGCGTCGAAGGCAACGTTGTTCCAGCCGGTCGGCCGCTTCTCGTCCTTGTAGAAGGTCCGCAGATAGGTGTAAAGCCAGTCGGCCCCGGCACCAGCATTACCGAGTTCGCCACGGGCACGGGCGACAATGGTCAGATCAGGCGGCGTCGCGCCGAACCACTTCTTCTGCTCGTCGTGACGAGCCGCCACCATCATCAGGTCACCGATCTTGTCGGAGGTGAACATCAGGTTGTCCTTCACCTGCTGCTCGGTCAGACCGAGGTCCAGCAGGTTCTTGTAACGCAGGAAGGAGGCACCATGACAGTTCAGGCAGTAATTGACGAACAGCTTGGCGCCATTCTGCAAAGCAGCCTGATCCTTGACCGATCCAGGCCATTTGTCGAGGTGAATGTTGGCACCGGCCGCGAAAGCCATGAGCGGTGCAAAGAGCAATGAGATCAGAATTTTTTTCATTTTTCGCACCCTCACTTCATCGTCACGCGCTCGGGAACCGGCTTGAATTTGTCCATCCGGGACCACCAGGGCATGCCGAGGAAGAAACCAAAGTAGAACACCGTGCAGATCTGGGAAATCAGTTCACCCATCGCGGACGGCGATTGCGTACCCAGATAGCCGAGGATGAAGAAGCAGATCACGAACAGGGTGATCATCACCTTGGTGATCGGTCCGCGATAGCGGATCGACTTCACCGGGCTACGATCCAGCCAGGGCAGGAAGGCGAAGATGACAACCGAAGCACCCATGGCAACCACACCCCAGAACTTGGCATCAAGACCGAAGAAGTTCCAGACGATGGCGCGCAGGATCGAGTAATACGGCGTGAAGTACCAGACCGGCGCGATGTGCGGCGGGGTCTTCAGGGGGTCAGCCGGATAGAAATTCGGCGTTTCCAGGAACAGGCCGGCACCTTCCGGAGCCCAGAACATGATCGCGCTGAAGGCCATCAGGAAGACCACAACACCGACGATATCCTTGACCGTGTAGTACGGATGGAAGGGAATGCCGTCGCGCGGAATGCCATTTTCATCCTTGTTGGCCTTGATCTCGACACCATCAGGGTTGTTCGAGCCGGTTTCGTGCAGCGCCAGCACGTGGGCGGCCACCAGGCCGAGCAGCACGAGCGGGAAGGCGATGACGTGGAACGAGAAGAAACGGTTCAGCGTTGCATCGCCGACGACGAAGTCGCCGCGGATCAGGATCGACAGGTCGTTGCCGACCACCGGGATGGCACCGAACAGGTTGACGATCACCTGGGCGCCCCAGTAGGACATCTGACCCCACGGCAGCAGGTAGCCGAAGAAGGCTTCACCCATCAGCACCAGGAAGATCCCGACACCGAACAGCCAGGTCAGTTCACGCGGCTTGCGGTAGGAACCGTAGATCAGGCCACGGAACATGTGCAGGTAAACCACGATGAAGAACGCCGAAGCGCCGGTGGAGTGCATGTAGCGGATCAGCCAGCCACCTGGCACATCGCGCATGATGTACTCGACGGAGGCGAAGGCGATTGGTACGCCCGCCGCGTTCAGTGCGGCATCCGGCTTGTAATGCATGACGAGGAAAATACCGGTGACGATCTGAATGACCAGAACCAGCAGCGCCAGGGAACCGAAGAAGTACCAGAAATTGAAGTTCTTCGGGGCGTAGTATTCGGACAGATGCCCCTTCCACATCGAGGTGGCGGGGAAGCGGGCGTCAACCCACTCGAGCAGGTTCCCACCCAGGGAGCCGTCGGACTTGTACTTTTCGAAATTGCCAGCAGCCATTTCTTATGCTCCCTTCTTGTCTTCGCCGATCAGGATGCGCGCATCGGAGAGATACACGTGTGGCGGCACTTCAAGGTTGGTCGGGGCGGGCTTCGCCTTGTAGACACGGCCTGCGAAGTCAAACGTGGAACCATGGCAGGGGCACAGAAAACCGCCAACCCAATCAGCCGCCATGCCCTCTTCGGCACCGGCCTTGAACTTGGAAGACGGAGAGCAACCGAGGTGTGTGCAGATACCGACGACGACGAGGAGCTCCGGCTTGATTGAACGGGTTTCGTTCTTCGCATAGTCGGGCTGTTGACTGGCAACATCCGACTTCGGATCGGCAACCTGATCGGCCAGCTTGGGCAGCGTGTCGAGCATTTCCTTGGTGCGATTGATGATCCACACCGGCTTGCCGCGCCACTCGACGGTCATCATCTGACCCGGCTCAAGTTTGCTGATATCGACTTCAACCGGAGCGCCTGCAGCCTTGGCACGTTCGGAAGGAAGCAAGCTGGAGACGAACGGCACGAGAGCAGCGACAGCCCCCACTCCGCCCACGGCCGCGGTTGCGACGACGAGACGCCGCCGCCCGCAGTCCATTTTTCCTTGATTGCTCATAACGCTGACCCCTAAAGGAATTGGATGGGATAAAAAATAAACGCTGGATTATACGACAACGGAAGCAGCGATAAAAGCGCTCACCCCGCGGGAAAGTACCTGCGCTCCCGCAAAGCCTGCGCCAAAGTGCCGCTATCGACGTATTCCAGTTCTCCGCCAACCGGTACACCACGGGCGATTCTGCTGACGCCCACTCCCTTGTCGCGCAACATCGCAGTAAGGTAATGGGCAGTCGCCTCACCTTCATTTGTATAGTTGGTTGCCAGAATCACTTCCTTGACAACACCATCAAGCGCCCGGGCCAAAATACGCTCCAATCCAAGTTCACGGGGGCCAATACCATCAAGAGGCGACAGCCTTCCCATCAGGACGTAGTAAAGACCTTGATAGGATTGTGTCTGCTCCATCATGTTCATGTCGACGGGCGTCTCGACCACGCACAACAGTGACGGATCCCGCCGCGGAGAGGCACATTTTTCGCAGATATCTGACTCGGTAAAGGTGTTGCAACGCTGGCAATGGCGAACCGCCTCCAAGGCGTGCAACACGGCATCTCCCAGCCTGCGGGCCCCCACCCGGTCACGCTGCAGAAGATGATAGGCCAAGCGTTGCGCCGATTTCGGCCCGATCCCGGGCAAACAGCGCAAGGCCTCAATGAGCGCCTCTAGACCAGACGGGGTCACTTAGAACGGCAGCTTGAAACCCGGCGGCAGATTCAAGCCAGCCGTAAATCCCGACATCTTTTCCTGACTCAATGCCTCGCCGCGTCGCATCGCATCATTGACGGCCGCCGCCACGAGATCCTCAAGCATCTCCCGGTCATCCATCACTGAGGGATCGATACTGACGCGCCGCACATCATGGGCACAGGTCATCACAACCTTTACCATGCCGGCCCCGGATTGCCCTTCGACCTCAATTTGCGCCAGCTGCTCCTGTGCGCGTTTCATGTTTTCCTGCATCATCTGCGCCTGTTTCATCAGGCCACCGAGACCACCTTTGATCATGGCATTTCTCCGTTAGTCAATGGGTTTTATCGACGACTCATCCAGCGAGGCATCAAAGAATTCAATCACTTCCCGAACAAAGCCATCGCGCTCAATCGCGGCAACCGCTTTCTCCTGACGCTCCTGGCGCTCCCGCCCCGCTGTCGTTGCCGGTGTTTCGACTTCGTTATCTGCCAGTTCGAAACGGAGTCTCAGCATTCGGCCGAAATGTTCACTCAACGCCTGCTGCAAGCGTTCAGGAGCTGGCTTCATCTGCAGATGCGAATGCGCCGGAGCCAAGCGGAGCAGACACTCTTCATCATCAAGGCGCCGCAACTCGCAGTGCTGAGCCAGCGTTCTTGCCAACCCCGAAAGACTCAGTCGAGAAACGATTGAATTCCACTCGGAAGCATTTGCGGAAGAAGGTACCGACGTAGCCCCGCTCTCAGGCGCAGGATGTGCGAGCGAATGCATCTGACTCAAGTTGTCAGACGTAGCTGAAGGGGAATTGGAAAAAGTAGGGGCTGAGACGCGAGGCCGCGCCGCTGAGACAACATCAGCCACCGTACTTGGACGAAAGGCATACAGACGGAGCAAGGTCATGACGAATCCAGCATACTCGTCTGGCGCGGCGGGCAACTCATTACGACCAACAACAACGATCTGGTAGGCGAGCTGTACAAATTCCGGCGAAAATTTTTCGGCTAGGGAAAACACACGCTCCCGGCAAGGCTCGTCATCATCTATTGCAGAAGGAACACACTGAGCGATCTGTAGCGTCGTCAGCAATGCCGCCATTTCCTGCAACGCAGCCGAAAACGACAGGCTTCGCACACCGAGATCCGCCGCGACGGCAAGCATTGCTGACGCGTCTGCAATGGACAAGGCCTCAAGAATGGCAAAGAGATAATCCTGGTCAACTGTGCCCAACATGGCACGGACCGGCTCCTCCTGAACCTTGCCCGCTCCGTGTGCGATGGCCTGATCAAGCAGCGAAAGAGCATCGCGCATGCTACCGGCGGCCGAGCGGGCAATCAATGCCAAGGCCCCGGTATCGAAAGACACCTGTTCAGCTTGCAGGATATTTTCGAGATGGCTCGATATTGCGCCAACCGGCATTTGTTTGAGGTTGAACTGCAAGCAACGCGACAAAACAGTGACCGGAATCTTTTGAGGATCGGTCGTAGCCAGAATGAATTTGACGTGCTCCGGCGGCTCCTCCAAGGTCTTCAACATGGCGTTGAACGCCGAGTTGGAAAGCATATGCACTTCGTCAATCACATAAACCTTGAAACGGCCGCGGGTCGGTGCATAAACAGCGTTTTCCAGCAACTGCCGCATCTCGTCTACACGCGTATTGGTCGCCGCATCAACCTCAAGCAGATCGACAAAACGGCCGCCATCAATTTCCTGACAAGCCGAACAGCTACCGCAAGGTGTTGCAGTAATACCGCTCTCGCAATTGAGCGACTTGGCGAGAATTCTGGCGATGGTTGTCTTGCCAACACCACGAGTACCCGTAAACAAATAGGCATGATGAAGGCGCTGCTCGGACAAGGCATGAGTCAAGGCACGGACTACATGCTCCTGCCCCACGAGTGTCGAAAAATTGCGCGGCCGCCACTTGCGGGCAAGAACCTGGTAACTCATGCGCCCCACACCAAAGCAGAAAATGAAAGTGGCGAGCCTAACCCCCGGCACTTGCAGTAAATAGCTATGGCTGCTTCCTTCCGGACCTGACCAGGTTCACCATCCTGCAATGCGGGGAGACCCGCCACTTCCGATTCTAACATAGTGACAACGGAGGCTTCCTTTTCGCGATTGGATTTCTTTTCCACCATCCTGTGCCTGGAACGCAAAAACCCTCTCAGCGGTGTTGCTGAGAGGGTTTTGAATGGGGAGCCTGGCGGTGACCTACTTTCGCGAGCGAGGTGCTCACTATCATCGGCGCGTTGCTGTTTCACGGTCCTGTTCGGGAA
>WBUO01000033.1 GCA_008933675.1 Dechloromonas sp.
GAAACCCAGCCGGTGACCGGCGACAAGTGCAAGGGCAATGCCAAGACCAAGGCCCTGATCGACTGCCTGCAGCCGGATCGTCGCGTCGACATCGAAGTCATCGGCACCAAGTAATCCGCCGCTGCTACAATGGAAAGCCCTGCTTCGGCAGGGCTTTTTTCTTTTTCACGCCTGCCGAAAAACATGCTCAACGCCGACCCTGTCGAACTGGAAAAATTTGGTGACCTCGCCCATCGCTGGTGGGATCCACATAGCGAATTCAAGCCGCTGCACGACATCAACCCACTACGCATCGACTGGATTGACAGCATCATCGGACTTGCCGGCAAGCGGGTTCTTGATGTCGGCTGCGGAGGCGGACTGCTTTCTGAAGGGATGGCCAGCCGCGGCGCCATCGTCACCGGTATCGACCTTTCGGAGAAACCCCTGGGTGTAGCCCGTCTGCATCTGCTGGAAAGTGGACAGAAAGTCGATTACCGGAAGATTGCCGTCGAAGCCCTGGCGGACGAGTTACCAGCCGCCTTCGATGCCGTAACCTGCCTGGAAATGCTTGAGCACGTACCCAATCCGTCGAGCGTCATCGCTGCTTGTGCCCGTCTGGTCAAGCCGGGCGGCCAAGTGTTCTTCTCGACACTGAACCGCAATCCGAAGTCCTACCTGTTTGCCGTGCTGGGGGCCGAATACATCCTGCACCTGCTGCCACGCGGCACTCACGACTATGCCCGCTTCATCAAACCATCGGAACTCGCACGCTGGGCAAAAATGGCCTCGCTTGAGCCACAGGAGCTGATCGGCATGCACTACAACCCGCTTACCCAGCACTACTCTCTGGGCCGCGACACCAGCGTCAATTACCTGATGCACGCCACCCGCATCAATTAAACCGGCGGGCACCCGACAGATGTTCAAGGCCGTCCTCTTCGATCTCGACGGCACTTTGGCCGACACGGCGCCCGATCTCGGCAACGCCGCCAACATGCTGTTGCGAGAAGAAGATCGCGCCGAGTGCCCGCTGGACAGCCTGCGCCCCTTCACATCACAGGGTGTTCGCGGACTGCTGCGAGCCGGCTTCGGCATCTCGCCCGAACATGCCGATTACCCGCGCCTGGCTCAGCGCTTCCTTGACCTCTACGAGGCCCGCCTGTGCGATGAAACCAGGCTCTTCGCGGGCATTCCGGAGCTCCTCGATTACCTGGAAGCCTCGCGGATCGCCTGGGGTGTGGTCACCAACAAGCGCCGCCGTTTCACTGAACCGCTGACCATCAGGCTCGGCCTGTCGCCACGCACACAATGCATTGTCAGCGGAGACAGCACCGCCGAGGCAAAACCCTCTCCCCTGCCTCTCCTGCATGCCTGCGAACTGCTCGGCTGTCTCCCGGAATCCACGATCTACGTGGGTGACGACCAGCGAGACGTCATGGCCGGCAAGGCAGCAGGCTGTCTGACAGTTGCCGTTTCCTATGGCTATCTGGGCGACGGCGCGCCGCTCGGCGACTGGGGCGCCGATCTGATCATCGACCACCCCGGGGAACTGAGCGCATATCTGGCTACCCGCGGCGTGCCGAAATAAGCAGATTACGCGGCGTCAGCTCCCGGGCGCAGAAAGCGCCGAGCGTCACGGCATAACCGTGCTCTTCGAGGAAAACAGCAAGATCGCCGGCCAGCCAGAGTTCCAGCGCCCGGCGGAAGGCATGGCGGACGATGGACAGACGCACGATTTCGGCCTGCCGCTCGATACCCCGTCGCTCGTACTCAGTCATATCAACTCCCGCCGGAGCTGGCATCCCCTCGCGGCGACACATTTGCTCCATGAATTCGGCAAAACCCGTCCGCATCCAGACATCGGGCACCGGCCGAAAATTGCGATAGCGATCGCCATTCAAACGCCGCCGCCAGACATCGAAGCCCAGCTTGTACACCATCGCCCGATCACGCTGGCGTCTTTCACGCGCACCGGCCGTGATCGTTTCCGTGACAGCCAGACGCACGTCATCCGGCGTCAAGTGCAAGGCAGAGGGTGATGCCAGCGGCCGGTAAGTTTCGCCGAGATGCAAGTGATAGCAGCACGGCGCGACATCGAAAGCCTTGATGCCTGCCTGCACACCATGACGAATCAAGCGGCGATGCAACTCGCCACAAGCATGCAGGGCAACCGCATGCCGACCTGCCAGCTCATGCAGGTCGACAGCCAGCGCATCGGCCGCCATGAAATCCTGGGCCACCCCGAGGCGTCCGGCCAATTGCACTCCGGCACGACACATCGCCGCATCGATTTCCAATGTCCGCACGGGCACTTGCCAATCGCTTGCCAGCAAACGGCCGAGATGTCCCTTCCCGCCACACCAGTCGAGCACGGGTCGCCCTTCCGGCGATGCGGCAGCGGCAAAAGCCTCAATCTGCGCGCGCTTGCGCCCGGGAATTTCCCATGCCCAACGCTCGCCGCCCCTCTCCACGGGTGGCGACGAGAATAGTGGCAGCTCGCTCAGGCCGATGAGGGCGCGAACCTCCGGCACATGGCCAGCGACAAGATTCAGGGCCGCCAAACCATCGAGATTCAGTCCGGTCGCTGCTTCGTCGTCAAGCGCAAGCAACTCGGCAGCCAGTGCCGGCCAGCGCGCACACCAGACGGGCTGACGTTCGCGGAAAGGTTGCGGATGCCAAAGCAGGTGAAATTCCTGCAGCAGCGTACCGAGTTGCTGCTGGCGCTTACACAGCCTCACCGCATCGCGGCCCGTCGCTCACGGCGCCGATAGCCGATCATGGCGGGAACGAAGGCGGCAAGAAGCAGCGCGCCGGCGACAGCGATCGGCCACAGCACCGGCGGATTCCATGCTCGCCGGGCAACCGCCCTTGTCGCTGCATCGATGCGTTGATACTTGAGGTTGTTGTTGCCGACATCGTTCGGCTTGCGGTTCTTCAGCCAGCGGTGCGTCAGCGTGTAGCTCTTCGGATGCAGCCCGAAAACCCAGGGTGCATCATGGCGCAGCATCTCGTTCATGCGGCGGATGATGCGCAGCCGCTCCGGCGTGTTCTCCATGTTCTTCATCTGCAGGAACAGCCGGTCGTACTCGGGATTCTCGTAGTTGGCCGAGTTGGCACCGCCCTGCAGGCGCCCTTCAGGACCGTGGAGCAGGAACAGGAAGTTCTCCGGATCGGGATAATCGGCGTTCCAGCCCAGGTAGAAGAGCTGGAAGGCGCCCTTGCGCAGCTTTTCCTGGAAGCGGTTGAAATCGGTCGTGCGCACCACCAGCTGGATATCGATCTTGGCGAACTGCCGGGTCAGCCAGTCGAGGCGCGACTTGTCGCCCATGCCACCGCCCGTGGTGTCGAGATTGAGCACCAGCGGCTCGCCCGTCCTGGCGTCGCGGCCGTTCGGATAGCCTGCCTCGGCGAGCAGACGGCGCGCCGTCTCGACCGGCTTGCGCACGGCCTTGCCGTCGATCCAGTCGTACACCACGCGATTGATCCCGGCCTCGCCCTCCTCGTAGCCGAAGATGCCGGGCGGAATCGGCCCCTGCGCGGCGATCCCGCGGCCATTCTGGAAGATCGAGATGAACTCCTCCTGGTCGAGGGCGATCGACACCGCCTGGCGCAGCTTGGCCTGGCGCTCGGCGAGGCCGCCGACGACGCCGTCCTGCATGTTGAAGCCCATGTAGAAGGTCGAGGTGCGGACCGAGGTCAGCAGTTCGATGCCCTTGTCGCGCATTTCGTCGGAAAGGGCGACGTCGCCGCCGACATTGACGCGTACCGCCTGATCGAAACTGTCGGAGGAAATCCCCGAGGCGTCGTAATAGCCTTGCAGGAACTTGTTCCAGTAAGGAATCGCCTCCTTCTCGCGGGTGAACACCGCCTGCTCGATGAACGGCAGCGGTTTGCCGCAATCGGCCAGCAGACCGGCCTCGGCATCGCCGGGGTCACCCTCGCAGGGATAGGTTTCGCCACGGAAGTTGGGATTGCGGCTGAGTACCATGCGCCGGTTCGGGTCGTTCTCGGTCAGCATGTAAGGCCCGGTACCGACCGGCCACCAGTCGAGCGTCAGGTTCTTTTCGCGCATCCCCGGCTGGGCGAAGAAGCGGTCGACCTCACGCGGCACCGGAGCGAAGAAGGGCATCGCCAGCCAGTAGGCGAACTGCGGGTACTTGCCATGGATGCGGATGCGCCAGGTCAGCGCGTCGACGCGCTCGACGCCGCTCAGCGGGAAATCGTCAAGATCGATCCAGGCGTCGGCTGGCAAGTCCTTGGCGACACTGCGCAGGCGGTCGCCAAGTTCCTTCAGGCCGACGATCTTCTCGGCCATCATGCCGTAGATCGGTGAATGCAGGCGCGGATGCGCCAGCCGCTTGAGCTGGTAGAGGTAATCGTCGGCGCGCAGTTCGCGGCTGCCGGTGTGCGGAAAATCGGCGATCCGCTGTCGACCGTCGGCGGCATTTTTGCCCAGATACAGGGGCTGACCGTCAGCGCCCACAGCAAAAGCCGGGTGCGGCTGGTAAAGGATGCCCGGCTTCAACCTGAGCTCGTAGACGCTTTCGGCGATCTGCCCGGCCGGCGCGTCGGCCGGCAGCTCGCGCCCATCGGCGGCAAAGAAGCGCGGCTGCGGCAGCGCCTCGACGGTCGCCGGCACCAGCTGGTAGGGGCGCTTGAGGTAATGGTACTGGAGCGGCGGCTCGTAGATCTGGCCGGTGAAAGTGGCCTCGTCCTCGGTGTAGGACTGGGCCGGATCGAGATGCTTGGGGCGGTCGGTGAAGGCGGTGTAGAGGATGTCGCGCCCGGCGTCGGCAGCCGGATAGGGCGAGTTCCAGGATTCGCCGCAGCCGGCGAGACAGGCACAAAACGACAGGCAGGCGAGGATTTTACGCATGGGCGCGAGTTTAACAAAGGCTTGACCGGGCCAGCAGGCTCCGAACAAAATGGCCCGGAACCCACAACAGGAAGGCGTCATGCTCGATACCAAGGTCCCCGACTTTTCCCTGCCCGCCACCGGCGGCCAGACCTTCCGGCTCGCCGAACAGGCCGGCAAGGTCGTCGTCATCTACTTCTACCCCAAAGACAGCACGCCCGGCTGCACCACTGAAGGCCAGAACTTCCGCGACCTGCACGCCGACTTTCTGACGGTCGACGCCGTGATTCTGGGAATTTCCCGCGACAGCCTGAAAGCGCACGAGAACTTCAGGGCCAAGCAATCCTTCCCCTTCGACCTCGGCTCGGATGCCGACGAGGCGGTCTGCAAGCTGTTCGACGTGATCAAGCAGAAGATGATGTACGGCAAGCCGTGCCGCGGCATCGAGCGCAGCACCTTCGTCATCGACCGTGCCGGCGTGCTGCGGCGCGAATGGCGCGGCGTCAAGGTCGCCGGCCACGCCCAGGAAGTCCTCGATTTCGTCAGGACCCTGTAACCCATCCCCCACCACATACGCAAAGGCCCACCTCATGCCGCGCAAGCCCGCAGCCGCCAAGAAGCCCGCCGTCACCAAGATTTTCGTCCTTGACACCAACGTGCTGATGCACGATCCAAGTTGCCTCTACCGCTTCGAGGAGCACGATGTCTTCCTGCCGATCATGACGCTGGAGGAGCTCGACAACCACAAGAAGGGCATGTCGGAAATCGCCCGTAACGCCCGCCAGGCGTCACGCACGCTCGACGAGATGCTGGCCCACGACGACGTTGACATTGACGAGGGCATCGACCTCTACGGCCCGTCGAGCAAGCTGGCCAGCGGCCGCCTCTATCTGCAGACCGAGGCGATCAGCGCCGAACTGCCGCAGGGCCTGCCGACCTCGAAGGTCGACAACCAGATCCTCTCGGTAGTCATCCATCTGCAGAAGAAATTTCCCAAGCGGCCGGTGATCCTGGTCTCCAAGGACATCAACATGCGCATCAAGTCGCGCGCGTTGAACCTGCTCGCCGAAGACTACTTCAACGACAAGGTGCTCGAGGACACCGACATCCTCTACGCAGGCACCCGCGCCCTGCCCGACAATTTCTGGGACAAGCACGGCAAGGGCATGGAATCGTGGAAAAAGGACTCGAAGACCTACTACAAGGTCACCGGCCCCCTCTGCCCGCAGCTGCTGGTCAATGAGTTCGTGTGGCTGGAGAGCGATGGTTTTGCCGCCATCGTCAAGGAAACTGCCGGCAAGACCGCCGTTCTGGAAACCCTGGTCGATTACACGCACCCGAAGAACGCCGTCTGGGGTATCACGGCCCGCAATCGCGAACAGAACTTCGCAATGAACCTGCTGATGAATCCTGACATCGATTTCGTCACGCTGCTCGGACAGGCAGGCACCGGCAAGACGCTGTTGACCCTGGCGGCAGGGCTGACCCAGACACTCGAGAGCAAACAGTTCGCAGAGATCATCATGACCCGCGTCACCGTTCCGGTTGGCGAGGACATCGGCTTTCTCCCAGGCACGGAGGAAGAAAAGATGGCCCCGTGGATGGGCGCGCTCGAAGATAACCTGGAAGTACTCACGCGTACTGACGAGAGCAATGGCAGCCCCTACGGCGGAGAATGGGGAAAGGCGGCGACGCATGACATCATTCGTTCGCGGATCAAGGTCAAATCCCTGAATTTCATGCGCGGCCGGACCTTCCTGAAGAAGTACCTGATCATCGACGAAGCCCAGAACCTGACGCCGAAGCAGATGAAGACGCTGGTCACCCGCGCCGGACCTGGAACCAAGGTGATCTGTCTCGGCAACATCGCGCAGATCGACACCCCCTATCTGACCGAAGGCAGCTCCGGCCTGACCTACGTCGTCGACCGTTTCAAGGGCTGGACGCACTCGGGACACATCACGCTGCAGCGCGGCGAACGCTCGCGTCTGGCTGATCACGCGGCCGAAGTGCTATAATCCGCGCCATCAAACAAGGGGGCCGTGTCAGCGACACGGCCTTTTCGTTTCAGCTACGGGCTGTGTCTGCCGGAGGAAATTCTTGAAACGTCGCGCCTTTCTCGCCACTTTTGGCGCCCTTGCCCTGCTCGCCCCGCAAGCTGAGGCCGCCCCCAGAAAAACGCCCGCCAAAAAACCGGTCGTCAAGCGGAAACCCCGACCCAAGCCGACAAACCGCACGTCTGCCCCCGCCCGCAACCCGGTCCACACTGCTGACAACCCGGTCATCGATGAACCCCCCAAAGGCACATCGGCATCACGTCTGCCACCGGTCAAGGCACCGGAACCGCCGACCGAGTGGCACACCTTCGAGATCATCACGAGCATCACCCTGAAGGAAAAGCATGGCCCGAGCAAACTCTGGCTGCCGTTGCCACTCAATCAGGACACCCTGTTCCAGCGCACGCTGAGCCACGCCTGGGAAGGCAATCCCGCACATGCCAGCATGAGCCGCCAACCTGATGGCGATCTTGAGGTTTTCCATTGCGAATGGCCGGACGGAACAGCCGGCAAGCTGCAGCTGAAAACCCTGGTTACCACGGCCGACCGGCATTTCGACGTAACGAAACGGACCGTCGCGCCAGAACGCGAAGACATCCTGCGCCGTAATCTGCAGTCGTCACGCAAGATTCCCAACGATGGCCTCGCCCACCAACTAGGGGAACGCATCCTTGGCCGCATCAAGGATCCGGTCGCCCAGGCCAAGGCCGTCTATGACTGGGTGGTGGACAACACGATCTATGATCCGACACTGCCCGGCTGCGGTAACGGCGATGTCATGCGCCAGTTGATCAGCGGGCAATACGGTGGCCGCTCGGCAGACATCAATGGACTGTTCGTCGCCATCTGCCGCGCCGTCGGCATTCCTGCCCGTTGCGTGTTCGGCCTGCGCGTCGGTTCGTCACGACTATTCCGCAGCCTCGGCCTGAATACCACGGACGCAACACGCGGTCAGCATGTACGGGCAGAGTTCTATGTACCTGGTTATGGCTGGATTCCGGTCGATCCGAGCGACGTCCGCCGCGCCATCGCGATGGAGGGGTTGTCGGATCAGGACAGCCGATTGCTATCGCTGAAGCGCGTCTTGTTCGGCGTCTGGGAAATGAACTGGATTGCCTTCAACGTCGGCACCGATATCACGCTGAACGGACAGCACACCACGCATCCATTCCTGCTGCTGCCACGCCTGGAAACACCGCGCCAACATTTCGACGGCACCGACCCGGACGCCATTCAATACAGCATCAGCGCCCGCCGGATCGAACTCTGAAAGCAGGGTGCCCCCGGATTTCCCACGCACTCCGGCAGTCTCCCGACGCGAGGTTTTGGCTAGCGCCGAAACCTCGAATTCAATCCCGTGCATCCTGGAAACCACCCGACGCGAGGTTTTGGCTAACACCGAAATCTGGAATTAGTCCCGCGCGCCCTGGAAGCCGCCACTCGCCAGATTTTGGCTGCGCCTAAACCTCGAACTTAATCCCGTGCGTCCTGGAAACCGCCCGATGCGAGGTTTTCAAAGCGGGTGTATTCGCCGAGGAAGGCGAGGCGGACGGTGCCGGTCGGGCCGTTACGCTGCTTGCCGATGATGACCTCTGCCATGCCCTTGTTGTCCGGGCTTTCCTTGTTGTAATACTCGTCGCGGTACATCATCAGGATCACGTCGGCGTCCTGCTCGATGGCGCCCGATTCGCGCAAGTCGGACATCATCGGCCGCTTGTCGGTGCGCTCCTCGACCTTACGCGACAGCTGCGACAGGGCGACGATCGGTACCTGCAACTCCTTGGCCAGCGACTTGATCGAGCGCGAAATTTCCGAAACTTCGGTCGCCCGGTTCTCGCCCTGCTTGTTGCCGCTCATCAGCTGGATGTAGTCGATCACCAGCAGGCCGAGCTTGCCGCCGTACTGGCGGGCGAGACGCCGGGCGCGGGCACGCAGGTTGGCCGGACTGAGGCCGCCGGTCTCGTCGATGTAGATCGGTGCCTCGTGCAGCTTGCCGAGCGCGAATGACAGCTTCGACCATTCGTCGTCGTTCATCCGGCCGGTGCGCAGGCTCTGCGAATTGAGCCGGCCGATCGAGGCGAGCATCCGGGTGGCCAGCTGGGCGCCGCCCATTTCCATCGAGAAGACGCCGACCGGCAGGCCGGAATCGACCGCCACGTTCTCGGCGATGTTCAGCGCGAAGGCCGTTTTGCCCATCGACGGGCGGCCGGCAACGATGATCAGGTCGCCCGGCTGGAAACCGGAAGTCTTCTGGTCGAGATCAAGGAAGCCGGTCGGCACACCGGTGATGTCGGACGGGTTGTCGCGGTCGTGCAGTTCCTGGATACGCTCGACGACCTGCGTCAGCAACGGATTGATGTGTACGAAGCCTTCGTTGTGGCCGGCGCCGGCTTCGGCGATCTTGAAAATCTTCGACTCGGCTTCGTCGAGCAGCGTCTCGGCATCACGGCCGAGCGGATTGAGCGCGTCGGAGGCGATCTCGTCGGCCGTCGCCACCAGCTGGCGCAGCACCGAGCGCTCGCGGACGATTTCGGCGTAGCGCTTGATGTTGGCCGCCGACGGTGTATTCGCCGCCAGTTCGCCGAGATAGGCCAGACCGCCGGTCTGCTCGCCCTCACCGGCGGCATCGAGCGCCTCGGCGACGGTGACGACATCGGCCGGTTTGGCGCGTTCGAGCAGGCTGCGGATCTGGCGGAAGATGCGCCGGTGCTCGTCGCGATAGAAATCGCTGTCGGTGACCAGGTCGCCCATGCGGTCCCAGGCCTGGTTGTCGAGCAGCAGGCCACCAAGGATCGACTGTTCGGCTTCGATCGAATGCGGCGGGACGCGCAGCTGGTCCAGGGTCGAGTCGGGGATGCGGGGTTTCTGTGGGCGCTGGTTCATGGGCGGGAGTTTAAAGTAAAAAGGCCTCGCTTCCGCGAGGCCTTCTGGCGTAGCGCGACAGCCGGAATTACTCGGCGGCGACGACCACGGTGATGTTGGCCAGCACGTCGGTGTGCAGGGCGACGTCGAGCGGGAATTCACCGATCGCCTTGAGCGGGCCTTCCGGCATGCGGATGGCAGCCTTGTCAACATCGAAACCAGCAGCCTTCAGCGCTTCGGCAACATCGACGTTACCGACCGAACCGAACAGACGGCCGTCCATGCCAGCCTTACGGGTAACAGTGACGGACAGACCGGCCATCTTGTCAGCGACGCCCTGGGCAGCAGCCAGCTTCTCGGCGGCGATCTTTTCCAGTTCGGCGCGGCGCGCTTCGAACTCGGCCATGGCGGCCGGCGTGGCACGCTTGGCCATGCGCTTCGGGATCAGGAAGTTGCGGGCGTAGCCATCCTTGACCTTGACGACTTCGCCGAGGTTACCGAGGTTAACAACCTTCTCGAGCAGAATGATTTGCATGTTTCGTCTCCTCGCTTATTGATGGTTGTCGGTGTACGGCAGCAGGGCCAGGAAGCGGGCGCGCTTGATGGCGGTGCCCAGCTGGCGCTGGTAGCCGGCCTTGGTGCCGGTCAGGCGGGCCGGCATGATCTTGGCGTTTTCCTGGATGAATTCCTTCAGCACATCCACGTCCTTGTAGTCGATCTGTTCGACCTTTTCAGCAGTGAAGCGGCAGAACTTGCGGCGCTTGAAGAGACCGCCACCACGCTTCTTTTTCTTGTCGTCATCCTTCTTCTTGAAGAATCGAGCCATTTTCGTTTCCTTCCAAAAATTCGATTGAATTCACATGCAGTACGGGGGTCCGGCTTTTCAGGCTTCGTGCGGCGAGGAATCCGGTCACCCTGACCGCCCCGCCGAGGGGCGCTGCCTGCAGCCAGCGGGCGCTATCACCCAGGGCCAGAACAGCGATTTCCACTTCCACCTGTCGTTGTGCACCGCCTTCGGTCTGTGTCGAGCTGTGCTGCAGCCGCCCTTCACTGACTGGTACGCCGGCCGGGGTATAGCGCAATGCCTTGCGCTCGACCAGCAGACCGGAGAGTTCAATGCAGTTCAGCCGTTATTCCCGTACAAATATGCTTGTTTAGGCAGCAGCGGCCGGTTCGACCGGCGCAGCAGCTTCACCACCCATCAGGGACTTGGACTTCTCTTCCTTCATCATCGGGGAAGGTGTCGTCACGGCAGCCTTCATCTTGACGGTCAGGTGGCGCAGCACGGCGTCGTTGAACTTGAACGAATGCTCGAGTTCGCCCAGCGTTTCGCCGTCGACTTCGATGTTCATCAGCACGTAGTGGGCCTTGTGGATCTTCTGGATCGGGTAGGCCAGCTGGCGGCGGCCCCAGTCTTCCAGACGATGGATCGTGCCGCCCTTGGCGGTGACGATGGCGCGATAGCGCTCGACCATGCCGGGCACTTGTTCGCTTTGGTCCGGATGGACGATAAAGACGATTTCGTAATGGCGCATGCAAGCTCCTTTTGGGATATACCCTCCGCCATGCGGTCGCGGTAGGGCAAGGTTGGAAAGCCCGCGATTATAACAACAATCGCGGGCTTTCTGGGACAAAATCGAGACGATGATCAGAAGCTGTCGTCAGCCATTTCCAGCGCGCCCCGCCCCCCGGCGACGATAGCCTCGGCCAGGCCGGCGGCCTGGGTCAGCGAATGATCGGCAAAGAAACGTGCGGTCGCCAGTTTGGCCGTCCAGAACGGATCGCTATCGCCGGCAGCGATCTTCGCCCGGGCGATGACCGCCGCCCGTCCCAGTTGCCATCCGCCGGCGACGATGCCGAGCAGGAACAGGAAAGGTACGGCACCGGCGTGGGCCGCCTTCGGATGCGTGCCGAAATTCTCGACCAGCCAGTCGACCGCCTTGTCCAGCGCATCGACAGCTGCCGCCTGGCGGGCGCCGATGATCGCCAGGTCGCCGTCGAGCTGCATCGCTGCCACACGCATGTCGGCGATCACCGCCTTGATCGTGACGCCCTTCTCGCGGGCGATCTTGCGGCCGATCAGGTCATTCGCCTGGATCGCCGTCGTGCCTTCGTAGATCGCCGTGATCCGCGCATCGCGCAGATGCTGGGCGGCGCCGGTCTCCTCGATGAAGCCCATGCCGCCATGCACCTGGACACCGAGCGAAGCGATATCGATGGCGCTTTCCGTACTCCAGCCCTTGACCACCGGGATCATCAGGTCGGCAAAGGCCTGCGCCGCCTTGCGGGCGGCTTCGTCCGGATTGTGGTGGGCGTTGTCCTGGGCGGCGGCGACGACGTAGGCCAGGGCGCGCATGGCCTCGATGCGCGAGCGCATCGACAGCAACATGCGGCGGACGTCCGGATGCTTGATGATCGGCACCTTGGGGCCGCCCTTGACGCCGAGCTCGGTACCCTGGACACGCTCCTTGGCATAGACGACGGCGCGCTGGTAAGCGCGTTCGGCATCACCGAGGCCCTCCAGGCCGACGTTGAAGCGGGCGGCGTTCATCATGATGAACATGTATTCGAGGCCGCGGTTCTCTTCGCCGACCAGGGTGCCGATGGCGCCGCCGTTGTCGCCGAAGGCCAGCACTGCCGTCGGGCTGCCGTGGATGCCGAGCTTGTGTTCGATCGACACGCAATAGACGTCGTTGCGCTCGCCCGGCGTGCCGTCGGCCTTGAGCAGGTATTTCGGCACGACGAACAGCGAGATGCCCTTGACGCCTTCCGGCGCGCTCGGCGTGCGGGCCAGCACCAGATGCACGATGTTGTCGGTCATGTCGTGCTCGCCGTAGGTGATGAAGATCTTCTGGCCGAAGATCTTGTAGGTACCGTCGCCGACCGGCTCGGCACGGCTGCGCACGGCAGCAAGGTCAGAGCCGGCCGACGGTTCGGTAAGGTTCATGGTGCCTGTCCATTCGCCGGAGACCAGGTTCGGCAGGTAGGCCGCCTTCTGTTCGTCGGTGCCGGCGATCATCAGCGCCTCGATGGCGCCCTGGGTCAGCATCGGGCACAGCGAGAAGGCGTGATTGGCCGCCTTCCACATTTCGCTGACCGCCGTCGACAGCAGGCGCGGCAGTCCCTGGCCACCGAATTCCGGATCGCAGCCAAGGCCGTTCCAGCCGTTGTCGACGAACTGGCGGTAGGCTTCCTTGAAGCCCGGCGTCGTGGTCACCACCTTATCCTTCCACTTGGCGCCGTTGGTATCGCCGATACGGTTCAACGGCGACAGCACTGCCCCGGCGAACTTTGCCGCCTCCTCGAGAATGGCATCGACGACGTCCGGCGTTGCCTCCTCGCAACCTGGCAGGGCGACGACCTGATCCAGGCCGGCCAGCTCCTGCATGACGAAACGCATGTCCTTCAGTGGTGCGTTGTATTCACTCATGGCTCTCTTCTTTCTTTTCGATACGGTTGGAAGTTTCCTTGAGCTCGATGAGGAAGAGGATTTCCTCGACGAGCGGGAGGGCGAAACCAGCCCGTTTGCCGCCCCGGTTGTCGCGCAAAAGCTGGTAGAGATAACCGACAACATCGCCGGCGGGCCAGAGCTCTTCAATCATGCTCATGATGCGCGGCAACTCCTCAAGCGAATCGACCCGGGGCTGCGCAGCGGCCTGCTCGTTCGTCGGTGCATCGCCCCAACTCTGAACCTCGACGTTGAAATGCTGATTCAGGTTACGGGCCACCTCGAGGAACTCTTCACGCATCCCGGCCATGCGATAGACATCCATCAATCGTATCCAGGGCTGCAGTGCCTCCTGCGGATTGCTGTCGATGTATTCGCGCAAGGCCTGGGCGGCCCCCTTGACCCGCCCGAAGGACAGCATGATGTCTGCCAGCTCCATGACCGGATTGGCTTCGAAATGTTCGCCGACCGTCGCATCGACGATCGACATGGCCGAATCGCGCTTCTTCTCTCGTTCCACCGCTGCGGCTGGAGCGCTGCCCGCTGAAAAAGCATCTCCGCCATCAAGCTCAAAATCCACGCTTGTCGCCTGCCCACCGTGCGCCGGTTCTACTCCGATGTCGACCTCGGTCACCGCATGCGCCTTGCCCTGGGTCGCGGGCATTTCTTCCGGCGCGTGTTCGGCAGATAGAATCGGAAACGCTTCCGCTTCGCTACGCTGCTGACGATAGCGTCGCCAGCCAAACCAGACGGCAAGTCCGGACAACGCACCGATCAGCAAACCGTAGAGACTCCATTCCGACATGCCGGCCATTCCAACCTTGCTGCCCGGAACATCTGGCAGAGTGGGGGCGCTTGCCGACGACTCACCCGCCGGCATCGCCGATTTCACCGTACTCACGGAAACAGCAGGCGCCCCCTCACGCTCGACACGAGCGGCAAACTCCCCGGCACGCTCCTGCAATTCACCCAGCGTTGCCTCCATGCCGCGCAGCTTCTCGGCCGTAGCCAGCTGGGTCGTCGCCTGTTCGCTGAGCACCATCAGCATGCGGAACTCCAGCCGGAGTATTTCGCGCTGCGCCTCACTGAAGCTCTCGTGGTTACGCAACAGGCCCAGCTCGGTCGCCATCCGCAGGGGCTGATCACCGTGATCACCCCCGCCAGACAAGGTCAGACGATCGACAACTGCCCTCGGGCGTGGCTGGCGAGGAGGCGCCGAACGTTGCCGCACAACTGGCTCCTCAGCAACTGCGAGTGTCTCCCGTGGCGTACGCTGCGCCACCCTCCTCGTGGACCGAGTGACGAGTTCCTCTGGTCCACCAGCTGTCGTTTCCGGCAAATCCGTTGCAACGCCCGGCATCGCGAGCAGCATGTACTGGCGGGAAATCTCGTACCCGCAGCCTAGCTGCAGACCCAGCTGCAGCAGCGGGTCACGCAAGGCGGCATGCGTACGAATTTCAAGCACCGGCACACGGCCACTGCGCACACTGAATGAAGCCTGCTGCAGCCAGGGCAGATCATCGGCCGAAGCCGGGCGAATCAGGCGAAAACACGAAGCATCCAGCGCCTTTCCCCGTTCGGCACCCAAAATGTCGATTTCCAGGCGCAGCCTCTCGCCCAGCACCGGCTGCCCCCGTAGCTCTCCCAGGCCGACGGCAAACGCCAATGTCGGCACCGAGAACAACAAGACAGACAGAAAGCTGCGAAAAAGCGAATGACTCAAGGAAACGGCCTCTATGACGGCAAATTGCCCCGATTGTAGCCGCTATTTATTGGCCAGATAACGCTCGTCATCGAAAGTGGCAACCCAGCCAGGCCGATAGACAACGAACAAGGTCATGACCATTCCGGAAAGCCAGGCCTCGGCAAATCCGAGAAGAAGGAAATAGGGAAAATACTCGCTGAACAGGTAGTCCCACTCGTAGACTCCGGCAATCGCCAGGGTGACCGATGAGACAAAACCGACCGCAAGTACCGTCAAGGCAGCACCGAAGAAACCGTTAACGAAGATATAAACAAAAAAGTGACGCGGCAGGACGGCTGACAGGATGCGGAAAAAAAACTGACTGAAACCGATGCCCACCCCCGCCGCCAGAACGGTATTGGCTGCGTAGGCCAGCCAGCCGCCATCCGTATTGAAGGTAACGGCCGCCGCCACCAGTGACAGACCAATGAAAGCCAGAGCGGGACCAAAGCTCAGGGTGAACACCGTTGCCCCCAGCAGATGCAGGCTCAAACCAGGCTTGACGCCGGCCTTGAGGCTCCATAACAGCGTCAGCAGGACAATCATGCCCAACCAGAGATTCAGGTGCTCCGATTCCTTGAGTCGGGACCAGGAGGCCCGCCGCACACTGCGGACGAAAAGCGGCAACCAGACGCCCCATGCCGCCCAGTACCACCCTTCGCCCAGCAATGTATCGGGTAAATTCACCCGATCATTCTAGTCTCAGCGCCTGCTCTTAGGTATCAGCCAACGGCTCCTGCCAGCTGCGGTACCACCTCGAACAAGTCGCCAACCAGACCGTAGTCGGCAACCTGGAAAATGGGCGCATCGGGGTCCTTGTTGATGGCGACGATGACCTTCGACTCTTTCATACCCGCCAGATGCTGTATCGCCCCGGAAATCCCCACCGCAATATAAAGCTGCGGCGCGACGATCTTGCCGGTCTGCCCCACCTGATAGTCATTCGGCACGAAGCCAGCGTCGACCGCCGCCCGCGAGGCGCCAAGAGCGGCACCGAGCTTGTCGGCGAGCGGTTCGAGCAGGGCATGGTAATTCTCGCCGCTCCCCAGGCCGCGACCACCCGAGACGATGATCTTGGCAGCCCCCAGTTCCGGGCGCTCGGACTTGGTCAGCTCGCGGTTGAGCAAGGAAGTCTGCGCTGTATCTGCTGCGGCATCAATGCTTTCGACGGCAGCCGAGCCGCCTCCACCAACGGCATCAAAAGCTGTCGTGCGGACCGTGACGACCTTAACGGAATCCGCGCTCTTCACCGTAGCAAGCGCATTACCGGCGTAGATCGGGCGGACGAAGGTATCGGCCGATTCGACGGCGGTGATTTCGGATATCTGGGCGACGTCGAGCAAGGCGGCGACACGCGGCGCCAGATTCTTGCCGAAGGTGGTGGCGGGCGCCAGGATATGGCTGTAGCCGGCAGCCTGGGCCAGCACCAGGGCGGTCAGGTTCTCGGCTGTCTGGCTCTGATAATGGGCGGCATCGGCTATCCTGACCTTGGCTACGCCCTGCAGCGCGGCGGCCTGCTGGGCTGCGGCGGCGCAACCAGAACCGGCAACCAGGACATGAATTTCCCCGCCGATCTTCTGGGCGGCAGCAACGGTATTGAGCGTAGACGCCTTCAGGCTGGCGTTGTCGTGTTCGGCAATGACGAGAATGGTCATGATCAGATCACCTTGGCTTCGTTCTTGAGTTTATTCACCAGTTCAGCGACATCGGCCACCTTGATGCCGGCGCTACGCTTGGGCGGCTCGGCGACTTTCAGCGTACTCAGGCGCGGTGCGACATCAACGCCGAGGTCACCCGGCTTGACGGTGTCGAGCGGCTTCTTCTTGGCCTTCATGATGTTCGGCAGGGTCGCATAGCGCGGCTCGTTCAGGCGCAGGTCGGTGGACACCACGGCCGGCAGGCTGATGGCCAGGGTTTCCAGGCCGCCGTCGATTTCACGGGTGACCGTGGCCTTGCCGTCGGCGATGACGACCTTCGAGGCGAAGGTGGCTTGCGGCCAGCCGGCCAGCGCGGCCAGCATCTGGCCGGTCTGGTTGGCGTCGTCGTCGATCGCCTGCTTGCCGCAGATGACCAGTTGCGGCTGCTCCTTGTCGCACAGCGCCTTCAACAGCTTGGCGACGGCCAGCGGCTGCAGTTCGACGTCGGTCTCGACCAGGATGCCGCGGTCGGCACCGATGGCCATCGCCGTGCGCAGGGTTTCCTGGCAGGCGCCGACGCCGCACGACACGGCGATGACTTCCGTGGCGATGCCGGCTTCCTTCAGACGCACCGCTTCTTCGACGGCGATTTCGTCGAAGGGATTCATGCTCATCTTGACGTTGGCCAGGTCGACGCCCGAGCCGTCCGCCTTGACGCGGATCTTGACGTTGTAATCGACCACGCGCTTGACTGGAACAAGAACTTTCACTGCACTCTCCTTTTATCTCGACTGCTTGTGTTCAATTTTGTTTGCACGTTTGACAGAGCTTGACTCGATCCGCACAATGACCATACTGTGTCGTATGGAAAAGCATACGGTAGCGTATGGAAAATAAAGCTGTCAAGTCCACTGACGAATCAAGCACCTTGGCGACATCCGGACGGTCGCGCCAGCCGCGCACGCAACTCGATCCCGAGCGCTGGGTCGTGGCAGCGATCGACGTCCTCGCCCGCGAGGGAATTGCCGGCTTGCGCGTCGAAGTGCTGGCCAAACGCTGCGGCGTGACCAAAGGCAGCTTTTACTGGCATTTCAAGGATAGACAAGCGCTGTTCGATGCCGTGCTTGCCCACTGGAAACAGGGCCGCATTCGCGATATCGAGAAAACCACCGCGGTCACCCCGGGCGACGAACGCGAGCGGCTGAACTACGTGATCGAGGTTTATGGTGCCAGCCGCAACCGCAAGGGAATGGAGATCGAACTGGCCATCCGCGACTGGGCGCGACACGATGCAGGAGCCGCTGCAGTCGTCGAGTCGGTCGACCTTTACCGGCTGGAATGCACGCGCAAGCTGTTCGTCGCCACCGGCATGTCGGATGCTGAAGCCAAGAGTCGCAGCCTGCTGCTCTACGCCTGCGTCTTTGGTTTGTCGCTGATGCATTACAGCCATTTTGACAACAACCTGCCGAACCTGAAGCAACGCATCGTCGAACGCATCATCGCCGACTAACCCTCCGCACACACCCTGGCCCGCCCACCGGCCAGCAGCTGCCGCTCCCACTCCAGCAACTCCACCGCCAGTTGACCGACCGCATCCTGCAACGCGGCGACACCACCACGGGCATCGGCCGTTGCCGCCGGCCGACTGATGCTCACCCGTCGCTCGGCCAGTTGCCGCCGCGACGGATCAAGCCAGAATACTCGTGCCTGCAGCAGGGCATTACTCTCTGCCGGACTGGCGAAAAGCTGGCTGAACTCGCTCACCTCCAGGCGCCAAACACACTTGCCCCGCGCCTGCCCGGAAGGCAGCAGATCCAGCTGCTGCATCAGGCGCTGTTCGATCAGCTGCGCCGGCGGCCCGGCCCAGCGCGAACGCGCATATTCGCGCAGTTGCGAAGCATCGACGTAGCTCAGCCGATAGTTGATACCCAGTGAATCCATCCATAACGGCGCCCTGACCTCAATGGCCAGCATGCCGGGGCGTTGACCGTCAGTCATCAGACGCGGCGGTAGCAACCCAAGATCATGGATGGCAAGACCGCGTTCGCTGCCGCGCTTGCCGGAG
Source organism: Dechloromonas sp. (assembly GCA_008933675.1). Taxonomy (GTDB): domain Bacteria; phylum Pseudomonadota; class Gammaproteobacteria; order Burkholderiales; family Rhodocyclaceae; genus Azonexus. The sequence goes on from WBUO01000033.1 coordinate 18,651, forward strand.
GTGAAACAGCCGCCCAGCAGGACGACGACGAGGATGGCCGACAGCAGGCGCATGGTTAGTTTTTCCCGGTCCCGGCAAAGCCTGGCTCTCCCGGGCCAGGCGGCAGCGCCGGGGCACCGAAGACCAGCCCCTGCGGCGTGTCTTCGAGGATACGCAGCACCCGGCTCAACTGGCGGGCTGTCGTCGAGAAATCCGACGCCATCTCGTTCAGGCGGGGCATCAGTGCGGCGGCACCATTGGCTGAGGGGTCGCCGATAGCCGTTTCGAAACTGTCGGCGGCCACCTGCATCCGGCCGATGGTCACGCGGGTCTCGGCAAGCAGCGGACCGACTTCGGCAAGCGCCGCCGACAGATTGGCCACGTTGCGATCGTCAAGCAGCTTGCGCATCTGCAGAAGGGTGACGTTGAGATTGTCCAGCGCCGGCTTCATGCCAGCCGAGGCTGCCTCCAGATTGGCCAGCGTCGCCGTCAGATGTCGCCGGTTGTCGGCGTTCAAGACCGCATCGAGACTGGCCAGCACCTGGCGCGCTTCGCGCAGCGTCGCCGACCCAGTCTCGCCGAGCTCGTCGAGCAGCGAAGGGATCATCGCGATACGTGGCGGCCGGGCATTGTCCGGCAGCAAGGGCTCGGCACTGCGCCCGTTTTCCAGCAACAGGATATGCGCCAGACCGGTGACACCCTGATAGTTGAGCTTGGCGACCGTTCCCTGCGTCAGCGGCACATCCCGACTGATCGAGATGGTAATCAGGATATTGGCAGGGTCTTCCGGGTCGAGGCGGATATCGCTGACCTTGCCGACGCGGATGCCGCGATAGCGTACCTGGGCCTGCGGATTCAAACCGCCGATGTTCTGCCGGGTAACGACAATATAGTCATGCGTACTATCCTTGACGCCACCAAGCCAGAACACGGCAAACAACCCGGCCGCCAGCAGGATGATGGCAAAGAGACCGGCGACGAGGGCGTGGGATTTGTTCTCCATGAGCGGCAATTAAAGCAGCTTCCGCCGGTCGTTGCCAAAAAACCCGCTGATGAAGGGATGGTCGACGGCCATCACATCGGCCTTGGGGCCGCAAGCCACCAGATGCTGATCGGCAAGGACCGCAATATGACTGGCCAGACTGGACAGGGTTCGCAGATCGTGGGTAACCATGACGACCGTCAGCCCCAGGGCCTGCTGCAGCGCACCGACCAGATCGACGAAGTTCTGGCTGCGGTCCGGATCGAGCCCCGCGGTAGGTTCGTCAAGCAGCAGCAATTCCGGCTCCAGCGCCAGTGCCCGGGCCAGCGCCACCCGCTTGACCATGCCACCCGACAACTCCGCTGGCATCAGACGCGCATGCTCGGGCGAGAGTTCGACCATGTCGAGTTTCAGATACACCAGACGACGGATCCAGTCCTCGTCGAGACAACGCAGCTCGCGTAACGGAAAGGCGATGTTGTCGTATACCGACAGGGCGGAGAACAACGCACCCTGCTGGAAAAGCATGCCGAGGCGGCGGCGCACCATGCGCTGTGACGGGCCATCGGCAAGCGCCAGATCGACATCGAACAAGCGGACACTGCCGGCCGACGGTTGCACCAATCCGAGCATCTCGCGCAGTAGCGTGGTCTTGCCGCTCCCGGAGCCACCAACCAGCCCGAGGATCTGCCCAGGATCGACGCGCAAATCGAGGTCGCGGTGCACGATTTGGCTGCCGAAGCGCGTGCTGATGCCGCGCAGCTCGATGACCGGAGGCTGACTCATAGGGACGGCACCCCGACATGCCGGGTGAAGATGGCGAACAGCGCATCGGCGAGAATCACCGAGGTGATCGCCGTGACCACGGCGCGCGTCGTGTTGGCGGACAGGCTTTCCGTATCCGGTTTGACGCGCAGTCCGAAATGGCAGGCAACGAGGGCAATGGCAAAACCAAAAACAAGCCCCTTGGCCAGACCAATGTACAGATTGGCCACCGGCACGGCGCGCGGCAGGTTGTCAAAAAAATAGAGCAACGACAGGTCAAGCTGCAGCATCGCCGCGACCATGCCGCCGAGCAACGCAATGGCCGACGTCCACAGCACGATCAGCGGCATCGCGACGGTCAGCCCGAGGATTTTCGGCAGGACGACGCGCAGGCTGCGCGAGACCCCCATGGTAGACAGCGCATCGATCTCCTCGGTCACGCGCATGACGCCGATCTGCGCCGTCATCGCCGAACCGGAACGGCCGGCGACGAGAACGGCAACCAGGACCGGCCCCAGTTCGCGAATGATCGAGATGCCGAGGATATTGACGATGAAGATGTCGGCGCCAAAGCTGCGCAGTTGCAGTGCAGAGAGATAGCTGATGGTGACGCCGATGAGAAAACCGACCAGCGCCGTCACCGGCAATGCCTGGGCACCTGCCTTGTAGATGTTGGCCGAAAACTCGCGCCACGGCAGATCCCCTGGGTGACGCAGGAGATGGAGCAGATCGAGCAACAGCTGGCCGAACATCACGACCATGCCCTGCGCATGACTCAATGCCTGCAGCAGCAGATGCCCGAGAGCCTCGACCGGATGAAAGCGCTGCCTGGCCGGAGCAGCCACTGCCATCGGCGACGCTGCGACCCGCTCGATGACCTGCCGATGCAACGGCGAGACATGCAGGTCGGCCGGCCAGGCATTTCCCCAGGTGCGCCACAACAGCACGGCAGCTGCACTATCCAGACAGTCGAGCGCCGCCAGATCCCAGGTCGCAGCAGCTGGCACACAGTTCTGCAGCTGCTGTTGAAGCTCCGGCAATTCGGGCAGCATGTTTGCCAGCCGCCAAGGCCCCGTGAGCACTACCCTCCCCGACTCCAGGTGCAATCGGGGGACGGCGTTCATGCAATCTTCCGTGAGGTTTTCGATTTGACCAGATAGTCCCGGCCAATCTGACGCCAGATGTAGGTTTCCTCACCAAGTGCGGCAGCCGTCCACGGATTCTCGGCCAGCCAGTCGCCCGGCACATCGAGTTGAAATCCATTGCCGTAGGGCTTGACCGCCCATGCCGGCAGCGCACGGTCGTCACGTGTCCGGTGCAGCAGGACCGCCAGTCGCAGGCAGAAGACCAGCCGCCAGATGCTGTCATTGGTGGGAATGGGTCCCAGCTTTTCCAGCTTGCCGCGGTGACCGAGGACGAGCATGGCCAGCCGGGCCTGGTCCTTCTTCGAAAAACCCGGCATGTCGGCGTAGGTCAGGATGTAGGCGCCGTGCTTGTGATAGGCGTTGTGGGCGATCGAAATGCCGATCTCGTGCAGGCGCGACGCCCAGGACAGGAAGAGCAGGTCCGCTTCGCCCGGCACTCCGCCGGCCAGCTGGGTCAGCGCCGACAAGGCAGTTGCTTCGACCCGTTCGACCTGATCGCCTTCGACCTGATAGCGACGACGGAACTGGGCCACCGTCGAATCGCGCATGTCGTGATGATGGAAACGCCCGAGCAGGTCGTAGAGCACACCGAGGCGCAAGGCGCCATCGGCATAGGTCATGCGCTCGATGTCCAGTTCTTCGAAAACAGCCAGCATGATGGCGATTCCCCCAGGCAGAACCGGCAGGCGATCGCCCTTGACCCCGGGCAGATCAAGCGCCTCGGCAGAACCCGCCTTGATCAGCAGCGAACACAGGCGCTCCAGGCCGGCACGGGTGATGCCACTCTCGCCGCCGGGGTTGAGCCCGTTCAATTCGAGAATGTCGGCAATGGCACGCGCCGTACCCGAGGAACCGACGGCTTCCTTCCAGCCAAGGCGCTGGTAATCGTGAGCGATCAGCTCGATTTCCTTGGCCGCCGCCACCTGCGCCTCGCGCAGGCGCTTCTTGTCGATCTTGCGATCGGGAAAGTAACGCAGCGTGTAGGAGACGCACCCCATGTAGAGCGACTCCATGAGCTGCGGATCATGCTGCTTGCCGATGATGAATTCTGTCGATCCGCCACCGATATCGATCACCAGTCGGCGATGCGCGGCCAGCGGCAACGAATGCGAGGCACCGATGTAGATCAGGCGCGCTTCCTCACGGCCGGCAATGACTTCGATGGGAAAACCCAATGCTTCCTCGGCCAGCGGCAGGAACTCGCTGGCATTCTTGGCTACGCGCAAGGTGTTGGTCGCCACCGCGCGCACGGCCTCCTTGTCGAGTCCGCCGAGACGTTCGCCGAAAAGACGCAGCGCATTCAGCGCCCTGGCCTGGGCCGCCGGATCGAGACGTTTGTCGGCGGTCAGTCCGGAAGCCAGACGAACCGGTTCCTTCAGCGAATCCAGTACATATATCTGGTCATCGACCACTCGCCCGACCTGCAGGCGGAAGCTGTTGGAGCCCAGATCGACGGCAGCCACGGTTTCGTAAATCATCAGCGGGAAACGACCGGTTGGTGGAACTGGCCGGCATTCTACCACCCGCGTCTGTTACGCATTCTTACAGAGCCGCAGCAAAAAGCCCCGCCGGCTCACACCGGCGGGGCTTCGACACAGGGGTATCGGGAGGCCTTAGCTGGCCAGCGCGTTCCTGATCTGCTCCAGCGTCGACGGATCGTCGATGGTCGTCAGATCGCCCGGATCGCGGCCTTCGGCCAGCGCCTGCAGCGAACGACGCAGCATCTTGCCGGAACGCGTCTTCGGCAGGCCGGTGACGAAATGGACACGGGCCGGCCGGGCGATGGCGCCGAGGATGCTGTCGACGGTCCCCATGACTTCCTTCTCCAGCGCCTTGACCAGTTCCGGCGTCGCCACCTTGGAAGCGTCCTTGACCACGGCGAAGGCCATCGGCATCTGGCCCTTCAGCTTGTCCTCGACGCCGACGACGGCGACTTCGGCGATGGCGGCATGCGCCTGGATGGCTTCCTCGATTTCGCGGGTGCCCAGACGGTGACCAGCGACGTTGATGACGTCATCGGTGCGGCCGAGAATGGTGAAGTAACCGTCCTCGTCCTTGATCGCCCAGTCGTAGGAGGAGTAGACCAGCGGATCCTTGAACAGCGTGAAATAGGTCGACACGAAACGGTCGTCCTGGCCCCAGACGGTGGACAGGCAGCCCGGCGGCAGCGGCGGGATCACCGCAGCGATGCCCTTCTCGTTGGCGCCGCACTCGGAACCGTCCTCGCGGAAGATCTTCAGGTTGTATCCATAGACCGGGAAGGACGGCGAGCCGTACTTGATCGGCGTATTCTCGACGCCCGGCAGCGCGGCCAGCATCGGCCAGCCGGTCTCGGTCTGCCAGTAGTTGTCGATGACGGGCTTCTGCAACTCGTTCATGAACCACTCGTGGGTCGGCTGGTCGAGCGGCTCGCCGGCCATGAAGATGTGCTTCAGGGACGACAGGTCGTACTTGTGCATGTAGGCCGGGTCCTGCTTCTTCAGCACGCGGGCGGCGGTCGGCGCCGAGAACATGACGTTGACCTTGTACTTCTCGACGATCTGCCACCAGATGCCCGGATCGGGGCGCAGCGGCGTGCCTTCGTACATCACCGTGGCCATGCCGGCGATCAGCGGGCCGTAGATGATGTAGGAGTGACCGACCACCCAGCCGATGTCGGAAGTCGAGAAATAGGTTTCACCCTCGCCGCCGCAGTAGATGTGCTTCATCGACGAGGCCAGGGCCACGGCGTAGCCGCCGGTGTCGCGCTGGACGCCCTTCGGCTTGCCGGTGGTACCGGACGTGTACAGGATGTACGACGGCTCGGACGACTCCATCCACTCGCACGGCACCTGGGCGTCCATGAACTGAGCGCGCAGCGTGGCGTAATCGACGTCGCGGCCGGCAACCTTGTTGAATTCCTTGTCGAGGCCGCGATCGACCATCAGCACCTTGGCCGGCTTGTGCTCGGCCAGTTCGATGGCCTCGTCGAGCAGGTGCTTGTAGGGCACGGCCTTGCCGCCGCGCATGCCGGCATCCGACGAGACGATCAGCGTCGGCTTGGCATCGTCGATGCGGGTGGCCAGCGAGCCGGAAGCGAAGCCGCCGAACACCACCGAGTGGATGGCGCCGATGCGGGTCGCGGCCAGGATCGCGAAGCATGCCTGGGCGATCATCGGCATGTAGATCAGCACGCGGTCACCGCGCTTGACGCCAAGGCTCTGGTAGATCGCCGCCATGCGCTCGATTTCACGCTGCAGTTCGGCGAAGGTGTAGATCTTCTCCTCATCGGTTTCCGTCGAGATGTAGATCAGCGCGCGGTCATTCGGCCGCTTGGCGGCATGGCGGTCGACCGCGTTGTGGCAGAGATTGGTCTTGCCACCGACGAACCACTTGGCGAACGGCGGACGGGAATAATCGCAGACCTGGGTGAACGGTTCCTTCCAGTCGATGAGCTGGGCCTGTTCGGTCCAGAACTCGTTGGGTTTTTCGATGGAATACTGGTGAAACTCCTTGTACGTCGCCATAGGGCTCCCTCTAGTTAGTTTTCCTGCACTACACAAACACAGAACGGATTATTTTTTTGCAGTTTTCCGTTCACTCAAGCGGCGTTCAAGCTCCACCAATGGCAGAGCCAAACCCAATTCCTCATTGATCAGTCCCAGCAAGGGCAACAACTGACGAGCCAGATGATCGGCATGCGGCCGCACCGGATCAGCCCTGCCGGCTGCCAGCAACTCCAGGGCATGGTTGATCGAGATCGGTCGCGTCGCTGGCTGTACACCACCGGCTTCCGTCCGATTCCCTCCCGCTTCCATGGCCAGTCGCATGCGCTGCCCGGCCAGTTCGAGCAGGCCGACCGCCGAGTCGACCGGATCGCTCGGCATGCTGGCAACACCGATGCTGACGGTGACAGCAACTGTCTGTCCGCCGACCGACAGGCGGGCGATTTCCACCGCTTCGCGGACACGCTCGGCAAACGTGCAGCAAAAGGCTGCTGCCGTTCCGGGCGAGACGATGGCGAACTGGCCCTCGCCGAAATGGCCGAGGCTATCCTCGTGGCGCACCTTGCCGGCCAGCATCTTGGCAAAGCGGTTGGCGACCTGGGTCGCCACCGGCACCCCCAGTTGTTCACCAAGCCCGGCAAAGCCATCGAAACCCAGCACCATGACACTGGTTTCGACACCGTGCCGAGCTGAATGCGAGAGCGCCTGCGCCGTCTGCATTTCCAGATACTTACGCGTAAACAGCCCGGTCTGCGGATCCTGAACCATCTGTTCACGACCACTTTCCAGACTGTCCTTGGCCTCCGACAAGGCCATGAGATTATTCAGCCGGGCCACCAGTTCGGCATTACCTGCCCCCTTGGTAAGAAAATCGGAGACGCCCAGTGCCTGTGCGCTCAGTCGCTCTTCCTCGGTCTCCTCACCGGAGAGAAGGATGAAAGGCAGCAACTGCAGGCGCCGCAATTTCGACGAGCGCACCTTCTCCAGCAATTCATAGCCGCTCAGCTTCGGCATCTGCAGATCGGAAATCACCGCCTTGATCGAATGATCGAGGATCAGCGTCTGCCAGGCAGCTTCGCCATCGACTTCCTCGCGTACGTCGTAACTGTCCTTCAGATGGCGAATCAGCGACATGCGGACGACACGCGAATCGTCGACAAGCAGGATACGCGGCAACTCAGCCACGTCAGCCTCCGGCAACATCGACAACAACGCGCCCCTTGGCCCGTCCGGCGATATATTCGTCGAAAGTGGCCGGCAGGCTGTCGAACGGAATGCGCCGCGTCATGGAAGCCAGGTGCGGAGGTCGCAGGTCGCTGGCAAGACGCTGCCAGACGCCGCGTCGATACGGCTCGCGGATATAGCCCGAATCAATGCCGAGCAAGGAAACACCGCGCAGGATGAAAGGCGCCACCGTGGTATTGAGCGACATGCTGGCCGCCAGACCGATGCTGGCAATCGTGCCGCCCTGCTCCATCGTGCTGGCGATCCAGGCC
>WBUO01000372.1 GCA_008933675.1 Dechloromonas sp.
GGTGTGATGGCCCAAGCCGATGCACGTGCGTTCGCGATTCTCATGGCCCCAAAACGCACCGCGCGCCGATTGCAGGCAGCGGACCGCACGATCGCAGGCGCGATCAATCGCGTTGCCACGATGCGCCGCAGGCGCGAGGCCGGGGCCGAAAGAGCTTACGCCATCGCTGACCGAGCGTTGCAGCGCGAGCTTGCCGAAAGCATCGCACCGGGATGGGGGCGCACGTTTCGAGTAAAGATGCAAAGCCCGCCATTCAGATCGGCATCCGGCCGTAAAATCAGCAGATCGAAAATGGCCCCTTCCGCTGCTCGCCCGCTACGTCGATATCGGACCCCGCTGATCGATGCCCGCGGTCGTGTCGCGCTCTATATGAACGTTACCTACAAGGGCTTCAAATCGAAGGGCTGGCGGCCCGGCCTCGCTGCAGCCCACATCGAGTATATTTTTCGCGATGGATCGCTCGAAGAGGGCGATGTTCAGCTGGCTCATCCGATCAGCAACATGGGCGAGAGCATCGAAGAAATCGAAGCGGCATGGCGCATGCTGGAGACCGTCGAGGAAGGTTATCGGGCCAACGCCAAGGTCCAGTATCGCATGGTGTTGAATTTGCCGCATGGACTCAGCGCTGGGCAGCGCCGCTCGTTCGTGCACGAGTTTTGCGAACGGACCTTCGCACGGCTCGGTCTGCCCTATGCTGCCGCTCTCCATGTGCCGGACGAATTGAGCGATCAGCGCAATGTTCACGCCCATATCGTGTTTTCGACCCGGCCCTGCGAGCGCACTTCATCCTATCAGTGGGACGTCGCGGAGGAGAAGGTCAACGGTCTCACCGATAAGGCGGGCCTGTTCCGGCTGCGCGCGCTCTGCGCGGCGCATTTGAATCAGGCCTGTCGACACGCGGGTTTGGCGACACGTTTCACGCATCTCAGCTATCAGGCGCGCGGCCTGAATGCTCAGCGCCAGGAGCGGGTGGGGCCGGAACGCATGGCGGCATTTGACCGCGGCGAAAAAGTCGCCGTAATCGAAAGCAACGCCCGTATCGTGGCGCTCAATGAGTTGGGCGTCGCGGGCGATAAAACCACAAAGCAGCTTGCTCTAGCCGAGCGCGAAACCGCGCTGCTTGCACGCAGCATCGAGATCGCGGCGCGGCGCCGCAATCTTCAGGCGCGGCGCGATACGCTCACTGAGATCGCAAGACGCATTCATGCGCGCACTATTCCGTCGCGCCGCCGCCCCATGCCGGACGTCGCAATCGTCCGCGAAATTGGCTCACGGGCTGTCAGTGTCCGAAAGGCAATCCAGGCACGGGTTGCCGATAATGTGACAACAAGTCGCAGCACCCACGTGCAGAGCATCGCGGCGACCGTCCGACGGATGATGGCGCAGCGGATATTATTGGAGGCGCGTCGTCAGGGCATCAGGCAGGTTGCGAGCCAGCTTGGGGCCATACGCCAACGTTTGGTCGAGAATCGGCTGGCAACTGCGGCAGCTGCCAATGAGGCGGGCCGCTCGGTTTTGCTCAGGGCAGAAGTGGCGCCATACCAGACGGACAGGTTCGGACTTCATTTGGATGTGTCACGGCTCGATGACTCTGACGCCGCGCGTGTGCAGGCCATGGACGAGGGTGCCCGTAGCGCCGCTCTATCCGAGCGCTACCGAAATGATCGTCGACGCTCTGCAGAAGTTGCAGCGACAGCCGCGACCGAGGCTCATGAGGCGCAGCGCCAGCGTGCATGGAATGATTTTATAGAGGAGCTCCGCTTGAGGCGGCGCCACATTGCAATCAAGGACGGAAAGCCGGTGTGGGATCCGGCCACGCTTAAGCGCCACGGGCTCGAAACCTCCGTGATCCCGCCTACGGAACTCGCACGCGATATTCAGGAAATTTTGCACCGGCAAAGGAGTGAAATCTCCCAGATTTCTCAACATTGCACGTCGTCGCCGGGCAGCATCCGCAAGGTCGGAAACAAGTGGGTGGTCACTGAAAGCGCACCGCCGCAAATTCGCGACCTTGTTAGAGCTTGGGAAGAAGAACCCATGGTCCAGGCGGCACTAAAACGTCTGGCGCATATGCCACCTCAATCCCAACTTAATCCGGTCGCCACAACCTTGCCCTCACCTGCACCATCTAAAGAAATGTCTGCGGTCACACCTGATCGATCAACGATGGGCATCGCGGGAATTCCTGGGGACGGACGTCCTTCTGCAGCTGAACGGTCCAGTAGCCCTCCAACGCTGCCGCAAAGCCTGTCGCCCTACGAACTAATGCTGGTTGCCGCGGCCGAAGCGCGTGCGAAGCACGATGCACGATGGCGCCGTTCACGGCGCCTCGATATGCCGGATACATCGATTGCGCTGGGTTCGCCGGGCGAACGGAAGCCGGACCCCAAGAAGCCGAGAAAGAGCCTCCGCCCATTCCCGCCCGGTCGAGATTTCGGGCGGTAAAAAACCGGACCTAATTGACAGTGCGATAACCAAGGTCGTCAATTATGGGAGGGCTTATTCAGGAATTGATGCCGCTCGTCCCACGGCTCTACGCTCGGCGATTGCCTGTTCGCGGGCGTCGCAAAGTTTGATCGCCGAATTTTTGAGTCCCCAGACACCCCTATGAAGAGCTGGACAGAAGCACTCTAGACCGTCCCCCTCCAGATACCACACCGCGATGGGGCAACTGGTGCAAGCGGCTTCTGGCTCATGGATCGCATAGTGCGGGTTATCACTCTCCCGGTCGGCCTCCAGCATTTTGAGCGTGGGACTGACGTGATCGCTCGAGAGCGCTGCGAATGATTCGAGGTCAATGGTCATTAATTGCCGTCCAACTCGTCGGTGTCCGCGCGCTTATCGGCAATCGAACTTAAAAGTCCGTTTCCCATTCTGACGGTTCACGCATGTGACCGGGATGGAAAAGCGGCCGCGAACGCGTGTCCTGCAACTGAGCGATGGCTAGGAAACAGGGCGTCGCGCCACGACGATCATCGGCTACATTCCCAGCATGTTTCTGGATTATCATTCGCAACCGATGCCGTCGCCATCGCGATCGAGCCGCGGCGCATAGCCGGGATCGCCGATGCGAACAGGAGCAGCGCCAGCCGCCCGTGCTTCCCGACAATTGCGAAACGGACGACTTCCGAAGGCCCGTTGCGGTTCGTCGGAGACAAAGCTCTGCGGCTGGGGCGCAAAGGGATCGGGCACGGCATAGGAGGCGCTGGGATCGAAATTGGCTGGCGCCTGGCCAACAAAAGCCTGGGGTGCCTCGTCTGCGCTACGCTTCGGATCTTCGCTGGACAGCTTGCCGGCAACGAACGCGAACAGCGCCACGAGCGCAATCGTTCCGATGTTGGTGTTACCCCTCTTGCCCATGCCGGAAGACTGCCACGAAGGGGTTAACGAGTCGATTCAGCCGAAAAGCCGCCCCCAGAGAGCATAGGCGATGCTGCCGAGCACGGCGACGGCAAGCGCCAGGCCGATAGCGACGGTGGCGCGGTCCTTCATGGGCAGAGGTGTCCTTGCCAATAGCGGTCCCACCTGGCGGCATATCCGTCGCGCACCATGGCGCACGAAAGATCCCCCGACTTCGGCGACACGCAAAAGGCCGCTGTCCGGGTTCCCCCGGCGCCGCCTGCGGAGCGGCAGCGCATCGTCGGGCCG
>WBUO01000373.1 GCA_008933675.1 Dechloromonas sp.
GGACGTCGATGGCCGAGACGAAGCGGATGTTCAACGACGCTTTCGAAAATGTGTTCCTCGCGAAGCGGCCGTGGCTGCGGGGCGCGGCGCAGGATCCCGTGTTTGCCGCGGCCAACCGCGTGACGCTGACCTCACCGACGACTGGCGTGTTTGCCGCTGCGGGAGTCCGCACCGAACGCCGTGAATTGAACGATCGGGTCGAGCAGGAACTACTGTCGTTGACCGGCGGATTCAAAAAAGTTATCGGCGAGTTCACTATCGAGCCCATGATAACCTTTTCCTCCGCGCAGGAGGAGAATGTCTTTAACCGGAGACGAGATTTTCGTTCCAGCACCGGAACCACGGGTCCGGTCGCCTTCGATTTCGGCGGCTTCGAGTTCTCGCGTTGGGAGGTCGATTCCACCCTTGATACACCGGGCAAATATCCGCTGCGCCGCACGGGTGACAACTTTGGGGTCGTGGACGAGGACACGTTGACGGCGAAAACCGACGTCCGGTGGAACGCCGACAAGCTGTTCGGGCGCCCCGGCTTCCTGAAAGCCGGATTCAAGTATCTCGAACGCGACCGGATGGTGGACCTCGAATCACGGCGCCTGCTGCCAACCGCCGCCTTCACCCAGCGACTCGATCAGATCGGCACCCGGCCAGCCATTCCCGTCTATCGCGGCCGCTACACAACCGGGTTCAGGGTAGATGGGCAGGCGGCGACCAATTTCATCCAGGCCAATCCCTCCCTGACGACGTTTGACGCCGTGGATTCCGCGGCCAACTCCATCGAAGACGACTTCGATGTCGACGAATACATCTACGCCGCCTACGCCATGGGCAGCGTGGATCTAAATAAGCTCACGCTGCTGGGCGGCGTCCGGTGGGAACAGACCGACGCTACCCTCCGCGCGGTGGAAGCCCGCACAGTCGGCGGAACCCTGGCCGGGGAATTCCCCACTTCGGGAACGACAAGTTACGGCAAGTTTTTCCCGAACCTGCAGGCAGCCTACCGTTTCACCAAACACCTCGGCCTCAAGGCGGCTGTCACCAAGACGCTCGGGCGACCCGCCTACGAGGATGCCAGGCCTCTTTCTCGGTTCAGCGTCACCCCGCTCGGTGCGTCGGCGCTCGATCCGGCGTTTCCCAACACCGGCACGCTCAACATCGGCAATCCCGATCTTGGACCATTCCTATCCACCAACTTCGATCTCTCGCTCGAATGGTATGGCAAAGGCAGTGGCATCGTGTCGGTGGCGTGGTTCCACAAGGACATCAAGGATCCGATCTATTCCTTCGTTGAGACCCGTCAGAATGTCGTGCAAAGCGGCATCGCCTTGGAGAGACTCGACGTGACCACCGTTCGCAATGCCAGTAGTGCCAAAATAACCGGGGTGGAGTTCAACATCTATCAACCGTTCACCTTCCTCCCCGCGCCCTTCGACGGTTTAGGCATCGACACGAACCTGACCCTCATCACCTCCGATGTGACGGTGCCTACCCGTCCCGGCGAAGATTTCCCCTTCTTTCTCCAGCCGGGCAAGATTGCCAACATCACGCTGTTCTACGAGAAGGCGCGTTTTTCCGGCCGGATTGCCTGGTCTCACGTGGATGAGCAGCTTATCTCTCTGGGCTCGAATGCCACGCTGGACTTCTACCGCCACCCGCGCGCCCAGTATGACGCGCAGTTGAGCTACCGGATCACCCCCCATTATTCCGTCGTGGCGTCGGCGCGCAACCTCACCCGAGAGCCGGAGCAGGTCAGCTACGGCTTGTCGGACCGGCTGAGGACGAGCCGCGATCTCGGCCGCGATTTCAGGATCAGCGTGAACTTCAACTACTAAGCTCCCCCATGAAATCGCGCTCCCTGATCCGACAATCCCTAGGAATCATCCTGCTGCTGGCGATTAGCCTGGCATCCGCCGCCGAGCCCCTTCGCCTTGGTCCCGGTCCGCAACTGTTCGTCGATGACCATCTGATCGCCGAGCAAACGTTCCTGTCGCGCACCGTTAACCAGCCGGTCAAACTACCCGACCCGGTTATCACCGCCAAAGGGGGCGATTACAACCACCAGCCCTATCTCACCGTGCTCCGCGATCCGGATACCGGCCGATTCAGGGTCTGGTATAACACTCCTGTGACCTATGGGCGGTCGCATCTCGCTTACATGGAGTCGACGGACGGCATTCACTGGATCCGTCCGTTCCGCCTGCTCCAAGACCCTTCGTGGATCAACTACGGAGCCTCCGTCATCGATCGCGGTCGCGATTTCAAGCCAAGCGACGAACGCTATGCCTTCGCCTTTTGGCATGACGGTGGCACCCGGATCGCCGTTTCTCCGGATGGCCTGGACTGGCGCATGATCTCATCCGATCCCGTTTGGCGGCATAATCACGACATCACCTCGCTCCGCTGGGATCCGATCCGAAAACACTACTTCCTGATCGGCACCGTCAAGATGCCCGGTCCACTTTGGAAGGGGGACAAGGAGGGTCAGAGGATCCCACATCAGACCGTGAGCAAGGACTTGCTCACTTGGGAGGAGAAATGGCCCATCATCTTCCCCAAATCTGGTGCACCGATCGAGCAGGGTGAGACCCAATTCTATTCGATGTCGGGCGTGATCACGCGGGGCGAACTGATGATCGGCTTGGTCAAGGTGCTGCGTGATGACCTCAACGCGACGCCCGGAAAGTCGAAAGAGGAGATGGGGGATACTGATAAAAAACGCAAGGCCGCCGGGCTGGGATACACGGTGCTCGCGTGGACGCGCGACGGCCGGCACTGGCAGCGCGATCACGAGCCGTTCCTGCTCAACGATCCCGATCCTGCCCGCTGGGATCATGCCATGGCTTGGGGGGACGACCAGGTTCTCGTGGGGGATGAAACATACATTTATTACGGAGGCTATCAGTTCGGGCACAAGGCGGCGCGCTACGAGGCGCGCCAACTGGGTATCGCGCGTATGCCGCGGGATCGCTATGTGGCCAGAGAAGCCGACCTGAATCCGGGGCATCTCGTCACCCGACCGCTCTCGTTCACCGCCGGCACCTTGTCTGTCAACGCCCGCATTATGGGTGCTATGCGCGTCCGCCTCTTGGATGCGGGCGGCCAGCCTCTCGGCGACTATGGCTGGGTGGAACTCAAGGGGGACTCGGTCAAGCTTCCCATTTCCTGGCCGAAAGGGCTCGCCGCCTTGAGCGGAAAGGCGGTGCGGCTCGAGTTTGAACTGACCCAAAGCCAGCTTTTCGGCTTCCAACTCGACTGAGGTTAAAGACCGCTCCCACTGCTCCCCGCCTACCGCCATATTCAAACGAATGTTCTTTGCCCGTCACCTGACGCGCAACCTCCGATGAAGCCGGCCTCTCATTCTCCCGGTCCGGGTCCGAGGATTGCAGGCGTCGTCACCGCGTTGGTGACGCCGTTAACACCCACCGGCGCGTGCGACCACGGCGGATTGGAAAAATTGATCGAGCGGCAGGTCGCCGCCGGAGTGGATGCGGTTTTCGTGCTTGGATCTGTGGGCGAAGGCCCGCTCGTCACCGACGAGGTCTATCAGCAGGTTGCCCGCCGCGCGGCCTCATGCGTGGCGGGCCGCTGCCGCCTGTTGGGCGGCGCGAGCGACAATTCCGTGGACCGTTGTCTGGCC
>WBUO01000374.1 GCA_008933675.1 Dechloromonas sp.
ACTCCACACGGCCTGAAAAAGCCTGAAAAGACCCCTGCGTGTGTGTGTTTTTGTGTGTCATTTACGGCGACCGAAAATCATCTACGCGGATCGAGCGAGGGCAGCGTTTCGGATTCAGAAGAATTGCCCGAGGACGAACTGCTGCCTGCGTTGCGCTGTGGCGACTCATTGGGACCTTTATCGGAAGGAGGTTCATGCATCGATGCAGGTGTCGCAGCACCAAGTGCCGTTATCGTATCAGAGGTCGGCAGCGACGTTGGCACATAAATAGACAGGCCTGCCCTAAGCAGTTCCTTAAGGTTACTCTCACAAAGCAACAGCTTAGCATATCGACCTTTTTCCTTTTTGAATCGTTCATTAGCTGGGGACGGCACCAAAGCCAAATCGACCCAAGGCCTTATCAATTTCAATTCCTGAGGACTGAGAATTTCGCACTCGATGAGGTCGAAGTATCGCTGATTAGGAGGTAATCCTATCTGTTCTCCCTTCTGACAGAATGGACCGAGTCGAACAACAATGATCGCTTCTGTCGCCTTATCAGCTGCAAAGGACCGGCCAGTAGTTAGGATAGCAGAGCAAAAAAGTAAGAATAAACGAAACAACCTAGTTTTCATGCTCGTTCAACTGTGTTTAGCCGACCGCCGATATCTGACGAATGGAATCATGTAGTGGAGGAATTGACAATGACGGAAGGCCAGCGACGGCCTCAATAACCGGAAGCCTAGAAGTATCTGTATACGTCCGCATGGTTTGGCGAATGTCCCGATGGCGCATCAATTCCATGGCCACTCGCGGATAGACTCCGGTTGCCGAAAGATTCGTGCAGAATGTTTCCCGCAGCGCATGCAGGTCCACACGTCGCTTTGCTTCGTCCATAAAGGCGATGTCTGCCTTTTTGAGGTCGCGCTTCATGGTCGGAATCCGTGGCAGCTTGCCGCGGAAAATATATTCAAACGGCATCGCGGCGTCCGGCAGGATGGACCGGATGGCGTTCACGACGCTAGCCCGCAAGGGAAGGGTAGCCTCTTTCTTGGTCTTCGTGATAGCAGCGCGCACGCGCACGCATGGGGCCTCTGAGTCTAGTGTAGTGTCCCTCAAATAAGTGCCATTATCCTAGGAGGCGAGTGAGCGAGCACGAGGGTCTGGTTGAGTGCAGCCAGGCCGGATTTGTTCGAGGCGTTGGCGGCAGCGTTCGACTTTGGCGAGGATGCGATCGACGCTTGCGGTCCAGGTGTAGGGCACGGGTTCGTCGTTCCACGCGGCAAGGAACTCATCGATGGCAGCTTGTAGTTCTTCGACACTGCGGAAGACCCCGCGCCGGACGGCCTTTTGTTCGAGTTCGGCAAACCAGCGTTCGATGAGGTTGAGCCAGCTGGAACTGGTCGGGATAAAATGCAGCACAAAGCGGGGGCGCTGGCGCAGCCAAGTGCGGACTCGCGCGTGGCCGTGGATGGCGTAGTTGTCGAGGATCAGGTGCAGACTGCTCGGCGGCGGAAACTCGCTGTCGAGCCGGCGCAAGAAGCGTAGGAACTCCTGATGGCGATGCCGTGGGTAGTGTTCGGCGATCACGCGCCCCTTGCCGACATGGAGCGCGGCAAACAGGCAGGTCGTGCCATGGCGTTTGTACTCGTGGGTAAAGGTCCCGCAGCGACCACGCTTCAGGGGCAAGCCAGGCTGCGAACGGTCCAGCGCCTGGATCTGGCTCTTCTCATCCACACACAGCACCACGGCGTCCTTGGGCGGCTGCAAATAGACGCCGACCACGTCCGTGAGTTTCTCCACAAACTGCGGGTCCCGCGACAGCTTGAAGGTCTTCGTCAAGTGCGGCTTGAGTTGATGATCCCGCCAGGCCCGGTGGATCGTGTTCTTGCTCACGCCTACCTTCCGCCCCAGCGAGCGGGTGCTCCAGTGGGTCGCGCCGTCGGGCTGCGTGTGCAGCGTGCGCTCAATCCAATCCGAAACCGTCGTCGCGCCAAAGGTCGGCTTGCGTCCGCGCCCGGCCGCCACTTGCCAGATCCCCGCGACACCTTCGTCGCGCACGCGCTGTCGCCACAGTGCCACGGTTCGTGGATGCACCCCCAGGTCGACCGCGATCTGCTTGTCGCTGCTCCCCGCCGCAGCCTGCCGCACGATCTTCGCCCGGAGGACCACCTGCTGCGGCGTCGCTCCGGCTCGAATCCAACGTTCCAGTTGATCGGTTTGCTCAACCGCTAACTCCAGGGATGCGCTTCGACGGGGCATCCTCCCTGCTGACTCATCCCGACAATAATGGCACCTATTTGAGGGACACTACACTAGGTCGAGGTCAGCGAGCGTAATCTGATTGAGCTCATTTCGCCGCAGTCCGGTTTCCATCAGCACCAAGTAAACGACCGCTCGAGCATGAGGCGCGGCAGCAAGGAGGCGGCGTGCTTCGTCGGGTGTAAGCGCGCGACGGAATTGCGGCGTCAGGCTTGTGTCAGCGCGGCCCACATGGGCAAGGGGGTTGTCGCTCACGATTCGCTGCTTTTTCAGCCAGTTGAAGAACGTGGCGGCATTGAGCAGAGCATCGTTTTTCGTCTTCGGTTTGAGGCCACACTTCGCCCGCCACTCGCAGAATGACGGCGCGGTAACGTCGGGAATGGTTTTCCACCCGCAGCGGGTGAAAAGCTTCCTCAGCCCATGCTCATACTTAGCGAGGGTGTTTTCGGCCCGTCCGCGCGCGCGAGCGTCGGCGAGAAAGGCCTTCAGATGCTCCTCTAGAGGTTGTTTCGCCGCTTCCCGCATCTCCCGAGGGGCAAGGAGGCCTTGCCGCTCCAAATGCTTTTCCTTGGCCATCTCGTCCAGCGTGCGCTGGGCAATGCGACGGTCGGTGGTATGAAGCGCGATAATCTTCGGTGATCCCGTCTCCCAGTCCATGCGCAGCTTTCCGGAGAAGTAGCGGGCTTCCACTACCTTTCCGTCGTACTTGCGCCGGGGCTTGAACGGGAAACAGATCACGCCGTCGAACCTCCCGCCGTTGGGCCACCGTTGAGCGAAGACACGTAACGAACCAACTCCGAGGCCGCGATCCTGGTGGACCGGCCAACCTTGAAGGCGCGGATTTGCTGGGCGGCGATTAACCGCTCAACGGTGCGCCTACAGACGCAAAGACGCTGGGCGAACTGAGAGAGTGTCAGCAGCTGGGGCAGGTCGGCGGGCGTGTTCATGCTTTGCCCTCCTTGCCCGTTATGTCGTTTTCCGCAGCCAATTCGCTCTCTAGTCCGGCATCGTGGACGATGCCCTCGGGGGTATCATCTTCGTGCTTCAGGATCCGAAAGACCTGAACATGGGTGATGTGCCGTCCAAGTTCCTTGGAAAGCCATTCGGCTACCGCGCGGAAGGATAAGCCTTTGTCGCGGAGCTTCAAAATCACGTCGCGGTAATCGTGAAGGTTGAACCCGCCTGCAACGAGGTCGGCCTTCGCCAAAAGCTCGGCAGGAGAGGGGGTTTTCTGGGCTGTGCGCTTCGTGGGTTTCTTCATGGCTCCCGTAGTTTCACTGTGTTTCATGGTGTTACAAGCGCAAAATGAGGACAGGTCGCGACAAGTTGTGTCCGAATGATGCGGGAGATCTCGCTTCCGTCGGGTCTGGTGGTGGGAGTGTATAGATA
>WBUO01000375.1 GCA_008933675.1 Dechloromonas sp.
GGTCTGCGACATTACGCGTGGAGCGCGCAACCCGAACTGGTGTGCGTAGTTCTCCCACATTGTTGTGAGATTCTTGGGGCAAAGAATCAGGCACTCCAGCATCTGGTCGTCGCCCATCACGCGAGCAATGGCGCAAGCGACGCGTGTTTTACCCAAACCAACCACATCGCCAACCAGGACTCCGCCGCGTTTGTTGAGATGGCGACATGCAAGTTGCACGGCTTTGACCTGAAACGGCAGCAGCTCACCTGCGATGTCGTGAGG
Organism: Dechloromonas sp.; assembly: GCA_008933675.1. Taxonomy (GTDB): domain Bacteria; phylum Pseudomonadota; class Gammaproteobacteria; order Burkholderiales; family Rhodocyclaceae; genus Azonexus. The sequence goes on from WBUO01000375.1 coordinate 265, forward strand.
GACCCTAAATTCCTTGATACCATCACGAGCGTCCTGGGATAGATGCCACGCGATCTTGAGGTATATGTGGAAAGGAGGAATCAGCCGCTCTCCCGCCCAGCTTTCCTCAATAATGGAAACCAGCTCATCGGTTATATCGAGACACCTCGAATCAGCCCAGCGGTCCTCAAACCAGCGATGGAGCTTTTGTGCAGCATCCTTTTCAACAACATCAACATTTAGCTCACCTTGGGCGCGGAGCCCCGACATCGTGAGGTTGCTGCTGCCTACATAAGCGATAAGCGGCGTAAACGCGTCGTCGCGATGAGCAAGGTAAAGTTTGGCATGGAGCGGATGGCGGAGAAAGAGCTTCACGCGAAGCTTTCCCTCTCTGAGTTGACGCGCCAGCCGGCGAAGCCCCGCCTCGTCCGCCCCAGTTGGAATGCCGATGGTGAGCTGTTTACGGAACTCCTCCGCTACTTGGCGGCGGAGTTGCGCAACGCGTTTCGAGTCGATGCGTTCCTCGATGTGTTCTGCCGAGAAAAGTGAGGCAAGTTCCTCGCTGGGCATCCGCTGCATGCCAACAAGGAGCCGGCAAGGCGGCGACTCGGGACTTGCTTGCTGCCACGACTCAACGATGTCGTCTATCTTGCTCCAGCCGCGGAGATTGAAGTAGCCAACGCAGAAATCCCCTCGATGAGACAGCTTGAGGGCGTCACGCAACCCATTGCCCTGCTGGTTTTCAAGGAATGGGGTATCGATGTTGTCGAAAATTGTGGGCATCCGAACCGTCCCGCCCAGTCGGGAGGGCTAGACGCATGAGAGTGAGAGTGTAAAAACGTGGGGCAACCCCCAATTCCTGAAGGATCAGGCTCCAATGGCCAGCGCACTGAGGCCGAGAAGCTTCGTCGGTCGCATTGCCCGGGTGGTGCGATCAACTCGACTCGGAGTGACTATCATATAACGCCAGCCTCCCGGAACGAATAGTAGCCCCGCCCCGTCGGGTCTGTCCCGGCCCGGCCCACAATAACGTGGTCCAGAAACTCAATATCCACCGCCTTCGCCCCCTCCCTCAGTTGGCGGGTCACCTGAACGTCGGCCGCCGATGGCGCCGGGTCGCCAGATGGATGATTGTGGACGCACACCACCGCGACAGCGCCTTCTCTGATCGCAGCACGAAACACCTCACGCGGATGCGCGAGGCAACTGGTCGCCGTGCCGGAGGTGACCTCGACCAGCTTCCTCAGCCGATTCTTCCGGTTCAGGCACATCACCCAGAATTTCTCGATCTCCAGCCCTTGAACGAAGGGCGTCATGTGGTGTGCGATGAGTTCGGGACGGTTCAACACCGGTTGTTCGGTGGAGGCGGGGCGGATCATTCGCCGGGCAATCTCGATGAGAGCCGCCAGTTGTCGTGCCTTGACCCGGCCGATGCCTTGATGGCGCTCAAAGTCCACCGGTTGCCAGGTCGCGATCCCCTGGAGCGAACCCGCCTCGGCGACCAGCCGTGATGCGCAGTCGATGATTTCGCGAGTGGCGGCTCCGCCTTGGAGCATCAAGGCGATTAGCTCCGTGTCGCTAAGGGCAGCGACCCCGAATGTGTCCATCCTCTGTTGCGGCTGCTCACCGCAGGCGATTTCTCGCACCGCCGTCGTCGTTTCCAGGCCTAGATCCAACATGACTTGTTTCATGATGCAGGGCGCCGGATGCGCCCCGGCCGGGCGGCATGCCCGGTTCTCGTGGCGCGCTCCGCGCGCTGGGCCTTGCAGGCACGCCCAGCCACCGACGAGGCCGCCGAGCGAGGAGCGCCGCGCTCCTCGCGAGGGGGAAGGCCGCAGGAGGGAAAGGTGGAGCCGCGCGCAGCGCGGACTACCTTGGCGGGCGTGACAAAATCAGGCCCACGAGCGGAAGTAGCCTCACTTCATTCAGTGCAGGTCACTCAGGCCAGTTTTCCCTGTGGCAAGGTCCACCAACAGGATGACCACGGCGCGCTTGCCGGTGCCGTCGAGCCGGACGAAACAATCGCTGAAATCGAGCGGTCGTCCATCGGTCAGGTTCTTCATGATTTCCCACGCAGCGCGCTCGCCCGATGACGCGCCGGGATGACCGCGCGCCATGCCGCGCAATGTGGACACGGCCTCCACGCACTCGGGACTCATGGCTTCACGCCGGCCATTCGCCGGTGCACGATTCGCCGACGTTCTGCCACAGATGCATAAGCCGGAACAACCGGCCCGGCGAACGGCTGGGTGATCTGGAGACGTGTGCCGACCCATGTCCGCGCCGTCGCCACCTCGGCCAGGGCCGCGCGCACGGCCTCGTGCGCGGGTGTGCCTCGAAGACACTCGAAGTTTGCCGCAACCTTCAGGGCAAATTCCGCCTGACCAAGATGGTCGTCAAGATGACGACGCGTGGAGGGATCGACGCCCATGTCAGCCGCCCGCCATCGCCATGCCTGCCTTCGGGCTCGTGAGGATCTGCCGGTTCTTCCGGTTCATCTCGCGGAGCACTTCGCCTACGAAGGCCTTGTCCTTGTAGTAGGGCTGGACGCCTTCGAGCCGTTGATCGATGCGCGACTTCACCTCGGGCGATTGCGCATCGTAGAACGCTTTCGCCTGGGGCAGCTGCTTCTCGATCAGCCGCATGTCGGCTTCGTGTCGCTGCATGTCCTTGTAGAGGAGCATGTCGACCGCGCGGCCCGGGGCCTCCTGGACGACCCGGGTGTAGTAGGCGGCATCGTTGGCGTTCGCCACCTTGTAGGCGTCGAGTCGCTTCTGGACTTCGGGGTTGTTGCGGAACTGCAACGGGGACTCCTTTTCGGGCGGCAGTGACGCCGTCTCGTTGGGTTTGGGTCTGATAGCCATGGTGATGTTGAGTTGTGCCGACCACTTGGTGGGTGCGGGGCGGCAATGGGCACCGTGGCGGCGAACCGCCAAAGTCACTTACTTCAGGACCGGGTTGAACGGCGGCTCGGACGAACCGCGCACAACGCGCAGTGCGAGGTCGAACTGCGCGCAGACGTCCTCGGCATCGTGGCGCGCGAGCGCGAAGGCCATGAGCGTCTTCGCGTCGATGACCGGCTTCGCTTTGCCCGACGTCGGGTTGATTTCACCGAGTCGTTGATTGAGTTCGTCGGCCGCCTGATAGAATTCGGCCGCCACGGTCTCGGGTATTTGAATGCTGAGGGAGATCATGTGCTGAGGGGGTTGAATTGGAACAAACGAATGTTGGAACGAACGCCGGCCGCGTGCGGAGGGTCGGATCGGAACGCAGCGGAGACCGGATCCGGAGCCGGAACCGGGCGGCGCAGCCATCCGGTGGAGGCGGAGGAACGGCGGAGCGAAGGGCCGAGCCCGATCTTCCGCACCGGCTCCGGCTCCGACGCCT
>WBUO01000376.1 GCA_008933675.1 Dechloromonas sp.
GACGCGCTCCAGGGTCGGCGTGTAGTTGAAGCTCAAAAATAGGGCGTCCTGATCGATCACCAAGGGCCGGGAGACCTCATTCCGTGCCGGGATACGCAGGCTCCGAATCCATTCGGAGAAGCGTTCGCGAAGTCCTGTCGAGAGCCCAGTGGCGATCTGTTCGCATTCATATTGAAAATGGCCATGACGTTCGTCCGAATGGAATTGCATCGCATAATCGATCGCCTGATGAGCATCGAACTCCGCTAGCCGCTGCTCGAAATCGGCCCAGAACTCCTCGTCCGCCGAGAAATAATCTTCGACCATTCGGAATACCGTGTGATCGGACTGCGCCAGATAGGCGGCGAACTGCCTATATTGCGACGCGATGCCATGATGAAGGTCGAAGCCATTGCCAATAATGTAGAGCCGATCGCTTACCATGATCGCGGTCCATCCCTTTTGACCGTTGTCGAATAGAGGCTCTTTAATGAACCCCCTCCTTCGGGAAACAAGCGGGTCTTCGGTATGGCTGCCACTTGGGCTTTGCCCACGCCCCGTTGCAGCATGCGCGAACGACAGGTTTTGGTCGTCCGCCACGCTGGCAGCTAAGACTTAAATGAGGCGCATTCCCGACCAAATTCCTTCGAAGCTCGGCGTCGGGACGCTTACCTTAGGAATCTGACGGAGCGACATGCATCTCGTGACGTCGTTGACCTGATATGAATGGCACCTACGACGAATGTGTGATCAGGAAATGGCGGCTTCAGGCTACCCATACCAGCAGTTGCTCACCGAGCGTCGGCGACGTCGGAGAGACACGAAATGGCTGGATCGGATTGCCCGTCCACACGATGAATTGACCACGACCGGTCGTGCCGCGGAGCTGAATCGCAACGGCATAGGCGTGGTCGAACGAGGCGAGCCGCGCCCGCACGGGTGACAGGGCGATCATGGATCACTCCGGCAGGTAGGAGGAAGGGCGGAGGCGGACGCAAGGTCGCCAGCCTGACACGGTCAGAATGCTATGCAGCGGTGGGCTCCGTTTCTCGATCATTGGCTGGCAGAGCGATTTGAACCTTGCCGACATCAGCCTCTAGGGTGAGGGTCAATCCCTTGGGGATCAGCCATTGAACATCGTCGCGGAAAGCCGATCGGATCTGTTCGAGAAGAGCCTCTTCCTTTCCCAGGAGGAGCTTGTTGGCGAAGTGGCGCGCATCACGGATGAAATCGTCATGCTGCCTGCTCCAGCTATCGCTGTCGCAATCCTCGTCGTAAGCGAAGACAGCATCCTCGATCAGCTGCGCGAGCGCCGGCGGCGTGACGATTGCGCCTTCGCGGACGAAAACAGACGCTTCTTCGACATGGTTGCTCGTGTTCGCGCAAACGAGCGTATCGACGGGAAGGCTCAGGATCGCGACGGGTTCGTCGAACTCGGCGCAGCGAACGATCGGGACATTGAGGGTCACCGCAGTCACCCCGCCCGATTCAACATGGTCGAAAACAACGTCATCGTCCGCATAGTGGAACAGTTCGCCCTGCCTTTCGATCGCAAAGGAAAGGCCCGGGACGCGCGGAAGCTCGTCATACCATCGATAGCCGGAGAACTCGTCTTCAGCGAAGACTGGTCGGTAGCCGAGCTTCTCCTCGGTCAACACCATGGCCGCGCATTGTTCGATATCGGCCTCGTGCCTGGGGATCAGGATCATGGGGACAGCTTCGACGCGCTCGTCTTCGACATATGCATTGCCATCTGCTGTTCGCGGGCGCCATGCACAGAGCCACGGACTGGCTTCGGGAAGGCCAACGCCGAGCTCGGTGGCGCGCTGCCAGTCCTTGAACGACAGGCGGTGTTCGCCGTTGAGCGCAATGGCCCGGTAAATGGCTGCCTGCACTTCAACCCGCAGATCGGCGAGCGCGGCATTCTCGATCATCTCCTTGCGCGCGGGTAAAACGAGCTGGAGCGAGGGCGCGTCGACGATATCGATCCGAACCGTCCATTTCCGCCGTGCTTCGATTTCCCCGATGGCGGGCATCCGGCAGGGAACTTTGACGCCATGAAAATTGATGCGTGGGTCGCTCGGGATGTCATAGGAATCGCTGAAGATTCCGATCCGGCAGCCACGCCACTCTTCGATCCGGCAGGCGCCCTTGAGGAATTCCTCGCGCGGCAAGACCGCTCCCTGAAATCGGACTGGCAGCGGAAAATGCTTCGCCGCAGCTTCGATCTGCGACTGGAGATTGGGCAGCCATTCGGCGGGCATGGCAATGACCAGCTGCGTTCCCTTTCGGATCTCGGAGGTTTCGACGGTCAGCGGCTGTTCTCCCTGCCAGCCGTCTTCGGGGATCGTGACCGTCCATCCGACATCGGCGGCTCTCGAGAAGGATCGAACGGTCACGCGCTTGCCGGCGAGGCTGAACACACCCATTCCGGCGGGGTCTTCCCGCCGTGCGATCTGGTCGCTCCAGCCGGAGCGGCCAAGCGTCACGAACGCGGCGGGATCGTCGATGCCAGCGCCGTCGTCGGCAATGAAGAGGGCCGGCTTGCGTTCATGCTCGCCGAGGTCGATGTCGATACGCTGCGCACCGGCGCGGCGGGCATTCTGGAAGAGTTCGTTGAGAACGTCGGTGATCGTCCCGTTGAACAGGCGCGATACCTTGGTGATGAGTTGCTCGCCAACGGACGGGCGGATTTGAGCGGGAAGCGTCATGGGAATACTCCGGTTGCGCGGCAGCCTCATCGCCGCCGCACGCCCATGCTCCCTTTTCCCCTGGCCGATGACGGTCAGTCGCGAGCGTTTGGGCTGGGATGCTCAGGCTTCAGGCGACGCGAAGTGCCTTCTCGGCCTCGGTTTCGACATAGATGTGCCTTGCGCGCCCGCGTCGCCGCTTCCGGATGCGGCCGTCGACATAGGCCTCAGCCCATCGTTTCGCCTCGGCTGCGCGCGATCCGGCGGAGCATTCGTCCGCTTGCGCGAAGATCGTATAGGCGAGCGCATATTGTTCGCGTTCCGGAAGAGCGAGTAGCGCCGAGGCGATCGGCAGGGTGCTTTCGTAGAATTCGAGGACGTGGCGGCCGCCGCCATGGTGCATCAATATGGCGAGCCGGCCCTTGCTCCCGACGCCGGTCGGCCTCGCGATCATGACGTCATGCGAAGCATAGGTCACGGCCCCAAAACCATCGGGCTCCACCGGATAGAAAACGCGGTCTTCTCGATCGGGAAGCGGGTGCGCGAGAATCTCATATCTGTCGAAACTCTCGACTTTCCGGATGTGATTATGTCCGATGACCGTCATCGCAGGATCTTTCTACTGGTGGTGAGGTAATTATGCCGAGGGCAGGCACCCTGGGCGGCTCGTCGACGACAGCGATCAGGCAGCCCGGAGACCCTCGCCCTGACGCAGGCCGAGGTTGTTGGCGGTGAGGCTTGCGAACTCGGGTTCGACGCGATCGAAGATGCCGGTCAGATCATCGACATCGGCCCAGATGCACGCGTCGCCAGGGTCATGATCGAGTTGAAAGACGATAGGTAACGATCGCGCGGTCATCTCGGGGAAGAAGGTGCGAATGATCAGCCACTCGATCCGGCGGCCGACTGCCCCCACGCGCGAGGCAAGCGCGGTTCGTTCCACCGGGTGCATCGCGACGT
>WBUO01000377.1 GCA_008933675.1 Dechloromonas sp.
CTCGCTGATTGCACTCCAGACCGACATCGCGATCAATAATACGGGCAATGGCGGCATGGGGGGTAGCTTTTCGGCGGGCTGCGCCGGGGCAGGCGCGCCTCCGTTCACCCCGATCCTCGGCGAACAGCGTTTTGACGTGTCGCGCCCCTCGAAGGCGATCTACGGCGACGTAACCTGGAAAGCGACCGAGCGGCTGACCGTGGCGGTGGGTGCACGCTACACCCAGGATAAGGTCAATTACCTTAACGGCAGCACTTTCCTCTATGCGCTCGACGGTACGACGCCGGTTGTCAACCTGATCCCCTACAGCAATCCATACAACCCCAATCTCGCGCCGCTTGAGCAGCGCGAAAAGGCAAACAGGCTAACCGGCCGTATCAATGTCAGCTATGAGTTCGCCGATGATATCATGGGCTATCTCCAGTACAGTCGCGGTTACCGCAGCGGCAGCTTCAACGGGCTTGCCTATCAGGGCGTCAATCAAGTCTATTATATCCAGCCTGAAAAGGTGAATGCATATGAGGCGGGGCTCAAAACCCGGCTGTTCGATCGCCGCGTCCAACTTAACCTCGCGGGCTTCTACTACGAGTATTCGAATCACCAAGTAACGCAGGTGGTCGCCGCTACAACCTTCACGCGCAGCGCCAATGGTCGCCTGTTCGGTGGCGAGGCCGAACTCGCCTGGCAGGTGGCCGATACGTTGCGTTTCGATGCTTCGCTGGGCTATCTCAACAGCAAGTACAAAGGCAATGTGATCGATCCGGCAAACCCGGCCAGCCCGACATTGAACGTCAACGGCAATCCCTTCCCGAACGCGCCGGAGGTTACGTTCCAGGCCGGATTCGACTGGGATATGATCGATGACGGCACCAACAAGCTGACCTTGCGCGGTGATGCGTCCTACATGGGCAAGTACTATTTTGATCCGTTCAAGAATTATGGGCAGACACCGTGCGATACACCCCCAGCGGGATCGAACATAACGCTCGCGGGTAAGGCGATTACATGCGCAAATCCGGGCTACTGGCTCGCCAATGCGCGATTAACCTATGCGCACGACAATATGTCGGTTAGCTTGTGGGCGAAGAATCTGTTCGACAAATATTACTACACCTACGGCCTCAACATGGACGTGTTCGGCTACGATTATCTGAACCGCGGCATGCCGCGCACTTATGGCGTCGAAGCGACAGTCAAGTTCTGATCGCTGCTGCGACGGGGGCGGCGGGCATCCTCTCCCGCCCGCTGCCCCCGATTTTTTCGACCTGACTTTCAGACCGAGGAGCATCCATAATGCGTTCCACCGGCAACGGTCCCTCATTCATCGGCACGGCGTACAGAATCGAGCGCGCTGTGATCACTGAGATCGGCGCAGCTGAAAGCACCGCCCAGGCGAGCAGCGCCGAGCGGCCAGCGCGCCTCCGGACGATTTAACGTGGATGCGTCTCGGAACAGAACTGAGCTGGAACGAATTTTCGCGACCCAACGCGAAGGGACGCGTGAGCAGGTTTCGCGCAGCTACGAAGAACGCATGGACCTGCTCGGGCGCCTTGGCCGGATATTTGAGCAGCACAGAGACGAATTGGTCGATGCCGTTGCCGCCGATTTCGGCATTCGATCCCGCTACGAGACTATCCTGCTCGACCTGATGCTTGGCATATCGGAAATTAAATTTGCGCGCCGCAATCTGAAGACGTGGCTGAGGCCGCGGCGGGTGAAGACTGACATCTTCGGCCTTCCCGGTTCATCGCGCCTGGTCCCCCAGCCCCTAGGTGTGGTGGGCGTTCTCGGCACGTGGAACTATCCGCTCGGCACCATATTCGTTGGCGCGGCCGGTGCATTGGCGGCCGGCAACCGCGTGATCGCAAAGCCGAGCGAAGTTTCCGCCAACGCCGCCGAAGCCAGCGAGCGGCTTGTGCGCCGGTATTTCGCCGAAGAGGAATTCGCGATTGTCCAGGGCGGGCCCGACATGGCACAGGCGATGACGGCCCTACCTTTCGACCATATTCTCTTCACCGGTTCACCCGCGGTTGGCCGCAAAGTCTATGAAGCGGCGGCTGCCAACCTTACACCTGTTACTCTGGAACTTGGCGGCAAATGCCCTGCCATCGTGGGCAAGGGTGCATCGCTTGCACAAGTCTGTGAAAGCTTAGTGTTCGGCAAGCTGCTCAACGCCGGCCAGACCTGCATCGCCGCTGACTATGCCTTCGTCCATGTCGATCAGATGGAAAGCTTCGTCGCCGCACTCCGCGCTCAGGTTGCCAAATGCTACCCCAACGCGGCAAGCAACCCCGATTTCACCAGTATCATCAATGACCGACAGTTCGCGCGGCTCCAAGGTTTGCTCGATGATGCCGAAGCCAAGGGCGCGACGGTGCTCAACCTCTCGGACAACGGCGATGGAACGCTTCCTGAACGGCATCGGATCGTGCCGTTGGCGGTTCTCGACGTTACCGATGACATGGCGATGATGCAGGAGGAGATTTTCGGACCGATCCTGCCGATCATGCCATATCGCTCCGAAGACGAGCTCATTCGCTACGTAAACCGGCATGAGCGCCCGCTGGCGCTCTATTATTTTGGCGACGAAAGTGAGGAACGGCGCAAGATCATTTCCGAAACGCACGCTGGCGGCGTGACTCTCAACGGCACGGTCATGCACGTCTTCCAGCGCCGGCTGCCTTTCGGTGGCATCGGACAGAGCGGCATCGGTGCCTATACCGGCGTCGCCAGTTTCGAGCGCTTCACTCATTACAAGCCGGTGTTCTCTCAGCCGAAACTCAGCCTGCTTGGTCAACTTCTGCCACCCTATTCGAGCAAGACCGAAGGACTACTCAACATCTTCGAAAAGATCCTCTGACGTGGCTGCGGCGGTTGATGCTGGCATGTTGCATGACGCCGGGTCGCCAGCATGGGTCGAATGACAAGGGAAGCAAATGGCTGACTATGTAATTATTGGAGGTGGGTCGTCGGGCGGCGTTATCGCCAGCCGGTTGTCCGAGGACCCCGATGTCACCGTTTGCCTGCTCGAGGCAGGCGGCCCAGGCACCTCGCCGCTTGTGTCCACGCCCGGCGCTTTTGCGGCGCTGATCCAAGACTATCGGATCAATACGCTCAACTGGCGGTTCAACACCGACCCTTCAAAGGCGCTCAACGACCGCCGCCTCTACAATCCGCGCGGGAAGATGCTGGGTGGATCGAGCGGTATGAACGGGATGGTCTATATCCGCGGCGACCGGTCGGATTTCGACCACTGGGCCGAACTCGGCAACGACGGCTGGGGTTACAACGATGTCCTGCCCTATTTCCGCAAGGCTGAGAATAATGAGCGCGGTGAGGATGAGTTTCACGGCTCGTCGGGACCGCTTCACGTATCCAACGGCAAGCGCGAATTCGATGTCTATGATGCTTTCATCGAGGCGGCGACTGGACTGGACCATCAAGCCAATCCGGACTTCAATGGTGCCAGCCAGGAAGGTGTCGGCATCTATCAGTTTACCGTGAAGGACGGGAAGCGCGCCAGCGTGAAGGCGTGTTACCTTGATCCGGTGATGGGCAGGCGCGGCAACCTCCGCGTCGAAGTACATGCCCGCGTCCATCGTATCAGGT
>WBUO01000378.1 GCA_008933675.1 Dechloromonas sp.
CGGTATGGTCGTCGGGGCCGGACCGGAATTTCACGCAGCGCCTTCGCAAGACCGGATTCGGCGTGGACGAGATCAAAGTGCGCGCCAATGGCGCGCGCGGCGGCGCTCGGCATGTCGTCTGGATCGCGACGCGCCTCGATGGAGGGAGAACCGAAACATGATTTCACTGCGTTTCGATCGCTTCGCGTCTCTTTGCTTCACCGGCTTGCTCTGCCTTGTCGCGCCGCCCTCCGGCGCGCAGGACTTCGCAAGCTCGCAATCGTCGACCTATCGCGAGGCGCGCGCCGCGCTGCTCGCGCAGGGGTGGCGGCCGGATGTCGGCTACGGGCTGAAGCTCCCGTCCGGAAAGCCTCTGTATCGATTTCCGGAGGTCTTATGCGGCCCCAAACTGTGTCGTGCGAGATGGGTCGCCCGCGCGGGCCAGGAAAAGCTCGTCACGCTGTTGCGCGGCGAGATCCTGGTCGATGTCGCCCGCGACGGCGCCCGCCCCTTCATCGTCAACACTGCCCACGGCAGCATTCGCGCGCTGGGCACCCGCTTCCTGGTCAGCCGCGAGGACGAGGCCACCGCCCTCAGCATGATCGAATCGCGCGTCGAGGTCCGTGTTGACGGCAGCGCCGCCCCGCTCGTCGTCGCCGCCGGCCAGCGCCTGCGCTTCGGCCCGGGCGGCGACGCGGTCCTCGCCGATGTCGACGGCGGGATGCTGGAGGCTGCCTGGCAGCAACGCCAACTGGTCGTCCGCGACAAGCCTCTGGCCGATGTTCTCGACGATCTGGCCCGCCACCGCCCCGGCGTCATCCACTACGACCGCCAGGCCATCGCCGGCAAGCAGGTTTCCGCCGTGCTGCCGGCGGACGACACCGACCGTTCGCTGCAGTTGCTGGCCAACAACTTCCCCGGCCTGCGCATCCGGACGCTGACGCCTTACCTCGTCATCGTCGACCAGGAAAAAAATCGCTGATTTCCGTTTCGGCGGTTCCGCTTTTGCCATCTCGTCCGTCAATGAAAGTGAAAGACGAGATTGGGTAGCCAGGCAGTATCCCCGCACATGCTCCAGCCAGTTCCGGTACTCGTCCCTGCCCCGCAAGGGCTCGCCAACCCCAACGGGACCTGCCGATCATGAAACTGCCCACCGAGAAACCCCGCCCCGGCCGTCTGCGCCTGTATCTCAAGCCGCTGGTATTCCTCACCCACATGGCACTGAGCGCCGGCCTCGCCGCAACCCTGCCCGGCGTGGCCCATGCCCAGGCCAGCCGCCAGTACGACATTCCGGCCGGGCCCCTCGATGCCGCCCTGAACAGCTTCGCGGTGCAGGCCGGCGTCTCCCTGGCAATCGATGCGGAGAAGCTCAAGGGCCTGCGCAGCGCAGGCCTCAAGGGCAACTACGCGATCGACAGCGGATTTGCCGCACTGCTGCACAACACGGACTATTCGGTTGCCCGCACCGCTTCCGGCTACATCCTGGTCGCCCTGCCGAAAACGCTCGAGCGCCCGGCGCGCGCTACCGATTCCCGTGAAGCGACGCTGGCCCCGGTCCTCGTCGTCGACCGCCACGAATCGGCCGGCACCGCCGTCATCGACCGCCACACGATGGATGCCATGCCACTCGGCAACGGCGACATCACCAGCCTGCTCAAGGTCCTGCCCGGCGTGCAGTTCGACAACTATCAGCTGCACACCGGCAGCCAGGGCGAGATCGCCCCGGCCGACATCAGCATCAACGGCAACAAGTTCTATCAGAACCTCTACCAGTTGGACGGCATGTCCTTCAACAACGACATCGATCCGGCCAGCGGCGACCAGCATGCCTCGAACCGTGAAGTCACCTCGGCCAGCCAGGGCTTCGCCATCGACAGCAGCCTGCTGTGCAAGATCACCGTGCGCGACTCGAACGTCGCTGCCGAATACGGCGGCTTCACCGGCGGCGTGGTTTCGGCGGAAACCTGCCCGCCGACCGAGGACTTCGCCGGCCAGATATCCGTCGGCACCACCCGCTCCTCGTGGATGAAATACAAGATCGCCCGGGAAGAGGAATACGACTACGAAAACCCGATTTCGCCCGACAACGCCAGCGAGTTCGAGAAATGGACCTACCGTCTGGCGCTGCAGGGCAAGGTCACCGAGAACTTCAGCCTGATCGGCAGCTTCATCCGCCGGACCTCGACCATTCCGCTGAGCGGCGACTCCGCCTACAAGAACGGTGAGGGACGCACGCCGGAGCAGACGCGGCAGACCGACAACTTCTTCATCAAGGGTTTCTGGAAACCGACGCGTGATAACGACGTCGATTTTTCCGTCCAGTACGCACCAACCGACGACGAACGCTTCATCCCCGCCATCAAGGACAGCCAGTTCACCTACAAGGCCGGCGGCCTCGGCCTCAACGCCGGCTGGGTCAGCCGCTTCAACCCGCTGACGGTGAGCCAGCGCCTGACCTGGACCGAGATGGAAAGCTCGCGCGATGGCGACTCCAGCCTCTACAAGACCTGGCGCTATTCCGCCGATGACAAGAACTGGGGCACCACCACGCTGAGCAGCGAAGGCGGCTACGGCGACATCGACCAGAAACAGAAGACCCTTGCCTACCAGTTCAAGGCCGACTGGGAACCGCTCCAGCTGCTGGCCGGCGAGCACCGCTTCCAGGCCGGCTTCGAGCTGGCCAGCAAGGAGTCGTTCTATCACCGCAAGACCCAGTACGAGTCGTATTACGGCCCGGCCACCTGGGCCGGCACCTGTACCCGCGCCGACGGCTCGACCGACCCCTACTGCTCGACGGCCAATACTTCGAACGGCTGGCCCGGTCAGTACCTGAGAAGCCGCGTCATCTATCTGGCCGGCAAATTCACCGTCAAGGAAGACAGCCGCGCCATCTTCCTGCAGGACGAAATGAAATACGGCAATTTCAAGGCGCGCCTCGGCCTGCGCTACGAGAACACCGATCTCGCGCCGGAATCGACGCTGGCCCCGCGCAGCGCCTTCTTCTACGACCTCTCCGGCAACGGCGATTCGGTGCTGGAAGCCGGTGCCAACCGCTACTACGGCCGCGGCTTCATGAGCTATTACATGCAGGCCAACCGGCTGTCGCTGCAGTCGGCAACCAGCGGGACCGGTTTCACCCGCACCGGCCTGACCGACTGGGGTCCGCTGACCATGAGCACGACAGCTGCCGGCTACCATTTCGAGCAGCTGAAGATGCCCTATGACGACGAAGCCATGCTCGCCTTCAAGCAGAAATGGGGCGGCGTCCTGTGGGGGATCAAGTATGTCGACCGCAAGAGCCGCGATCAGGTCGTCCAGGTCCTGCGCAGCGCCGGCAACCGCTGGTTCGACAACGTCGGCGAGGGCGAGGCGCAGACGCTGTCGCTGACTGCCGAAACCCAGGTGCCGCTGAAACTCTTCGGCACCCGGACCAGCCTCTTCGTCGGCCTCGACCGGACGGATTCGGAAACCTCGCACGCCGACTACTTCAGCAACGACCACGACTTCAATGCCAACGGCAGCGCAGGCCAGGACAAGATCGTCTGGGACGGCAAGCTGATCGATGCGCTCGACAAGCCGGCCGACAACTACAACCGCCCGTGGACCGGGCGCATGCTGC
>WBUO01000379.1 GCA_008933675.1 Dechloromonas sp.
ATATCGAAGCGTATCGGCGCCTGGACGCCATACGCCTACTACGCCAAGGTCAAGTCGTCCGGGGAAGCCCTCGATTTGTACCAGCGGATCAACGGAAATGCATCAAACGTAGCGTCGCCGTGGCGAGGCTATCAACGCGTTCTCGCCGATATTACCGTCCCCTATGACCAGACAACCCTGGCGCTGGGAACCTCTTTTTGGGTGACGGCAAAAAGCGTGCTCAAAGCGGAATGGTCGCGCATCGATACGCAAGTGGCGTCCAGTTTTATTGATGCGCCGGTGGGGGGAGAAAGCGGCAACAGGCATATCGACGTCTTCTCGCTGTCGTACAGCTTTACCTTCTAGTCCATGAAATTACACTTCCTGACCCTTGTGACCAGTCTGCTTCTTCTGAGGCCGGCTGTCGTCTATGCGGGGGAAGAAGTGCTGATCATCGGACATTCGGCATTGCCGAAGACCGACAAACTGACCGTGCAGCGCCTTTACACCGGACGCGCCGTCAGCATCGGGCAGCAGCAGGTGCTGCCAATCAACTTGCCGACCGGCAACCCGGTTCGTGACGATTTTCTGTTGACTTGCATGGAGCAGAGCGAGGAGCAGTACACAGGGTACTGGCTGGTTCGGCGCTATGTCGGCAAGGGTGCTCCACCGCAGGAGATGGGCAGTGTCGATGAGGTGATTAAGTATGTCCAGGCGACGCCCGGAGCGATCGGCTATGCTCCCGCGTCGAAAGTGCCTCGTGGCGCCAATGTGATTTTCCGGCGCTGATCTGCTCGAGTGATACTGGCTTTTTTTGCTGGGCGTGCTAATCTGAAAGCGTGTGAGGTGTGCAGCAAATCTTGCATGTTGTGGTCGTACCCGCTGCGCTGCTGGAGATTCTATGGCAGTTTTCGCAGGGAATATTTCTTGAGATTACCGAGTAGCACTCCTTGACGGCGAATAGCCGTAATGCCCCGGCCGAAAGAGCAGGGGCCGCAGTAACCGAAGCCCGTGCCTGAACAGCATGGGCTTCACGTTTTTGGGATCAGCAAATGCAGATACAGCGTCACGGCACGACACGCCGTTACTCCGACAGTGTGGTGCACAATGGAACCGTCTATCTGGTTGAGGTGCCTGCGAACCCCGACGGCGATATCGCCGAGCAGACAGGCAACGTGCTGGCCAGCGTAGACCGCTTGCTGGCCCAGGCCGGAAGTGCGCGGGACCGCTTGTTGATGGTCACGATCTATCTGGCGGACATGGCCGATTACGATGCGATGAATGCCGTCTGGGACGATTGGATGCCGGCGGGCTGTGCGCCAACCCGCGCTTGTGTCCAGGCCCGCTTGGCCAATCCGGACTGGCGTTTGGAATTGGTTGTGACAGCTGCAACATGAGCGCCGATATTCCGGATGATCCTCGCCTGGCCTTGATTGCAGAAAGCTACCATCGCCTGATCGGGCGGCCGCTCGTCCATTCTGCTCCGGATGTCGCATTGGCCTTGTGGGAGGCGCCACGGGTGATCGTCGCGCACGGTATGCAGGACGATCCCGTGTTTTTCTACGGTAACCTGCTGGCCTTGCAGGTGTTCGAGATGGATTTTTCCGCCTTTGTGCAGCTTCCTTCACGCTATTCGGCGGAGCCGCTGGCGCGCGACGAACGGGCGCGCCTCCTGGAAGGCGTTGCACGCGATGGTTTCATCGACGACTATGCCGGCGTGCGTATTTCCGCCACGGGGAAACGTTTTCGTATCGAGCAGGCAGAAGTTTGGAATCTGGTGGACGCCGCTGGTGTCAGCCATGGCCAGGCAGCAAGCTTTGCGCATTGGCAGCCGCTTCCGTAAAGGCTGGCCGCTCAATCCGCCAATTCTGCATCGCTATCGCAACCTTGGCCGGCAGCGATGCTGCGGGCAAAAAGGCGTCGAGCCAGGCTATGCGCTCCTGCGGGTAGCGGCAGGTAGTGTTCCGGGTGGTCCAGCAATCCGCAGGTGTAGCGTCTTCCTTCCTCGGACCACGCCAGTGCTGGGCATGGTCCGCGGCGTTTCAGAAAGCGAAGCATGGCAAGCGGGCAGGTCTCCAGCGCGCAGCACACGCCGCAACCGTTGCAGGGAGCGCCGATGGCCGGCTTGGTCGGGGCTTCGGCATGCAATTCGATGATCCGCTCTTTCATGCGGTGTAATGAACCACTTTCCGGGGAAATGATCAAACGCCTACCCCTGTCCGGAAAGGAGTTTGCGATGAAGAAACTGTTATGCGGATTGTTGGCCCTTGCATTTTCCCTGACGAGTCTGAATGTGCTGGCCTGTTCTGGCGACAAGGCAAAGGACGAAAAGCAGATGAGTACACCGAGCAAGCCCAAGGTCTGAGCGGCGTTCCATCAAGCGAAGGCGGCGGTGGCCGCCTTTTTTATTTTCGGCGTGTACTCAGGAAAAGTTCGGGGTCGACCGGGGTGTTGTTGAGGATCACCGCCCAGTGCAGGTGCGGCCCGGTCACCCGGCCGGTCGCGCCGATGGCGCCGAGCGGCTCGCCGCGTTTGACTGTCTGGCCGGGGCGTACGTCGATGCGCGAAAGGTGCATGTAGGCCGTGATCAGCCCTTGTCCGTGGTCGAGGAAAACGGTATTGCCGTTGAAGAAATAGTCGCCGGTGTTGGCGACGACCGCATCGCTGGGGGCATGGACGGGCGTTCCGCTGCTGGCGGCAACGTCCAGGCCGGCGTGCGGATTACGCGGCTGGCCGTTGAAGAAGCGGCGCAGGCCGAAGCGCGATGACAGCGGTCCGGGTGAGGGCTGGTCGAGCGCGGTGTCCGGCGGGGTCTCCGAAAAACGCTTCTTTACCGCCTCGGTCACCTTTTGCTCGCGCTCGATGCGAACGATGTCCTCCGGCGAGGGTTCGACCTTGCGCTTGTCCTTGATGGTCAGGCGTTGTTCCGGGTAATTCCTGATGCCGATGGCGACGGTTTTGGGTTCGATGACGCCGCCCTTGCTCACACGGATTTCCAGCTCTCCGGGCAGGGTATCGAGCGGGATGCCAAGCAGGGCGAACCAGCGGCCCCGTTCATTGACCACGGCCAGTGCTTGTTCGCCCCAGCGCGCCAGCGGAGCTGCTTGTGTGGCAGGTCCGAGGTCGATGACCGCTACGCCGCCGGGGACCGGCGCATTCTGCGGCAGGGCGAAGGCCTGCAGGGCGTTGGCCAGCAGCAATGGCGGGATGAGGCGTTTCATGTCACGTTTTGTCGGGTACGCCCGCATCAGCCGAGGCTACCGGCTGCGTCGGGATTCAAAAAGGCCGGAATTAAAGACTGGCGGCCTTGAACGTGTTGCACTGGTTCATGTCGCCGCTGTCAAAGCCGCGTTTGAACCAGCGCACGCGCTGTTCCGAGGTGCCGTGGGTGAAGCTCTCCGGTACGATGCGCCCTTGCGCCTGTTGCTGCAGGCGGTCGTCGCCGATAGCCGTGGCAGCGGTCAGGGCCGCTTCAAGATCGCCCGGTTCGAGCACCTTCTTCATCGTGTCGGTGCGCTTGCCCCAGACGCCGGCCAGGCAGTCGGCCTGCAGCTCCATGCGCACCGACAGGGCATTGCCCTCGGCCTTGCCGGCCTGCTGG
>WBUO01000034.1 GCA_008933675.1 Dechloromonas sp.
TCGCCTGATGCGTCTGCCGACCATCGCCGACAAGACCTTCCTGATCTCCATTGGCGACCGCTCGGTCGGCGGCATGACCGCCCGCGACCAGATGGTCGGCCCGTGGCAGGTGCCGGTGGCCGACGTGGCCGTCACCACGATGGGTTATCAAGGTTATTTGGGCGAAGCCTTCGCCATGGGCGAGCGCACGCCGCTGGCCGTGCTCGACGCGCCGGCTTCCGGTCGCATGGCCATCGGCGAGGCGCTGACCAACCTGGCCGCCGCCGATGTCGGCAGCCTGGACAAGGTCAAGCTCTCCGCCAACTGGATGGCGCCGTGCGGCGTGCCGGGTGAGGACGCCCGCCTGTACGCCACGGTCGAAGGCATTTCCGAACTGTGCAAGCAGATCGGCGTGTCGATCCCGGTCGGCAAGGATTCGCTGTCGATGCGCACCGCCTGGGACGAAAACGGCGAGAAGAAGCAGGTGGTGTCGCCGTTGTCGCTGATTGTCACCTCGTTTGCTGCGGTCGACGACGTGCGCAAGACGAAAACCCCGCTGCTCGCCACCGGGCAGGACGAAACCGAACTGCTGCTGCTCGACCTCGGCAAGAACCGTCTCGGCGGCTCGGCGCTGGCGCAGGTGTACAACGCCACCGGCGATGATGCGCCGGACGTCGATGAACCGGCCAAGCTCAAGGGCCTGTTCGAAGCCGTACAGAAGTTGAACCGCGACGGCCTGCTGCTCGCCTACCATGACCGTTCCGACGGCGGCCTGTTCGTCGCAGCCTGCGAAATGGCCTTCGCCAGCCGCCGCGGCGTGTCGCTCGACCTCGATGGCCTCTGTTTCGACGGCGCCGCGCTCGACGTCGATGGTGCCGAGAAGCGCCCGGACCTGATGGCCGGCCGCGATTTCGAGAACATCGTCCGCGCCCTGTTCAACGAAGAGCTCGGCGCGCTGATCCAGATCCGCCGTGCCGACCGCGAGAAGGTCACGCCGATCCTGCGCGCCAGCGGCGTGCCGTATCACTTTGTCGGTTCGACCAACGAGTGGGACGAAATCCGCGTTACCCGCAACGCCAAGCGCGTGCTGCGCGAGAAGCGCGTCGACCTGCAGCGAGCCTGGTCCGAGACCAGCTACCAGATGCAGGCCATGCGCGACAATCCGAGCTGCGCCCAGCAGGAATTCGACCGCATCCTCGATACCAGCGATCCGGGCCTGACGCCGAAGATCACCTTCGATCCGCAGGAAGATTTCACCAAGGTTTATCAGGAGATCAGCGGCCGTCCGCGCGTCGCCATCCTGCGCGAACAGGGCGTCAACAGCCACTACGAAATGGCCGCCGCCTTCGACCGCGCCGGCTTCCAGTCGGTCGACGTGCATATGAGCGACATCCTGGCCGGTCGCGTCAGCCTCAAGGACTTCAAGGGCCTCGTCGCCTGCGGCGGCTTCTCGTACGGCGACGTGCTCGGCGCCGGCCAGGGCTGGGCGAAGACCATCCTGATGCACGACGGCTGCCGCGACGAGTTTGCCGCCTTCTTCAACCGTCCGGATACCTTCGCGCTGGGCGTCTGCAACGGCTGCCAGATGATGAGCGCGCTCAAGTCAATCATCCCGGGGGCCGAACACTGGCCGGCCTTCCGCCGCAACAAGGTCGAACAGTTCGAGGCGCGCTTCGTGCTGACCGAAGTGCTGGATTCGCCGTCGATCTTCTTCGCCGGCATGGAAGGCTCGCAGATCCCCATCGTCGTCTCGCACGGCGAAGGCCGCGCCGTGTTCGACAACGCCGACGACCAGGGCAAGTGCCTGTCCGCCGTGCGCTACGTCGACAACAAGGGCGAGCCGACCGAGGTCTATCCGTACAATCCGAACGGTTCGCCGGGCGGCCTGACCGCGGTGACCACGGCCGATGGCCGCTTCACGATCATGATGCCGCACCCGGAACGCGTCTTCCGCAGCGTGCAGATGTCCTGGTACCCGGAAAACTGGGGCGAGGATTCGCCGTGGATGCGCATGTTCCGCAACGCGCGGCGCTGGGTCGGCTGATCCGTGGAGGGCTGAGCGCTTCAATCCTTGCGGCACTCTTTCGGGACATCCATGCCTCTGCTGACAAAAACCGCCGCCAAGGCCGCCTTGGCAGATCTCGCCCGGTTGAACGTACGACCGGGGCTGATCGAGCTCTACGCTTTTCCTCCGGCTTACAGGGCAGGCAAACGCTGGCGCAAGAAGCGCCTCATCGGGCCTTTGCTCAGTCTGCCGCTGCGTGCCTGGGGCAATCTGTTCGCACCGCCGGGAAACTGGGATCTGGCGACATCGCACTTCAGCGATCATCTGACCTATCGGCGGATGCGCGATCTGAAGGAAAACATGGCCGATTTCCGTTCGTCGGACTGGTACAAACTGGCGGCGCAAGAGCTGCAGCGTACGGGCGCCTTCCGTTACAAGCAACGATTCATGCGCAGTGTTGCGGAACTCGATGCCTTCTTTGCCGACTATCTTGTCGGCATGCTGACCAGCATGCAGCGCTCGGGCTACGTACACACAACCGGCGGCGATTGCCCCGGCGTGATGATCGGTCGCTATGGCGAACTGATCAAGTCGCCCGGCGGCCGGCATCGCTGGGCTGCCGCAACCTTGCTCGAACTGCCGGCGGTCCCCGTCGAGATCGAGCATATCCATCCGCTCTGGCTGAAGCGCATCGGTGGCGGTTTCAGCGGCGCCAGTCTGCAACGCCTGCAACAGTCCTTGCGCGACCTGCAGGTGCGCTACACCACCTGAGTCGATGGCCCCCGGCAAGATGAGCCGCCAATGAAAAAGGAACTCCGTGGAGTTCCTTTTTTCATTGGCGTGAGGTCAAAACACTTGCGTTTCAGGCCTCCCGGTAGGCGCGCAATTTGTCGAGTTCGACAACCAGCTGGTGCGAAGCTTCGTTGAGTTCCGGCAGCAGCAGGTCGGCGGCATCGCCCTGGCCGTTGTAGGCAAGATCGACGATTTCGTTGGCCAACCAGTGAAAACGGTCATGCATGGCGATCAATTGCCGGAAATCGGCCGAGCCGACGGCCGCTCCGGTGGCACTCCGCAGTACGCCGGCGAGGGTGCAGCTGCGGTGCTCGGAGAGCGGCATGTCGGCATAGTCTCCGCCAGCAAAGGCGTTGATGAACTGGCGGCGCCAGTGATTGTGCAAGCGTATGGCGCCGTCGATGTCGATGCGCATCATGGGCGGAGTCTCCGTCGGGTTGAGGGCTGCCGGCAAACAGCTGCCGACGGCCAAAGCCGGGATTATGCCGCAGAGCGTCACCGCCGGTCAGCGGGGAATACCCGCCATCGCAAATTTTTGCGCGCCGGCAGGTTCAGGAAACGCCCAGGCGCCGTGCCGGACAACAGACGTCGATCAGGCGCTGCACGGAGCGGCGTAGCACGGCCAGACGTTCCGGGCGCTCCAGGCGCATCTTGCCGCCGCCGATGCTCTCGACGAGCGCCAGTCCGTTACCGGCCAGGCGATGGCTTTGCCCCGGCAGCAGGAAGACATCGCCGGGTTCGCCATCCTCAGTCAGCCAGATCGTACCCGCGGTGCACACGACGCGCAGGCCGCGGGCGCCGCGCAACGACAGGGGGTGGTTGTCGGCAAGGCCAAGCTCACCGGAACCCGGATCGATTTTCATGATGCTCTCCGGCAGGACGATGAATGGCAGTGTAGATTCCGGCCGGCGAGTGATACAGTGGCAATGAAATTAAATTGTGACCAGCACAGTGCTGAATCAAGAAAACTGTGCTGCCACCAAATGATGCCAACTGTATTGGTGCCCCTGATGAGTGAATTGTTACGTTACGAGAAGCTGGCGGCCGAACTGGAGGGAATGGTGGCCGACGGAGCGTTGCGGCACGGTGACCGACTGCCCTCCGTACGGCGCCTGTCGCAGGAGCGTCGGTTGTCCGTGTCTACCGTCGTGCAGGCCCTGCGTCAGCTGGAGAGCAGGGGATTGGTCGAGGCCCGCCCGCAGTCCGGTTACTTCGTGCGCCGGCCGGGACCGGCGCGCGGCGAACCGCTGCCTCGCTCGACGCCGGATACGGCGGTGCCGGTCGATGTCACGCAGCGCCTGGTACGCGTCCTGCAGGCTGGCTGCAAGCCACTGGTGGCTCCGCTGGCGGCTGCCCTGCCAGCGCCTCAGCTGCTGCCGGTGGCTGCCCTGCAGCGTCTTTACGCCAGCGTCGCGCGGCGTCATCCGAAACTCCTCGAAGGCGGCAGTCACGTCAACATGAACGAGCCTGCCCTGGTCCGCCAGCTGGTGCGCCGCTCCCTGGCCTGGGGCGGGCCGCTGGCCAGCGACGAGATCGTCATCACCAATTCCTGTACCGAGGCCCTGGGGCTCTGCCTGCGGGCAGTGACAAAACCGGGAGACACCGTGGCGGTCGAGTCCCCCGGTTATTACCTGATGCTGCAACTGCTCGAAACCCTCGGCCTGCGCGCCCTGGAAATCCCGACCGATCCCCGCCACGGCCTGTCGGTCGAGGCGTTCGAACTGGCCAGTCGTCATGGCGGCATTGCCGCCTGCCTGCTGGTGCCGAACGCCAGCAACCCCCTCGGCAGCGTCATGCCTGACGACAGGAAGCGCCAACTGGCTGCGCTCACGGCGGCTCGCGGCATCGCGCTGATCGAAGATGACATCTATGGCGACCTGCATTTCGGGCCTCAGCGGCCATGGCCGATCAAGGCCTTCGACACGACCGGCAATGTCATGCTCTGCTCGTCGTTTTCCAAGAGTCTGTCGCCCTCGCTGCGCATCGGCTTCGTTGCTGCCGGCCGCTACCGTTCGGCCGTCGCGTTGCAGAAAACCATCACCAGCGGTGGCACCAACCCCATCACGCAGAATGTGCTGGCGGAATATCTTGAATCGACGGCCTTCGAACGCCATCTCCGGCGCCTGCGGCGAGCCTACGAACAACAGGTGGAAGCGATGCGGGCAGCAGTCGGACGCCACTTTCCATCCGCGACGCGCATGTCGCAGCCGCAGGGGGGTTACGTCCTCTGGGTGGAGTTGCCCGACGATCTTGATGCGACAAGGCTGTACGAGTGTGCCATCGGCGAGAACCTGGCCTACGTTCCGGGAGAGCTGTTCTCCGCCAGCGGCATGTATCGCAACTGCCTGCGCCTCAATTGCGGCAATCCGCATACGCCGGAAATGGAGGATGCCGTGCGCCGTCTGGGACGGGTGATCCGTGGCGGCTGAGGCGGCGAAGGGACGGCAACTACGGTATCATTGCCAACTTTTGGCAGGCCGCGCCTTGCCGTCCTGAACGACTTCGAAGGATTTTTCTCCTCATGTTCGACGCAGTCCGCAACAACAAGATCATTTCCCAGACGATCCTCGGTCTGATTGCCATTACTTTCGCCTTCTTCGGTCTCGAGTCCTACGTCCGCGATCCGGCTTCGGCCAATGACGTGGCGAAGGTCGGCGATCTGAAAATCAACCAGCAGCAGTTCCAGCAGGCCATGCGCGATCAGCAGGAACGTCTGCGCAATCAGCTGGGGGCACAGTTCGATCCCAAGTTGCTCGATGCACCGGAAGCACGCAAGGCCATTCTCGACGACCTGATCAATCAGCGCCTGTTGATGCTCGAAGCAAACAAGCACCGCATGTTCGTCAGCGACGAGGCGATTCGCCAGACGATTCTGGGTATCGAAGCCTTCAACGTCGATGGCCGCTTTTCAAATGAACGCTACGAAGCCGCCTTGCGTGCCCAGGGCATGACCCCGGCCGGTTTCGAGGCCCAGCTGCGCCAGGACATGACCCTGCAGCAACTGGCGGGCGCCGTCGCCCGCTCGAGCATCACGGCCAACACGGCCGCCAATCGCATCCTGGCGATGCAGACCGAGAAACGCGATGTTTCGGAAATCCGTATCGCTTCCGACGCCTACCTCGACAAGGTCAAGTTGGCCGACGATGCAGCGAAGAAGTATTACGACGAGAACGGCAAGCAGTTTGAGCTTCCCGAACAGGCAATTGCCGAATACGTTGTGCTGTCGATGGATGCCATCAGCGACCAGCTGGCGGTCAGCGAAGCGGAAATCCAGGCCTGGTACGACGGCCATCGCCAGCAGTACGAGCAGCCGGAAGAACGTCGCGCCAGCCACATTCTGGTTGCCTCGGAAAAGCTGGGCATCGACAAGGCGCGTCAGAAGGCCGAGGAACTGCTCGCCGAGATTCGCAAGAATCCCGGGCGCTTTGCCGATCTGGCCGGCAAGAATTCCGACGACCCCGGTTCGGCAAGCAAGGGCGGCGATCTCGGCTTCTTCGGTCGCGGCATGATGGTCAAGCCTTTCGAGGACACAGCCTTCGCTTTGAAGGAGGGGGAGATCTCCGGTGTCGTCGAATCCGATTTCGGTTTCCATATCATCAAGCTGACCGGCATCCATGCAGCCAAACTGAAACCGCTGAGCGAAGTCCGCGCCCAGATCGCCGCCGATCTGAAAAAGGCCGCTGCTTCACGCAAATTTGCCGAAGCAGCGGAGACCTTCAGCAACATGGTCTACGAGCAGGCAGACAGCCTGGCACCGGCCGCAGAGCAGTTCAAGCTGAAGGTCGTCCGCTCCGGCTGGCTGAAGCGCCAGGCTGACCCGGCCAACGGACCGCTGGCTAACGAGAAGGTCCTGACTGCGCTGTTCGGCGACGATTCGACCAAGAACCGACGCAACACCGAGGCAGTCGAAATCGCCCCGAATACGCTGCTCGCCGCCCGCATCGTCGACTACCGGCCGGCAACGCTGCAGCCTTTCGAAGGGCTGAAGAGCAGCATCGAAACCTTGCTGCGTCGCCAGGAAGCTCAGGTTCTTGCCGTCAAGGATGGCGAAGCCCGTCTGGACGCCCTGAAAAAAGGGGAGGGCAATCAGACCTGGGGGGCCGGCAAGCTCGTTTCCCGCATGGATGCCCGCCTGATCCCGCCGCAAGCCGTGGCTGCTGTCTTCCGGCTGGACGCGGGCAAGTTGCCAGCCTACACGGGAGTTGAACTGCCCGGTGCCGGCTATGCCCTGTTCCGCCTGAATCGCGTCGAGGCGGGGGCTGCGCTGGACGAGACCAGCCGCAAGACGCTGCAAGGCCAGCTGAACGGATTTGCTGCCCAGGAAGAGCTCCGTCTTTATCTGGAAGCTTTGCGCAAACGCTACAAGGTCGAAATCAACCAGAGCGCACTGGAAAGCAAGTAGTCCTCATCGGCATGGGGCAGCCTGCTGCCCCGGCACAAAACAAAACGCCGACCGGTTTCTCAACCGGTCGGCGTTTTTCATTACCGGCGGCACAGGCCACCGGAAAAATCTCAGGCGGGGAGCGGTTCGGCGTTGCCGAGGGCGGTGGTGTTCATGCCGCCATCGACGTAGAGGATTTCACCGGTGATGCCACTGGCCAGGTCGGACAGCAGGAATGCTGCCGCGTTGCCGACCTCTTCGATCGTCACGTTGCGGCGCAACGGAGCATGGTGAGAGTTGTAGGACAGCAGCTTGCCGAAGTTGCCGATACCGGAAGCGGCCAGCGTCTTGATCGGACCGGCGGAGACGGCATTGGCACGGATACCCTCGGGGCCGAGGCAGAAAGCCAGGTAACGGGTTGCTGCTTCGAGGCTCGCCTTGGCGAGGCCCATGGTGTTGTAGTTCGGCATGGTGCGTTCGGCGCCCAGGTAGGAGAGGGCGAGGGCGGCACTCTTGCGCCCCTGCATCATCGGACGGGCTGCCTTGACCAGGGCCGGATAGCTGTAGGAGGAAATCTCGTGGGCGATGCGGAAGGATTCACGCGACATGCCTTCGAGGAAATCGCCTTCGATCGATTCGGTCGGGGCGTAAGCAATCGAGTGCACCAGACCGTCCAGACCGTCCCAGTGCTTGCCCAGTTCGACGAAGAGGTTGGTGATCTGCTCGTCGCTGCTGACGTCCAGCGGGAAGACCAGCGTGCTGTCGAACTCGGCGGCGAACTTGGTGATCCGCTCGAGGAAGCGCTCGTTCTGGTAGGAGAAGGCCAGTTGGGCGCCTTCCCGGTGACAGGCCTTGGCGATGCCATAGGCAATGGAATGTTTGGACAAAAGTCCGGTGATCAGAATCTTCTTGTCGGCAAGAAAGCCCATGTGTTGTTCTCCCTAAGGGGTTTAGCCGCCGGATTATAAAGCATCACATGTTCGGATAGGTCGGTCCTTCGCCGCCTTGCGGCACAACCCAGTTGATATTTTGCGTCGGGTCCTTGATATCGCAGGTCTTGCAATGCACGCAGTTCTGCGCATTGATCTGCAGGCGTGGATTGCCAACGTCATCGCCGACGATCTCATAGACGCCGGCGGGGCAGAATCGCTGTTCCGGCGCATCGTAGGTCGCCAGATTGACGCGCAGCGGCACCGTTGCATCCTTCAGCTGCAGATGGCAGGGCTGGTCTTCCTCATGATTCGTTGATGACAGGAAGACAGATGACAGGCGATCGAAGGTGAGCACGCCGTCCGCTTTCGGATAGTCGATTTTCGGGCAATCGGCAGCGGGCTTCAGCTTGGCGTGGTCGGGCGTGGTGTGGTGCAGCGTCCAGGGGGCCTTGCCACGGAACAGCATCTGATCGATACCGAACATCAGTGAACCGAGCTTCAGACCCTTGGCCATCCATGGTTTGAAATTGCGGGCCGCGTGCAGCTCTTCGTACAACCAGCTGTTGCGGAAGGCTTCCGGATAGGCATGCAGCTCGTCCAGCTGACGGCCGGCCTGCAGCGCATCGAAGCAGGCCTCGGCTGCCAGCGCGCCGGTCTTGATGGCACAGTGCGAGCCCTTGATGCGAGCGGCGTTGAGGAATCCAGCATCGTCGCCGATCAGCGCGCCACCGGGGAAAACGGTTTTCGGCAACGATTGCAGGCCGCCGGCGGTCAAGGCGCGGGCACCGTAGGCCACGCGCTTGCCGCCTTCAAGGAACTTGCGGATCTCCGGATGCGTCTTGAAGCGCTGAAACTCTTCATACGGCGAGAGGTGCGGGTTCTCGTAGCCGAGACCAACGACGAAGCCGACAGCCACCTGATTGTTTTCCAGGTGGTAAAGGAAGCCACCGCCGTAGGTTGCCGCATCCATGGGCCAGCCACCGCTATGGACGACAAGGCCGGGGATGTGTTTGTCGGGCTGGACGTCCCACAACTCCTTGAGACCGATGCCGTAAGTTTGCGGATCGGCATCGCGGTCCAGATTGAATTTTTCGATCAGCTGCTTGCCGAGATGGCCGCGACAACCTTCGGCAAAGAGGGTGTATTTGCCGAGCAGCTCCATGCCCATCTGGAAATTGGGGCCCTCCGTGCCGTCGCGCAGGCGACCCATGTCGCCGGTTGCCACTCCTCTGACCGCGCCATGTTCGTCATGGAGAACCTCGGCTCCGGCAAAACCGGGGTAGATCTCTACGCCGAGCGCCTCGGCCTGCTCGCCGAGCCAGCGGCAGACGTTGCCAAGCGAAATGACATAGTTGCCTTCATTGTGAAAGCATGCCGGCAGCAGCGAGTTGGGAATACGGGTGGCGCTGTTTTCGGAGAAGATGAAGAAGCGGTCCTCGCAAACCGGTGCATTGAGTGGAGCACCATCCTCTTTCCAGTTGGGCAGGAGCTCGCTCAAGGCACGCGGGTCCATGACGGCGCCGGAAAGAATATGGGCGCCGATTTCGGCACCTTTCTCGATCAGGCAGACGGTGAACTCGCTGCCTTTTTCAGTTGCCAGTTGCTTGAGCCGGATGGCCGCAGCAAGGCCGGCAGGGCCGCCACCAACGATGACGACGTCGAACTCCATGGATTCGCGTTGCATGTGCTGTCTCCCTCGAATTATTGTTTGCACAGTAGACAATACGCTACAGTATGGACAATCGTTGATCAAGCCCTTGGAAACATCGTTCAAATGGATAAAAAACGCAAGCTTGCGCACATTGCCCGCATGCCTATTCGCTGGGGCGATATGGATGCCTACGGACACGTCAACAACACCGTCTATTTCCGCTACATGGAACAGGCACGGGTCGAGTGGATCGAGGCGCTGGGCGTTCAGGTGCGGCCGGGCGGCGATGGCCCGGTGATCATCAATGCTGCGTGTACCTTTCTCAAGCCGATGAATTACCCGGGCACCGTCGAAGTACGAACCTATGTCGATCATCCTGGCCGCTCGAGCGTGCAGAGCCACGTGGAGATGCTGATCGACGGCGATCTGTATGCCGAAGGAGCCGCCAAGATCGTCTGGATGAACATGCTGAGCGGCAAATCAGTGCCGATTCCGGATCACGTGCGGGCGGTACTGGAAGCAGAGTAAACTCGCAGCCCATCGTCGTGCCGGAATCGTCTCCACATGGGCAAAAGAAAAATCTGGGAAAAACTGCTGTCGGCTGACCGTCCAGGTGCCGGCAAGGCGCCGGGGACACCGGAGAGAACAGCCTTCCAGCAGGATTACGACCGCATCGTCTTCACCTCGGCCTTTCGTCGACTGAAGGACAAGACACAGGTTTTCCCGCTGTCGAAAAGCGACTACGTCCGTACGCGCCTGACGCACAGCCTGGAAGCCAGCTGCGTCGGTCGGTCGCTGGGAGCCGTTGTCGGCCGCGAGATCATCGCCCGGCACGGCCTGCAGCATGTCGAATCCGGCGACTTCGGCGCCATCGTCGCGGCAGCCTGCCTGGCTCACGATATCGGTAATCCGCCCTTCGGCCATGCCGGAGAGGATGCGATCCGCGAATGGTTCCGCAATTCCGGGCTGCTCGAGCGTCATCCCTTCACGCCGGCACAGCGTGCCGATTTCGAACGCTACGAAGGCAACGCCCAGGGGTTTCGTATCGTCACCCGCCTGCAGAGCCCTGCCAACCCCGGCCTGCAACTGACCAGTGCTGTGCTGGCAACCTTCACCAAATACCCCCGGCCATCTTCACTCGGCGAAGATCTGGACGGCAAGAGCGGCAAGAAATTCGGTTTCTTTCAGCACGATGCCGAATCCTTCCGGGCTGTTGCCCGTTCGACCGGCCTCGTCGAGCGTTTGCCGGGTGCGGCCTGGCGTCGCCATCCGTTGGCCTTTCTCGTCGAGGTGGCCGACGACACCTGCTATCTGATCGTCGACCTGGAGGATGCGGCCAAGCTCGGTTTTGTTCCTTACCGTGACGCCGAATGCCTGCTCGGCGAGCTGGCCGGCAATACAGTCAGCGGCGGCCGGCTGGAGCGTCTGCACGACGCCAAGGAGCGCCTCGAGTATCTGCGGGCCAAGGCCATCGGCCGCTTGCTGGAGAGCGCTGCCGCGGTATTCCTGGAGAACGAGGCGGCGATCATCGAGGGCCGCTTTGACGAAGACCTGCTCGATCAGTCACCGCTTGCCGTGCCATTGCAGGCGGTGCTGAAGCTTGCCAAGGAAACCATCTACACGGCACGCCCGGCTCTGGAAATCGAAACTGCCGGCTTCGAGGTTCTTGGTGCGCTGCTCGGTCTATTCACCGGTGCCGTGGAAGCAGGGGCAGGGCACTGTCGGATGACGACGCGCGAACGCATGTTGCTCAATCTGTTGCCGGCGCAGTTTCTCGGTCATGGCGGCAAACCTGACGGTGACCCCTACGTCCGCCTGCTGCAGATTGCGGACTTCGTGGCGGGCATGACCGATTCCTACGCGGTAGACATGTACCGCAAGCTGAAAGGCTTCGATCTGCCGGCATGAAACCGGGCGATACTCGGCGCAACAGGCGCTGCACGCCGGCCACCGGAATCATGACAACACCGGCAGATGTTGCTGAGGGCTAAACGGCGGCGCGATTGATCACGACGGCCAGTTCGGGGTAGTAGCCGAGACGACTGATACCGATGCGGCGACCGATGGACAACGACTCCGCCATTTCGCGGGCAGCTGCCGATTCTTCAAGGAGAACGGGGAAATGCAGGTGCGGGTCGAGCAGGGCAAATATCTCGCGTAACACCTTGCCACACGCCTGGTAATAGTCGGGATCAAGACGAACCATCGATGCGCCCGCATCGCAGGCATCCAGATAAGCCGCAGCACGAATGGCGGAGACAGTCAGCGATTCGATGTTGTCCGGTGATAGCGTGGTCATGGCATTACTCCTGTCGTGGCAGCTACGGAAATCCGTTTGCCTTTGACTGAATTAACGACATCGCGCGCAGAAGGTTGAGCGCGCGTTCAGATATATAAGTTAACATAATACAAATTATGCGTATCAAAAGAGCGAAATCCTGGCGGTTGAGCACGTTATCAATCTTCCATGGTAATAATGGGCACGTGGCCAACAAACACTACTCCAAACCATCACCATTAACCCCATGACCAGGACACTGACTGTATTCGCCGGTGCGAGCACCTTGCCTTCATATGATCAACCACGGCCCGAACGTCTGGTTTCCGGGCACAGTCCGCTACGCACCACCTGGACGCATTACGAACACTCGGGTGTCGCTGCCGGGGTCTGGAGTTGTCCCCCGGGGGCCTGGCGGATTGCCTTTGCACCCGGTAGCGATGAGTTCTTTCACATTATCGAGGGGCGAATCCGCATAACCGATACCAACGGGCTGGCCCGCGACTTCGGGCCCGGTGATGCCTGCGTGATCCCCGGGGGCTTTACAGGATTGTTCGAAGTAATCGAAACGGTCAGAAAGCACTTTGTATTCATCGAGCGTGCTGCCAGCGAAAGCCCGCCGGCTGCATGAAAATACTCCTCTATCTGCTGCTGCTTGCCTGTCTGGGTGCCATCACCTGGAAGTATCCATTCTTGTTCGAGTTGCCCGTTCTCGGTGCGATCGGCGGTGCCTACTGGTTGTTTTTCCGCGACGACAAGCAAAAGGAATGACGTTCGTATAACATTGCGACCCCGCCATCCGCGAACCTTGAACAGCTGGCGCTGTCGGACCGTTCAGCGAATGGCCGGGGCTCCGTGGCCATCCCCCTACTGGCTGCCATATTGCCTTCACGACAACAAACTACGATAACGCCGTGACTCCGGACGACAAGCCTGCATACCTTCTCTCGGCAAAACCAGCGAGATTTCGTCGATATTGGCCCTGGCTCTCGCTTCTCGCCGGCCTCTTGCTCATTGGCATGCTGCTTCTGGGCGACGAGATACGCACTTCCCGGCTGCAAGCCCTTTACCTTGCACGTTATGCAGCCGAACTCGATTACCGTGTTCTGGAGGGAGCCAGCGATGCCATTCGTTTCCCGACGCATGGTCCCTTCGATGAGCGACTGGGTTACAGCGATTTGCCGCAAATCAGCGAGCGCCTGATTGCTCACGGTTACCGCCTGACCCGTCAGGCACGCCATTCTGCGGCGCTGCTCGATTATGCCGGCCGTGGTTATTTCCCGCCCTATCGTGAAAAAGCGATGGCCGGCCTGACGGTGACCGATTGTCGTGCCGACACCTTGTACCGTTTTCGCTACCCCTACCGCAGCTATGCGGAATTCAGTGCGGTACCGCAGCGTGTCGCCGAGACCCTGATGTTCATCGAAAACCGTGATCTGCTCGATGCATCACGGCCGACCCGCAATCCTGCCGTTGACTGGGTACGCCTGGGGCGCGCCATCCTCGGCAGGATCGGCAGGATGGTCAGCGATGATTTCGATGCACCGGGAGGCAGTACGCTGGCTACGCAGATCGAGAAATTCCGCCACGCGCCGGATGGCATCACCGCCGATAGCACGGAGAAATTCCGCCAGATGGTATCTGCCAGTGTCCGCGCCTATCGTGATGGCGAACAGACGCTGCCGGCCCGGCAGCAGATACTGCTCGACTATCTGAATACCGTTCCGCTTTCCGCAGCCGCCCGGCACGGCGAGGTCAACGGGCTGGGCGACGGATTGTGGGTGTGGTTTGCCGCCGATTTCGCCAAGGTCAATGAACTGCTTGCCGCACCCGATGCCGACGGGCCGCGTCTGGCCGAGCAGGGCCGCGCACTGCATCAGGTGGTGGCGCTGATGATTGCCCACCGGCGCCCCTCCTACTATCTGGGTGCGAGCGGGCGGTCTGCCCTCGCCCACCTCTCACGGGTCTATCTCCGTCTGCTCGCCGAACATGGCGTCATCAGCCAGGCCTTGTGCGACGCCGCGCTTGGACAGCCGCTCAGTTTCCGCGACATGCTCCGCGATCCGCCGCTGTTGCCTGCAGACGCCGGCAAGGGAGCCGTAGCCATCCGCAATCGCCTGGCCGGCCTGCTCGACAGTTCGCTGTATCAGCTCGACCGCTACGACGCCGATGTGTCGGCAACACTGAACGGCGACCTGCAACGCCGTATCAGCGACTATCTGGGCAAGCTCGACGATCCGGCCTTCGCCCGCAGCCAGGAACTGCTGGGCGAGCGTATGTTGCAGCCGGCAACACTGGGGGCCGTGCGTTACAGCTTCAATCTGGTCGAACAGACGCCGACCGGCAATCGCGTCCGTGTCCAGACCGACACTACCGACCAGCCGCTCGACATCAACGAAGGCAGCAAGCTCGAGCTCGGTTCGACGGCCAAGCTGCGGGTTCTGACCACCTATCTCGAGATCGTTGCCGAACTGCATGAACGCTACGGCGAAATGGCCGTGGAAGATCTGCGCAAGCTGCAGCTCGAGCAACATGACCGGCTGACCCGCTGGGCCATCGATCACCTGCTCGCGGCCAGGGAAAAAGACCTGCCATCCATGTTGCAGGCAGCGCTTGAGCGCCGCTATTCGGCCGACCCGGGCGAGGAGTTCTTTACCGGCGGCGGCGTCCACACCTTCAACAATTTCCGTCGTGAAGACGATGCCCGCGAAACCACCGTACGGCAGGCACTGCAGGCGTCGATCAACCTGGTTTTCGTCCGCCTGATGCGCGACGTGGTGCGCCATACCATGTACCAGGTGCCCGGCAGCTCCGCGCAACTGGTCGAACACCGCGACGACCCGCGCCGGCAGGAGTATCTGGCGCGCTTCGCCGACCGCGAGGGCCAGGTCTTCCTGCGCCGTTTCTGGAACAAATACCAGGGCAAGTCGGCCAACGAGATCCGCGATGATTTCCTCCATGGCCTGCGCCCGGGAGCGACGCGCCTGGCAGCCGTATTCCGCTACCTGTCGCCGGAAGCCTCGCCGCAGGAGCTCGCCGACTTTCTCGAGCAACGCCTTGGCAGCAAACCGAGCGACAGCCAGCTTGCCCGGCTCTATGAGCGCAATGGTCCGAGCGCCTTCGATCTGCCCGATCGCGGCTTTGTCGCCCGGGTACACCCGCTGGAACTCTGGCTGGTTGCCCATCTCTCCGCCCATCCGCAGGCGGCCTGGGCCGAGGTGGTCAAGGCCAGCAGCGAAGAGCGGCAGGCCGTCTATCGCTGGCTGTTCAACAGCCGCTTCAAGGATGCCCAGGATTCGCGCATCTACACCATGCTCGAAGTCGAGGCCTTCCTCGACATCCATCGCCGCTGGGCCCGCCTTGGCTATCCCTTCGGACACCTCGTGCCATCGCTGGCCACCGCGCTCGGCAGCTCCGGGGACCGCCCGGCGGCACTGGCCGAACTGATGGGCATCATCGAAAACGACGGCGTCCGGCTGCCGACGCGGCGCATCGAGACCCTGACCTTCGCCGCCGGTACCCCTTACGAGACACATTTCGCCATTCCGCCGGTCGCAGGCGAACGGGTGATGCGCACGGAAGTTGCCGCAGCCCTGCGCGACGCCCTCTCGGAGGTGGTCGAAGGCGGCACGGCCCGCCGTCTTTCCGGCGCCTTCAAGCTGGCCGACGGCACTACGTTGACGGTCGGCGGCAAGACCGGTACCGGCGACAACCGCATCGTCGTCGGCCGCGGCCAGGCGCGCGGCGTTGCCCTCAACCGCACCGCCACCTTCGTCTTCTACTTGGGACCGCGGCACTTCGGCACACTGACGGCCTATGTCATCGGCCCCGATGCGGCACGCTACCGCTTCACCTCGGCGCTTCCCGTGCAGATTCTGAAGTCGATGAGCCCTCTGCTGTTACCGGCTCTCGAACCGCAAGCCGCCGCCACCTGCCCGGACTAAGGTGCATTCCTGGCAAGTTGCGGGACGCTGCCTGCCGGTGAAATGCCCTGGCCGGACAAGCCGGAGGCCAGTGCCGCACGCAGCAGGGCGATGAAGGCGCTGGTCCGGGCCGGCAGCAGATGACGGCCGGGCGTCACGCACCACAGCGTGACGGTCGGCAAGTGCCACTCGGGCAGCACGCGGACCAGCACGCCCTGCCCGACCCAGGGTTTGGCAAAACCATCGGTAAGGCCGACGATACCCATGCCGTGACGGGCCAGGTCGCATTGCAAGCCGGGGGAATTGGCGGCCAGCGGACCGTTCGGCAAGCCTTCCCAGACGGTCTTGCCGCGCGTCAGTCGCCAGGCAAGCGGTTCGCCGTTGCCGCCGATCAGGCACAGGCCGACATGGCCGAGCAACTCCTCCGGTGCAGCCGGCACACCATAGCGCTGCAGGTAGGCAGGGCTGGCGTAAAGACCGTTCGGCATGTCGCACAATTTGCGGGCGACCAGCGTCGCATCGTCGGGCAGGCGGGCGGCGGCACGCACGGCCAGATCGAAGCGCTCGGCCAGCAGGTCGACGCGGCGTGGTGAAAGATCGAGTTCGAGACGCACCTCCGGATAGCTGGCGGCGTACTGCAGCAGCACAGGCGTCAGATCCAGTTCGGTGAAGTCCGGTGGCAGGGAGACGCGCAGCACGCCACGCGGCATGTCCTGGCGATGCTGTGCCAGCGCGGCCGCAGCCTCGGTCTCCTCGCGCAGCCGGCGGCCGTGCTCGAGAATGCGCTCCCCGAACTCGGTGATGCTCAGCCGGCGGGTGCTGCGTGTCAGCAGACGCTCGCCGAGCCTCTCCTCGAGTGCAGTGATGCGCCGCGACAGCGTCGATTTCGGCAGGCCCGTGCGTTCCGCAGCCTTCGAAAAGCTGCCCTCATCCATGACATGGGCAAAGAGGATCAGGTCGTTGGCTTCGAGATTCATGGGCTGCCTCATTGTGCTGATATTGGAACAATCATACCCACTTTGGCATCTTCTGTTAGCCTGATTGCGACAATAGAATGGCCTCCATGGTAACGGCAATCGCCGGCCAGCCAACCCGACCCGGAGACCCATCATGAAAATCCTGCAAATCAACGCCAGCGCCCGCTCCGCCGGCGCCAACTCGACCCGCCTCGCCGATGCCATCACCGCCCGCCTGCTGGCACAGCATCCGCAAGCCACGGTCGAACTGCGCGATCTGGCCGCCAATCCACACCCGGTGCTCGACGAACCGGCCCTCGCCGCGCTGTTCACGCCGGCCGATCAACGCACGCCGGAACAGGCGGCACGCGTCGCTCTCGACGACGCACTGATCGCCCAGGTGCAATCGGTCGACGTCATCGTTCTCGGCGTACCGATGTACAACTTCGGCGTGCCGGTGCAACTGAAGACCTGGATTGACGCCATCGCCCGCGCCGGCGTCACCTTCCGCTACACCGCCAACGGCCCGGAAGGCCTGCTGCAGGGCAAGAAGGTCTATGTCGCGCTGGCCCGCGGCGGCCTCTACCGCAACACCCCGGCCGATTCGCAGACGCCCTACCTGAAGAGTGTGCTCGCCTTCCTCGGCATGACTGACGTCGAATTCGTCTTTGCCGAAGGCCTGGCCATGGGGACCGAATCGGCCAGCCGGGCATTTGCCGAAGCCGAGGCCCGCCTCGACGAACTGTTTGCCTGATCAACCGAAGCCGGACAGACCTGCCCGGCAACCAGGAGACCTGCCATGAGCCAGCCTTCCAACCTGATCGCCACGCCGTTGCGTGCTGTCGAACGCCTCGTTCAGGGCGTCGCCACCGCGGATGGTGCCGGCGTCCGCCTGACGCGGGTGCTGACCCAGAACCTGCAGCGCCGGCTCGATCCCTTCCTGATGCTCGATGCCTTCCGCAACGAGAATGCCGACGACTACATCGGCGGCTTTCCCGATCATCCGCACCGCGGCTTCGAGACTGTCTCCTACATGATCGCCGGCCGCATGCGCCACCACGACAGCGCCGGCAATGCCGGCCTGCTCGGACCGGGCGGCGTGCAATGGATGACTGCCGGCAGCGGCCTGATCCATTCCGAACTGCCGGAGCAGGAAGAAGGACTGATGGAAGGTTTCCAGCTATGGCTGAACCTGCCGGCGCGCGACAAGATGATCGCTCCAAACTACCGCGACATCCCGCCAGCGGCGATTCCCGAATACACCACCGCCGAAGGTGTGCGGGTGCGCGTCATCGCCGGCGCGAGCCAGGGCGTTGCCGGCGCCGTGCAGCGGCCGCATACGGAACCGCTCTATCTCGATGTGCATCTGCCGGCCGGCAGCCATTTCGAGCAGGCGATCCCGCCCGGCCACAATGCATTCGCCTACACCTACCGCGGCGCGGTGGAGATTGCCGACACCACGGTGAACGACCGGCAGATGGCCATTCTCGCCAACGACGGCGGAACGGCCGTCCGCATCGCCGCGGGCGAAGCCGCCCGTGTGCTGCTCATCGCCGGTCGGCCGCTGGGCGAACCGATCGCTCAATATGGTCCCTTCGTCATGAACACCGGTGAAGAACTCCAGCAGGCAATACGCGATTACCAGGCCGGCCTGTTCGAAGCCGCCAGCGTCCAGGCGCGTTGAACGCATCGGGCGACACCCGGTCACAGAAAGGCCGGGCATCCCGGTACCGGAAAAGGAGAACGGACGATGAAGACAATCCAGCGCATTGCCGGTCGCCCCTCGGAAATCTCCGCCGGC
This sequence comes from Dechloromonas sp., assembly GCA_008933675.1. Classification (GTDB taxonomy): domain Bacteria; phylum Pseudomonadota; class Gammaproteobacteria; order Burkholderiales; family Rhodocyclaceae; genus Azonexus. The sequence goes on from WBUO01000034.1 coordinate 18,699, forward strand.
ATGACGGTGCGTCGGGCACTGCCGACGCGCCAGCGGCGCATGGTCGGCGCCTGGTGCTTCCTCGACCACCTCGGTCCGCTGCAGTTCGATGCCGGCCAGGGAATGCATGTCGGCGCCCATCCGCATACCGCGCTGCAGACCTTCACCTGGCTGATCGAGGGCGAAGTGCTGCACCGCGACAGCCTGGGCAGCGAGCAAGTGATCCGGCCCGGGCAGGTCAACCTGATGACCGCCGGCCGTGGCATCGTCCATAGCGAAGACACGCTAGCCGAGGTCCGGCGCCTGCATGCCGCCCAACTGTGGATCGCCCTCCCCGCCTCCGCCGCCGACTGTCCGCCGGCCTTCGCCCACTACCCTGAACTGCCGCGCTGGCAACAGGGCAACTGTTTGGTTACCCTGCTTGCCGGCACCTTTGCCGGCCGGACAATGGCAGCCCGCTTCCACTCGCCGCTGGTCGGTCTCGATCTCTTTGCCCCGGTGGCATGCCGAACGGAACTGCCGCTCGAGCCGGACTTCGAATACGCCATCTTGCCGCTCACCGGCGAAATGCTGCTCGACGGCGAGCGTTTCGGCGCCGACGAGTTCGCCTGGCTGGGCCGCCGGCGCTCACCCATCGTCATCGAACAATCCGCCGGCAGCCGCTTGCTGCTGCTCGGTGGCGAGCCTTTCGCCGAGCCCGTGCATATGTGGTGGAACTTCGTCGGCCACAGCCGGCAGGCCATCATCGACGCACAACGCGACTGGGAGACCGGAAGCCCGCGATTCGGCAGCGTTGCCGGCCGGGAAACCCGCCTGCCGGCCCCGCCCCTGCCGTGGTCGGCGGATTAGCCAACGGCACGCATCGTCAATGTTTTTGGTGCATCGCCGTGCCCGCGGCGTGCACACCGCGTAATGCCAGGCTGGATGCCTCGCTTCGGGGGGGCTGCCGGCATCATGTGTGCAGACCGGGGTTGACCTGAATCAAGCGCGATATTCATTTGGCGAATGCCGGCGAACGATCCATTTCAGCCTGTGCTAAATTGCCACGGCAGTTGCGTTTTCAGCCATCAGGCCAGCCAGCCAGCCGCCAGCCAGACCGTTCCCGCATATCGGCAGTCATCTCTTGCCCTTTCCGGAAATGCCTGTTGCGCTGATTTTCACCATTGAAAGACAGTGAGTGCACCACGCCAGGCTGCACGCACGGAAGAAGCAACCCGACTTCACGACCTATCAAGGAGAATGAACATGGCAACCAAGAAAACCAAGGCCCCCGCAATCGATCTCGGCATCAGCGAAGGCGAGCGCAAGCAGATCGCTGCCGGCCTGTCCGCCCTGCTGGCCGACAGCTACACCCTCTACCTGATGACTCACAATTTCCACTGGAACGTCAAGGGGCCGCAGTTCAACAGCCTGCACAACATGTTCATGGGCCAGTACACCGAACAGTGGAACGCTCTGGACATCATCGCTGAGCGCATCCGCGCCCTGGGCTTCCCGGCACCGGGAACCTACAAGGAGTTCGTCAAGCTGGCATCGATCAAGGAAGTTGAAGGCGTGCCCAAGGCCGACGACATGGTCCGTCATCTGGTGGCCGCCCAGGAAGCCACGGCGCGTACCGCCCGCAAGCTGTTCCCGGTAGTCGATGCGGCAAACGACCAGCCGACGGCCGATGTGCTGACGCAACGCATCGACGTTCACGAAAAGACCGCCTGGATGCTGCGCAGCCTGCTCGAAGAGTGAGCAGAGACGGCTCCCCGACTATCGTATAGCCATTGGCTATACGATAGTTTTGGTCAATCAATTGGCCGTATCGATTTGCCTTTCCTAATATAACGACGTGGTTTCTTTTAACGTCGCACATCAGGAGAGAGCAAATGACTACGGATGGAAACAGCACGAAATCTGCTGGGCAATGCCCGGTGATGCACGGCGGCGCGACTTCCGCCGGCATGACGAACATGGCGTGGTGGCCGAAGGCGCTGAGCCTGGACATCCTGCACCAGCACGACAGCAAGACCAACCCGATGGGCCCCGGCTTCAACTATCGGGAAGAGCTGAAAAAGCTTGATGTCGAAGCCCTGAAGAAGGATCTCAAGGCCCTGATGACCGACAGCCAGGAATGGTGGCCGGCCGACTGGGGCCACTACGGCGGCCTGATGATCCGCATGGCCTGGCACTCGGCCGGCACCTATCGCATCGCCGATGGTCGCGGCGGCGGCGGTCATGGCAACCAGCGTTTCGCACCGCTCAACTCGTGGCCGGACAACGGCAACCTGGACAAGGCGCGCCGCCTGCTGTGGCCGATCAAGAAGAAATACGGCAACAAGATCAGCTGGGCCGACCTGATGATTCTTGCCGGCAACATGGCCTACGAATCGATGGGCCTGAAGACCTTCGGTTTCGCCTTCGGCCGGGAAGACATCTGGCATCCGGAAAAGGACATCTATTGGGGCGCCGAAAAGGAATGGCTGGCGCCGAGCGGCGCTGCCAACAGCCGCTACTCCGGTGAGCGCGACCTGGAAAACCCGCTGGCCGCCGTGATGATGGGTCTTATCTATGTCAATCCGGAAGGTGTCGACGGTAACCCCGATCCACTGAAAACCGCCCGTGACATGCGCGTAACCTTTGCCCGCATGGCGATGAACGACGAGGAAACCGTCGCCCTGACAGCTGGCGGCCATACCGTCGGCAAGGCGCACGGCAACGGCAGTGCGGCCAACCTGGGCCCGGCTCCGGAAGCAGCCGACGTCGAGGAACAGGGCCTGGGCTGGAACAACCACGTGTCGCGCGGCATAGGCCGCAACACCGTGACCAGCGGTATCGAAGGCGCCTGGACGACGCATCCGACGCAATGGGACAACGGCTACTTCGACCTGCTGTTCAAGTACGACTGGTGGCTGACCAAATCACCGGCCGGGGCCCATCAGTGGGAGCCGCTCAACATCGCCGTGGATGACATGCCGGTCGATGTCGAGGACCCGTCGATCCGCTGCAAGCCGATGATGACCGACGCCGACATGGCGCTGAAGTTCGACCCGGAATACCGCAAGATCGCCGAGCGTTTCCACAAGGATCCGGCTTATTTCTCCGAAACCTTCGCCCGCGCCTGGTTCAAGCTGACACACCGCGACATGGGACCGAAGGCCCGCTACATCGGCCCGGATGTGCCGCAGGAAGACCTGATCTGGCAGGACCCGGTGCCCGCCGGCAACACCGACTACGATGTCGCGGCCGTCAAGGCGAGGATCGCGGCCAGCGGACTGTCGATCAGCGACATGGTGGCGACCGCCTGGGACAGCGCCCGCACCTTCCGCGGCTCGGACAAGCGCGGCGGTGCCAACGGGGCACGCATCCGCCTGGCACCGCAGAAGGACTGGGAAGGCAACGAACCGGCCCGCCTGGCCAAGGTGCTGGCCGTCCTCGAGGATATTGCGCGGCAGACCGGCGCCAGCGTCGCCGACGTGATCGTACTGGCCGGCAACGTCGGCATCGAGCAGGCGGCCAAGGCGGCCGGCTGCCCGGTCGTCGTACCGTTCGCCCCGGGCCGCGGTGATGCCAGCCAGGAGATGACCGACAGCGAATCCTTCGCGGTGCTGGAGCCTCTCGCCGACGGGTATCGCAACTGGCAGAAAAAGGATTACGTGGTCAATCCCGAGGAACTGCTGCTCGACCGCACCCAGCTGCTGGGTCTCACCGCGCACGAGATGACGGTGCTCGTCGGCGGCATGCGTGTGCTCGGTACCAACCACGGCGGCAGCCGCCACGGCGTCTTCACCGATCGCGTCGGGGTGCTGAGCACGGACTTTTTCGTCAATCTGACGGACATGGCCTACACCTGGAAACCGGCCGGCCGCAACCTCTACGAGATCTGCGACCGGAAGAGCGGCGCCGTCCGATGGACGGCCACCCGGGCCGACCTGGTCTTCGGTTCGAACTCGATCCTGCGCGCCTATGCCGAGGTTTACGCCCAGGACGACAACAAGGAGAAGTTCGTTGAGGACTTCGTCGCCGCCTGGAACAAGGTGATGAACGCCGACCGCTTCGATCTGGCCTGATTGACGGATCGGGCAGCGCCCCGCACCGGATGCGGTTTCCGGTGCGGGGCGTTTTCATTGCCGGTCGAGTGCCGCGCAAGCGCCCGCTGCGTCGCAAAGCAGCGGAACAAATTCCACCCGTCCCGAATCGAACGGTCTCTCCAGTCGACACTGCAACAGGTGCCGGCAACGCATCAACGGGGGACAACATGGTGGCGACGATTCTCCATTCCCTGGCTGTCGCACCTCTCGACAGACCTGCTGCCGGAGGCGAAGGCGCATGCTAGCGGCCCTCTTCGTCGGAGCCGTACGCAAGGCCTGGTGGCACGCCTTCAACCGGCTGCCGCCGCTCACCAGCGCCATCTGCCTGCCCGCCAATGCCAGCCACCTGCGCTATTCCCTGCTACGCTCGCTGCAGATGCTGCGCCGGCAAATGACCCTCTATCAACTGGGCGGGACGGAATTTTCCGAGTGCTACATCCTCGGCCATTGCGTGATGCAACCGGCGCTTGCCGGCATCCTGATCAAGAACGGCTGGGTCATCCCGGGCGATCGGCACTGGGTCGAGACAGTCATCAAGTATCAGCTGTCCTCGGCCGGACTTGCCGTCGAGCAACAACTGGAGGAATGGTGGGACACCCTGACGCTCAATCAGCGCCTGCGTGCTGCCCTGCTCGAATGACGCGCGGTCTCAGGAGCGCTTTCCCTCGCGCAATCGCTGCTGCAGCCAGGAATATCCGCTGACCAGCGCGACACCGCCAAGAACCAGCGCCGTTCCGGCAATGAAACCGGGCTCCAGAGGTTCGTCCAGCAGCCAGACGCCGAAAACCATGCCGAACAGCGGCGTCAGGAAGGAAAACACACCGAGGCGCGAAGCCAGGTAATGCTTGAGCAGCCAGAACCAGACCAGATAGCTGGCGAAGGATACGATCAGGGACTGGAAAAGCAGGCTGCCCCAGGCCAGGGCGGTCGGCCTGAAGCTCGTCTGGCCGAGGGCCAGCGCGGCCAGCATGAGGATCACGAAACCGCCGGACAGCTGATAGAACAGGGTCTGGGTGGCCGGCGCGCGGGATAACGAGGAAAGGCGGACGACGACCGTCGTCGCTCCCCAGGCGGCACCGGCCAGCAGGGCCAGCAGGTCGCCCCAGAGCATGTCGAGTGCGTCGCCGCCCGGCGCCGGCTGGCTGCGCCCGAAGAAGGCCAGCGCAATGCCGGCGAAAGCCATCGCGATACCCAGCCATTGCATGGCGGACAGCCGCTCGGCCGGCAGTTTCCAGTGCAGGCCGAGGGCGACGAAGATGGGCGCGGTGTAGAGCAGGACGACCATGTGCGAAGCCGAGGTGAAGCGCAGCCCCTCGCCGACGAGCAGGAACTCCAGGCCGAACAGGGTGCCGACCAGCAGGCCGGGCCGCCAGTTGCCGCTGGCCAGATCGAGCCGTTCCCGCCGCCAGCACATCAGCAGGCCGACAAGCAGCGCCGCCACTCCGGAGCGCAGGGCGATCTGCAGCAGCGGCGTGATGTCCGGCGCCGCCGCCTTGAGCACTACCTGCTGCAGTCCCCAGATCAGGCAGAGGACAGTCATGATGCCGGTCGCCCGTCCATCGAGTGCGCGGCGCGGATCCATCGGTTCTCCATCGGGCGTTTTGCGGGTTACGGATTATGCCCGTAGCGCTACGAAACACCCACGGAAGCCCGTTCGTTCTCCATTAAAATCCGCCGATGATTTCCACCCCCGTCTGGTTCCTGCTCGTTGGCGGCCTGCTGTTGTTCATGGCGCTGACCACTTCCCGCCTCAAGGCACTGCCGATCACCTCGGCCATCATCTATCTGGCCGTCGGTCTGGTCGTCGGACCGACCGTGTTGCATGTCTTCCATTTCAACCCGCTGAAGCAGTCGGCACTGCTCGAGGTGCTCACCGAGGTTGCCGTACTGATTTCGCTGTTCTCGGCCGGGGTCAAGATGCCGGCCCCGGTCAGCTGGCGGCGCTGGCGCACGCCGGTGCTGCTCGCCACGGTATCGATGGCGGCAACGGTGGCGATGGTTGCCGGCTTCGCCCATTACCTGCTCGGGCTGCCGCTCGGTGCCTGCATCATCCTCGGTGCCATCGTCGCCCCGACCGATCCGGTTCTCGCCACCGACGTGCAGATCCGCCACCCGGGCGACCAGGACGAACTGCGCTTCACGCTGACTTGCGAGGCCGGCATGAACGACGGCAGCGCCTTTCCTTTCGTGATGCTCGGCATGGGGCTGCTCGGCCTGCACGAAGTCGGCGAGACAGGCTGGCGCTGGCTGGCAATCGACGTCGTCTGGGCGACCGTTGCCGGCGTCGCGGTCGGCATTGCCGGCGGCTATCTGCTGGCCAGGCTGGTCTGGAAGATTCGCGGCTCCCGCCAGCAGCGCGAAATGCTCGACGATTTCCTCGGGCTGGGCCTGATCGGCACGGTCTACGGGATTTCGGTGCTGATTGATGCCTGGGGCTTCCTTGCCGTCTTCTTCGCCGCCGTCACCCTGCACCAGACCGAACTGAAACTGGCTGGCCTGGTTTCCGGGGCCACCGGCGAGGTAGCGCGTGTCCCGGCGTGCAAGGAATCAGCGGTGCTGCCTACGCTGGTCAGCGAAGGTTCGCTGGTCTTCAAGGAGCACTTGGAACGTCTGTCAGAAGTTGTGCTCATCCTGCTCGTCGGCGGCATGCTGTTCATCGATTCCTGGAGCTGGCCGGCCGTCGTCTTTGCCCTCTTCCTGTTCGTCGTCGCCCGGCCGCTCAGTGTGCTGATCGGCATGGCCGGCAGCGGTGCGCCCTGGCGCATGCGCGGCCTGACCGGCTGGTTCGGCGTGCGCGGCATCGGCTCGCTGTACTACCTGATGTACGTGATCCAGCACGGCCTGCCCGAGTATCTGGCCCTGCAGCTGATCCAGGTGACGCTGGTGGTCATCACCCTTTCCGTCCTCGTGCACGGCGCCAGCGTCAAGCCGCTGATGAACGTCTTCTGGCGCCGTCAGCGGCTGAACTGAGCGAACGGCCGTTCAGCCGCCCGGTTTCCCCGGCATGTGGGGCAGCAGGGCGATGGCTGCCGCCATGCGCTGCTCCAGGCTGAGCGAAG
>WBUO01000035.1 GCA_008933675.1 Dechloromonas sp.
CCGAAGTGCTGCGCCAGATGCTCGATGCCGGCTTCTCGCCGCAGTTCGCCCGCGATCTGCTCAGCGCCCTGCCTGCCGAGATGGATGGCGTGCAGGCGATGGCATGGGTCAAGGGGGCTGCTGATCGCTCGTTGTTCACTGTTGGTACCGATGCCGATATTGTCGATCGTGGCGGTGTTTATGCTCTGGTCGGACCGACGGGCGTCGGCAAGACGACGACGACGGCCAAGCTGGCGGCACGCTGCGTGCTGCGCCATGGGCCGAGCAAGGTGGCGCTGGTGACGACCGATGGCTACCGGATCGGTGCGCATGAACAGTTGCGAATCTATGGCCGCATCCTCGGCGTCTCCGTGTATCTGGTCAAGGATGCAGGCGAACTGCGTCAGACGCTGAAGGAATTGCAGCACAAGCATATGGTGCTGATCGACACCATGGGCATGAGTCAGAAGGACAAACTGGTACCGGAGCTGACCGACATGCTGGCCGGTTGCGACGTGCAGCGCTTGCTGTTGCTCTCGTCCACTTCGCGCGGTGATACGCTTGATGACGTGGTGCGTGCCTATCAGGGAGAAAAGCTGGCCGGCTGCATCCTGACCAAGATTGACGAAGCGGCCAGCCTGGCGACGGCACTCGACGTCATCATGCGCCACGGTTTGCGACTGCATTACGTCTCGAATGGCCAGCGTGTACCGGAAGATCTGCACCTGCCCAATCGGGGCTATCTGTTGCACCGGGCCTTCAGGGATGTGCCGGAAAGTTCGCCGCACAAGCACAGCGGTGTCGAGCCGGCTCTGATGATGGCCAACGCCGGCATGATGTCTTCCGTCGGGGGGCGGCGTGGCTGATTTCAGGTCCGATCAGGCGGCCGGCCTGCGGCGCCTGCTCGGTGGCGGTCAGCAACTGCAGGTTGTGACTTTCGTCGCAGGTTGCGAAGGGGTCGGGCGCAGTGTGGCGGTGGCCAATATCGGCGTTGCCCTGGCGCGCTTGGGCAAGGAAGTCCTGATCATCGACGAACACGCTTCGCGCGACGACATCGCCTCCTCGTTCGGTCTGATGGCCCGCTACGATCTGCTCAACGTCGTGCAACGGGAGATTGGCCTCTCCCAGGTGCTGCTGCAACCGATGCACGGCCTGCGTATCCTGCCTGCCGCACGTGCGGTGAAAAAGCTTGGCCGCCTGTCGCTGGCGCAGCAGCAGACCTTGCTTGACGCGATGTCGGGGCTGGAACGGCCGGTCGATGTCATTCTGGTTGATGCCAGCATGGCCCACCCCAACGGTTTCTCGCCTTTCGGGCTTGCTTCGCAGGAGGCCGTCGTCGTACTTTCCGGCAATAGTGCGTCGATCACCGAAGCCTATTCGTTGATCAAGAAGGTCAGTCACGCCTTCGCCCGGCGGCACTTCCGTATTTTGGTCAACAAAGTGCGCAGTCAGCCGGACGCCCGTTCCATCTTCGAGAACATCGCCCAGGTTGCGGCGCAGCGGGGTATTGCCCATCTCGACTATGCTGGCGCCATTCCCCTTGACGAGTCCCTGCGCCAATCCTTTCAGCTTGGTCGTCCGGTCCTCATGCAGGCTCCGGACTCCGCGTCGGCAGCAGCATTCCGGGACATTGCGGCGGACTTGCTGTACTGGCAGAGCGCAGATGGCGGAACAGGTGGCGTCGAATATTTCATTCAGCAGCTGCTACACTTGAGCCAACGTATCAACCCGAACGTACTGCGAGCTTGATGTATACCGCTGCCGGGCAGCCAGACAGGGAACAGTTGGTTCAGCGCTTCGTGCCGCTGGTGAAGCGTATCGCCTATCATCTGATGGCCCGCTTGCCGGCCAGCGTCCAGTTTGAGGATCTGGTGCAGAACGGCATGATCGGTCTGCTCGACGCGATGGATCGCTATCAGGAGGGTTTCGGAGCCCAGTTCGAGACCTATGCCACGCAGCGTGTACGCGGTGCCATGCTCGACGGCCTGCGCGAAAACGACTGGTTGCCACGTGCACTGCGGCGCGAACTGCGGCGGATCGAAGCAGCCATCAGCCAGCTGGAGCACGAGCGCGGACGAGCACCCTCGGAAAGTGAACTGGCCGAGGCGCTCGGCATGTCACTGGCCGACTATCAGCGAACGTTGCAGGATGCGCGCGGCCATCAGATCGTATATTTCGACGATTTTGCCGGAGACGGCGACGAGGACTTTCTCGAGCGTCATTTCACGGACAACGACGCCGATCCGGCCAACATCCTGGAAGACCGCAATCTGCGCCAGGCCCTGGTGGGGGCCATCGACCGCCTGCCGGAGCGGGAAAAGCTGATGATGGGCCTCTACTACGAACAGGATCTGAATTTGCGCGAAATCGGCGAGGTGATGGGCGTCACCGAGTCGCGCGTCTGCCAGCTGCACAGCCAGGCGATCGCCCGTCTCCGCGCCCAGATTGCCGGGGAGTTGCCAAAGACAGCCAAGAAACGCAAGGAGCGCTCGCTTGGATAAGATCAGCTTTGCCGGTCTGATCCTCGGCTTGGTCGCCATCCTCGGCGGGCAGATGCTGGAGGGGGGGCATGTCAGCTCGCTGGTCCAGCCGACGGCATTGCTGATAGTTCTGGGGGGAACGCTGGGTGCAGTCCTGCTGCAGAGCCCCTTTCACGTCTTCCGCCGCGGCGTCAGGATGGCCAAATGGGTCTGGGTGCCACCGGTCATCGAACAAAAGGGGATGATCGAGCAGATCCTCAAGTGGAGCCAGGTTTCCCGGCGCGAGGGTTTGCTCGTGCTGGAGAATTACATCCCGGCAATCAAGGACGATTTCACCCGCAAGGGTTTGCAGCTGCTGGTAGACGGGGCCGATCCGGAACGCATACGCGAATTGCTCGAGGTCGATATCAATACCTTCGAAGACGAATGGCGGCAGTCGGCCAAGATATGGGACTCGGCCGGGGGCTATTCGCCGACCATTGGCATTCTCGGGGCGGTAATGGGCCTCATCCATGTCATGGAGAATCTCTCCGATCCGACCAAGCTGGGCGCCGGCATTGCTGTTGCCTTCGTGGCGACGATCTATGGCGTTGGTCTCGCCAACCTCATTTACCTGCCTATCGCCGGCAAGCTCAAGTACTACATCAACCGCATGGTCGCCTCGCGCGAGATGTTGATCGATGGCCTGGTCGGTATTGCGCAGGGCGACAATCCGCGCATCATCGAGGGCCGCCTGCGGGGCTATCTGCTCTGATGGCACGCCGGCGTCGCGAGGAGGAGCACGAGAATCACGAGCGCTGGCTGGTGTCGTATGCCGATTTCATCACCTTGCTGTTTGCGTTTTTCGTCGTCATGTACGCGATTTCTTCGGTCAACGAAGGCAAATACAAGGTGTTGTCGAATGCCCTGACCAATGCTTTCAAGAATCCGACAGGCCAGCCTGGCGGTCAGCCGATTGCCGTGATCCAGGGAGCACCGCCGTTGCCGGCGCGGCCGCTGGCGCGCCCGGACAAGCTGCCTGAAGTGCGCAAGGCCGAAGAAAAAAAGGTCGAGCAGCGGCAGAAAATGAAGAATATCGCCAGCGACATCATGGCCGCGCTGCAGCCGCTGGTTGCCCAGGGCAAGGTCAGACTGCTGGAGACCAGTCGCGGGGTCACCATCGAGATCAACGATTCCATTCTTTTCCAGCCCGGCCAGGCACGCCTGCAGCCCGAGTCGATCAGTGCCATGCTGGCCATCGCCTCCGTACTCGCAGCGTCGGACTTCCCGATCACTGTGGAAGGCCATACCGACAACATTCCGATAGCAACCGCTCAATTTCCCTCGAACTGGGAATTATCGGCCATGCGTGCCACAACGGTGCTACGGCTGTTCAATGATGGTGGCGTCGGTGCCGAGCGTCTGACGGCGATCGGTTATGGCGAAACGCGGCCGGTCGAGACCAATACGACGGTGGAGGGCCGGGGGCGGAACCGGCGGGTCAGCATTCTGATCGATTCAAATCGTCCGGAAGAGCCGACCGAGATTAAGTCTGCGAATTGACAACCGGCGTCGGGAAAAGGATTTCTTCGCCTGGGCAGGTTCGCGTCGTTCAGGCCGAATCGACGATACGGCTACCGCTCGCAGTCGCCGCCTGGCCGTCACTGCCGTAGAGTGTCTGGCTCTGCGGACGGGCATTGACGACGGCCAGCGCCTCGTTTGTCTGCTGCAGATGCAGGGCGACGAGGCCGGCATTGAGTTGGTGCAACTGGCGTGCTTCCTCGGCCAGTTCAAGCACTTTCTTCCAGTTGATCGCGGCGGCACGTTGTGTGGGGTTGGCCGCCAGCCATTTATCCATGGCGGCGCGCGGTTTTTCCTCGTCGGCGACTCCAAGCGCCGAGCGGCGCTCGTTTTCCAGCCCGTTCAACTGCTCGACCAGCGTGATCTTGGCCGCGCCGAGATCGGGAAGTGCGGTCGGATCAGCACGACGAAGGCTCTCCTGCTCTTCCTTGAGCAGGTCTACAAAGCGGGCAATCAGCGCAACTTCGCGCTCGGTGATTGCGGCAATATCAGCCATCAGGCTTCGCGACGGCTACCGCTATTGACCAGATCGCGTGCCGATTCGATCAGGCGATCGGCGATGGCTTCCGGATTGATCTTGAATCGGCCTTCGGCAATCGCCTGCTTGATTTCCTGAATGCGTGCCGTATTGACTGGCGCGGCTTCGCCACCGCGCAGGCTGCCGGCCAGTGCGCTGAGGCTTACCGCTTCACTGGTGCCGGCGGTGGACGGCTGTTGCTGAGCCGGTGCCGGTTTGGGGGTGGCGCTGGCAGTCGTTGGCTTGAATGAACTGTCGATCTTCATGATGACTTCCCGATACTTTATGACTCAATCTGTTTATCGGCCGTAATGACCGGAACTTTAGCCTAGAAACCAACTTCCACGGTGCCGTCGCTCTGCGCGATGCCGCTGACCGTTTGCCCGGAATTCATCCTGATCTGTACCACCTGGCCTTCGCTGGCATTGCCGAGAGAACGCCCTTCGCCACTTACAGCAAAACCCGTGCCGCGGGAAATGACACGGACCGTTTGCCCCTGGCGGATGACCGTGGGGGCCACCAGTTGATCGCTGCGCAAGGGCTGGCCGGCGGCAAGGGCATTGCGCAAGGTCTTGCCGATGGCTTCTTCGGGGCTGCTGACGACGCCGGTCGGCAACGTCGACAGGTCGCCGGACAGCGTGGCGAGATCGCTGGCCTGCAATGGCTGGCCGGCGGCCAGCGGGCGCAGGGTGACGACATAATTGCCGGTCACGGCAATTTGTACCGGCACCAGGACGCTCCAGACATTGGGCCCCAGGCAACGGACGCCGATATGGGTGCGGCCGCTCAGGCGCGTTCCGGACGGTGCATAGGCTTCGTGGGCCGAGCAGGGGGGGAGTTTGTCGACGTCGAGGCGGCCCATGGTGATGCGCACCTGGCCGGGAAGACCTTTCGTCTGTAGCCGGACATACCGTTCGGCGGTATCCAGGACCTGGTCGACCTCGGCGGCGCCAGCACTGCCAAGGGCGAAAGCTAAAAGGAGAAGAAGGCGACGCAGCAGCATCCCGCCATTGTGCCTGATCGCGGCTGGGAGGTGGCGATTGGCCGTCCGCCTGGTGATGGCACGAAGGCTGCTTTGGTTCGGCTGGTTCTCCCGGAGCTTTACACATGAATTCCATTGCCCAGCACGTTTCGGTTTACAGCCAGGCCCTGAATCTGCGCACCCAGCGCCATCAGGTGCTGGCGTCCAACATCGCCAATGCCGATACGCCGAATTACAAGGCGCGCGACTTCGACTTTGCCCGCGCCATGCAGAATGCCCAGGCCGGGCGGCTGGCGGCTGGTGGCGTCGCCCTGGCACGGACGGCCTCCGGACATCTGCCTGGCGCCGGCGGCGCCGGTCCGGCAGAGCTGCAGTTCCGCAAGGAGAGCCAGTCGGCGGTCGATGGCAATACGGTCGACATGGATGTCGAGCGTGCCCAGATTGCCGAGAACGCGCTGCAATACCAGATTCTGACGCAGTTGATCGGCGACAAGTTCAAGGGCTTGCGCAGCGCGATGGCGTCGACCAACAGCTAAGGAGAGCACGATGAGCCTGCTTACAGTTTTCCAGGTGTCGTCGAGTGCGATGACGGCGCAATCGATGCGTCTCAACGCAGTCGCTTCCAATCTGGCCAACGCCGACAGCATCGTTTCCGCCGACGGCAAGCCGTATCGCGCCAAGCAGGTTGTCTTCGAGGCGACGCCGATGGGCAATGCCGGCGAGTTGTCGAAAGGCGTCCGCGTCCGCCAGGTCGTCGAGAGCGCAGCGCCGGCGCGCATGGTGTATGACCCGAAGAATCCGGCGGCGGATGAAAAGGGTTATGTCGCCTTTTCCAATGTCGATGTGGTCGAGGAAATGACCAACATGATTTCCGCTTCGCGTTCCTATCAGACGAACGTCGAGGTCATGAATACCGCCAAGTCGATGATGCTGCGTACGCTGCAGATCGGCCAGGGCTGAACCTGAGGAGAACCCGAGATGGCCACGGTAAACAACACGACGTCCACCAATTCAGCCGACCTGTTCGCCAAGATCGGTGGATCCTCCAGCAGCACCAGCAGCAGTACGAGCACCACGGCGGAGATGGAAAACCGCTTCCTGACGCTGCTCATGGCACAGATCAAGAATCAGGATCCGCTCAATCCTCTCGACAACGCTCAGGTGACGACCCAACTGGCGCAGCTGAATACAGTGAATGGTATCGAGCGGCTGAACGCGACGCTGAGTCAGCTGCTTTCGGGTTACAACGAGTCCCAGGCGATGCAGGCGGCAGGGATGATCGGCAAGAATGTGATGGTGCCCGGCAATAACTTGCCGCTGGCCAGCAGCCAGGCCGTTGGCGGGGGCTCGCTGGCGAGTGCCGCGGATCGCGTGCTGCTGACGGTCAAGGATTCAGCCGGCAAGGTCGTGCAGACGGTGGATCTTGGCGAGCATGCGGCCGGTGACTTTTTCTTCGCCTGGGATGGCAAGGACGCCGACGGGAAGGTGTTGGCGGATGGCAAATACACCTTCGCCATCGAGGCGACGGCCAACGGCAAGAAGGTCGAGGCCTCGCCGATGCAGATTGGCACGGTTTCTGCTGTTGTCAGAAGCACGGACGGCTTCCTCCTTGATCTGGGTTCGCTTGGTAGCGTGGCTTTCAAGGATGTTCAGCAAATTCTCTGAGTGAGGTAAGAAAATGGCATTCCAGCAGGCACTGAGCGGTCTGAATACCGCTGCCAAGGCGATCGATTCGACCAGTCACAACATCGCCAACTCGAGCACGGTCGGCTACAAGGCATCGGTTGCCCATTTCGCCGATGTCTATGCGGCGTCGCTGACCGGCGCGGGGGCCAGCCAGGTGGGGATCGGCGTGAACCTGTCGGCAATCCAGCAGCAATTCACCCAGGGCAACATCACCTCGACCAATAACCCGCTGGACATCTCGATCAACGGGGCGGGTTTCTTCCGCATGGACCAGAACGGGGCGACGACCTTTAGCCGTAACGGTCAGTTCCACCTCGACAAGAACGGTTTCATCATCAATGACCAGGGGCTGAAGCTGACCGGCTATGCCGCCCAGTCTGGCATCATCACGCCGACGACGCCGCAGCCGTTGCAGATTTCCGCTTCCGATCTGGCGCCGGTGGCGACCGGCCTGAACAGCAGCAGTACGTTCAACGGCATCAAGGCCAATCTCAATTTCGATTCGCGCGTCACGGAACCGGTGTCGGCCTGGGTCGATGGCAACGGGCCTGGTGACACCACGGCGTTCACGCCCGATCCGCAGACCTACAACTACTCGACGGCGCTGGCGATCTACGACACCCTGGGCAATCCCCACACGATGACCTTCTATTTCGCCAAGACGGCCAATGCCGGCGAGTGGGCGGTCTATGCCAATCTTGACGGCACGACCAACCAGAACATCGTGGCGGGGGGCGGGCCGATCGGTACGCTGACTTTCGGCCAGACCGGCCAGATCGTCGGTGGCAACCCGATGAACGTCACGGTCGATATCCTGGCGACCATGCAGAGTCAGGGGCAGCCGGCCGGTAACGGGGCGCAGGATACGCAGACCTTCCCGATCGATTTCACCGGAACCACGCAGTTCGGCAGTCCTTTCGGGACCAATCGGCTTGAGCAGGACGGCTATGCTGCCGGCAACCTGATCGGTCTGTCGGTCGGCGACGACGGCATCATCCAGGGGCGCTACAGCAATGGCCAGACCTTTGCCCAGGGGCAGATCGTGCTGGCCAATTTCACCAACCCGAATGGTCTGCAGGCACTGGGCAACAACCAGTGGGCGGAGACCTCCGATTCCGGTCCGCCGCTGGTCGGCGCGCCGAATACCTCCAGCCTGGGGGTGTTGTCCTCATCGACCGTCGAAGAATCGAACGTCGACCTGACGGGCGAACTGGTGAATCTGATCACGCAGCAACGCAACTACCAGGCCAACGCCCAGTCGATCAAGACGCAGGACCAGGTGCTGCAGACGCTGGTCAACCTGCGCTGATGACCCGTCACTGAGCGGCAAGCATGGATCGTCTGATCTACACCGCGATGACCGGCGCCAAGCATGTCTTCATGCAGCAGTCCGGCACCGCGAACAATCTGGCCAATGCCAGCACCGTCGGCTTCAAGGCGCAGGAGCATCGTTTCCGCGCCGTGCCGGTGCAGGGCGAGGGCATGCCGACGCGCGCCTTCGTCGTTGATGCCTCGGTCAGCGACGTGCTCGAAGAGGGGCCGCTGATGTTTACCGGCAACAATCTCGACGTTGCCGTCCAGGGGCGCGGCTGGATTGCGCTGCAGATGCCGGACGGCAGCGAAGCCTATACGCGGGCCGGCGGCCTGCAGGTCGATGTGACCGGCATCCTGCAGACCAAGGGTGGACAGACGGTGGCCGGCGATGGCGGGGCGATCAACATTCCGCCGGACAACAACATCGAGATTGCGCCGGATGGCACGGTCTCGGTGATCGCCACCTTCGGCACGCCGAACAACGTCAATGCCCTGGGGCGCATCAAGCTGGTCAATCCGCCGGAAGGCGAACTGGTGCGCGGCGCCGACGGCCTTTTCCGGCTGCGCGATGGCCAGCCGGCACCGGTTGACGAAAATGTCCGTCTGGCGCCGGGTACGCTCGAGGGCAGCAATGTCAATGTGACCGATGCCATGGTCAACCTGATCAGCCTGTCCCGCCAGTTCGAGATGCAGATCAAGATGTTGCAGACGGCCGATAGCAATGCCCAGCGCGCCGACCAGCTGCTGTCGCTGAACGCCTGATAGAAAGAGAACAACCATGATCCGTTCCCTGTGGATTGCCCGTACCGGCCTCGATGCCCAGCAGACCCAGCTCGACGTCATTTCCAACAATCTGGCCAACGTCAGCACCAACGGCTTCAAGCGTTCGCGCGCCGTGTTCGAGGATCTGCTCTATCAGACCCTGCGCCAGCCGGGCTCCCAGTCGTCGCAGCAGACCCAGGTGCCGACCGGTTTGCAGATCGGCACCGGGGCGCGGCCGGTATCGACCGCCCGCATCCACACACAGGGCAACCTGCAGAAGACCGACAATCCGCTTGACGTCGCCATCAATGGCAGCGGCTATTTCCAGATACTGCTGCCGGATGGCACCACCGGCTATACCCGGGATGGTTCCTTCCAGAAGGACAACCAGGGGCAGATCGTCACTTCCGACGGTTATCCGCTGCAACCGAACATCACCATTCCGGCCGATGCGCTCTCCCTGTCGATCGGCACGGACGGCACGATCTCGGTGACACAGGCCGGCGTCGCCGGCAGTACCGAGATCGGGGCCATCCAGCTGGCGAACTTCATCAACCCGGCCGGCCTGCAGAGCATGGGCCAGAATCTGTTCCTGGAAACCGCCGCAAGCGGCACGCCGACGCCCAATACCCCGGGCACCAACGGTGCCGGGACCGTCAACCAGCTCTACGTGGAAACCTCCAACGTCAACGTGGCCGAGGAGTTGGTGACGATGATCCAGACCCAGCGGGCCTACGAACTCAACTCCAAGGTGGTGTCGACTTCCGATGCCATGCTCGGCCGCCTGACGCAGCTCTGAGGTGACGCCATGAAACGTCTTGCCCTGCTGGCCCTGGTGGTGACCGCCGGATGCACGACGGTTCCTCCGACCAATGTCCATCAGCCGATGTCTGCCCGGCCCGCCGAGCGCTATTCGGCCGCTCCCGCCAACGGCGCCATCTGGCAGGCCGGCCATGGGCGCCCCCTGTTCGAGGATCGGCGGGCGCGTTACGTCGGCGACACGATTACCGTCAAGATCACTGAAAGCACCACGGCAACCGCCAAGTCCAACCGCAAGATGGACAAGAGCAACAGCATCACGGCGGCGGTCACCTCGCTCTTCGGCTTGCCCGGCAAGAGCCTGCTCGGGCTTGATCTCGATGCCGGCAGCACCAATGCCTTCAATGGCAAGGGCGAGGCCGCCAACAACAACGCCTTTACCGGCAGCATCACGGTGACCGTGATCGACGTGCTGCCCAACGGCAATCTGCTGGTCTCCGGCGAGAAGCAGCTGGCGATCGGCCAGGAGCAGGAGTTCGTGCGTATCTCCGGCGTCGTCAATCCGAGCTTCGTCGATGCCTTCAATATTGTCGAATCCGCCAAGGTGGCGGATGCCCGGATCGAATACAAATCCTCCGGGCAGATCAGCGAAGGGCAGATTCTCGGCTGGATGGCACGAATCTTCCTTAATGTCCTGCCATTCTAGGAATTACTGGCGGAGGCGCATCATGATCACGAAAAGCGGCAAATGGTACCGGCGGGCGGCAATAGTCGCCGCCTGTCTGCTGCCGCTGTGCAGCCCGCCGGCGATGGCCGAGCGGATAAAGGATGTGGCAGCCGTGCAGGGCGTGCGCAACAACCAGCTGATCGGCTACGGCATCGTCGTCGGCCTCGACAATACCGGCGACCAGACGACGCAAACGCCATTCACGACCCAGGCGATCGGCAACATGCTTTCGCAGATGGGCATCAACCTGACTCAGGACCAGGCGCAGAAGCTGCAGTTGAAGAATGTCGCGGCCGTCATGCTGACTGCCGTGCTACCGCCGTTTGCCCGCCCGGGGCAGCCGATCGATGTCACCGTCTCGTCGATGGGCAACGCCAAGAGTCTGCGCGGCGGTACCTTGCTGATGACCCAGTTGAAGGGGGCGGATGGCCAGGTCTATGCCGTTGCCCAGGGCAATGTGCTGGTCGGCGGCGTGGGCGCGACGTCGGGTAATTCCAAGGTGACTGTCAATCATCTGTCGGCCGGCCGGATTCCCGGCGGGGCGACCGTCGAAAGGTCGGTACCAACGCCCGTTGGTCAAGGCGGATACGTCTATTACGAAATGGCGGAAACCGATTTCGGCAATGTGCAGACGGTGGTCGAGGCGATCAACCGCGCCATGGGCCAGGGTACGGCGCAGGCGATCGACGGGCGGCGTCTCGCGGTCCGGGCACCGGACGAAGCCAATGCCCGCGTGGCCTTCCTCGGTCGCATCGACAATCTTGAAGTGAAACGCCAGGCCAGCACGGCCAAAGTGGTGATCAATCCGCGTACCGGCTCGGTGGTGATGAATCAGCGGGTCAGCATCGAGGCCTGTACCGTCGCCCACGGCAGTCTGTCCGTGGTCGTCGAAGGCGCCCAGCCACAGATTGGTCAGCCGGCCGATATCCAGGTCAAGCAGGATGGCAGCAGCCTGATCAACGTCAAGGCCGGTGCCAATCTGGCCGATGTGGTCAAGGCGCTGAACGCCCTCGGGGCCAATCCGCTCGACCTGTTGGCCATCCTGCAGGCGATGAAGTCGGCCGGCGCCTTGCGTGCCGACCTGGAAGTGATCTAGAAGCGGCGATGGCGATCAAGATTCAGAATGCCCCTAACCGGGCGGCCTTCGACGTCCAGTCGGCTCAGGATCTGCGGAGCCAGTTCGCCAAGAACCCGCAGGAAGGCCTGAAGGCGGCAGCGCAGCAGTTCGAGCAGATGTTCCTGCAGATGGTCATGAAAAGCATGCGTGACACGGTGCCGCAGGATGGCTTGATGGACAGCGACCAGTCGCGCTTCTACACGGCCCTGCTGGATCAGCAGATGGCGCACAATCTGGCGACGAGCGGGAATGGTGTCGGCTTTGCGCGCCTGATCGAACAGCAGCTCGGACGTACCGTGGCGAGTGGCAAGGAGTTGGCGGCGCCCGGCGAGGCGGCAAACGCTGCCGGCAATTCGCTGCCGCTGACTACCGTCGATAGCCGCCACCTGCGCCACACCCCAATCCCAAGCAGCCTGCCGACCTCGGCCGCCTATGGCGCCCGGCAGGCAAGCAGCAGTTCGCCGAGTAGCGCCGATGTTCCGGCGACGGCCCGCGATTTTGCCAATCGCGTCTGGCCGCATGCTGTCGAGGCCTCGCGTTCGACCGGTATTCCGCCGCAGTTCCTGGTTGCCCATTCGGCATTGGAGAGCGGCTGGGGGCGCAGCGAGATCCGGCATGCCGACGGCTCGCCCAGCTACAACCTGTTCGGCATCAAGGCTGGCAAAGGCTGGACGGGGGCCACGGTCGAGGCGACCACCACGGAGTACGTAAACGGCCAGGCCCAGCAGGTTGTCGAGCGTTTCCGCGCCTACGGCTCGTATGAGGAAAGCTTCCGGGATTACGCGGCATTGTTGCGCGACAACTCGCGCTACGGCAGCGTCATCGGCTCCCAGGATGGCACGGAGTTTGCGAGACGTCTGCAGCAAGCAGGGTACGCCACCGATCCGATGTATGCCGACAAGCTGGCACGCATCATCAACGGCCCCACCCTGCGTCAGGCGCTGATCGGTTGATGCGCCGCTAAACTTTGCGGCCTCCCGGTCGTTAACCTCACTGAGGTGAATGATGAGTTCAGGAATTTTCGGTATTGGCGTCAGCGGCATCAACGCCGCCCAACTCGGTCTGCTGGTGACCGAGCACAACGTCGTGAACGCCAGTACGCCGGGCTACACCCGGCAACGCACGGTTCAGGGAACCAATATCGCGGTCAATACCGGGGCCGGTGCCATCGGTCAAGGTGTCCATGTGCAGACCATCGAGCGTCTGTACGATGCCTACGTCACGCGCCAGATCAACACAGCCCAGACCAAGGTCAGTCAGCTCGATTCCTTCTATAGCCAGATCAAGCAGATCGACAACATGCTGGCCGACGCCAGCGCTGGCCTGTCGCCAGCCCTGCAGGACTTTTTCTCCGGCGTCCAGCAGGTGTCGTCCAACCCCTCGCTGCTGCCGGCCCGGCAGGCGATGATCTCCTCGGCGCAGACGCTGAGCGAGCGCTTCCGCAGCATGGATGCGCGCCTGGTCGAGATCAACAACGAAATCAACGGCCGGATCAGCGATGCGGTTACCGAAATCAATACGTATGCCTCGTTGATTGCCGAAATCAACCAGCGCATCGTCGTTGCCGAGGCCAGTTATGGTCAGCCGGCCAACGATCTTCTCGATCAACGCGATCGCCTGGTCAGTGACCTGAACCAGTTGATCAAGGTGTCCACCACGACCAATGCCGATGGCAGTTTCAATGTCTTCATCGGCACCGGCCAGCAACTGGTTGTCGGCAGCACGGCGCAACAAATGACGGCAACTGCCTCGGTGGCCGATCCGACGCGCACCGTCGTCGGTTTGAAAACGTCTACCGGAGCGCTGGAGTTGCCGGAATATCTGGTGGATGGTGGCGAGTTGGGCGGGCTGCTCGATTTTCGTGCGGACTCCCTGGATCGCGTGACCAACGAAATCGGGCGTCTGGCCGCCTCGCTTGCCCTGACGTTCAATGCCCAGCTGGGTCTGGGCCAGGATCTGCTCGGTCGCGTTGCCGGGGAGGCTGGTTTTGTCGGCGACATGTTCGTCATCACCGCGCCGCAACTCTTGGCCAACACCAACAATACGGGCAGTGGCGATTTGACGGCAGCGTTTTCTGCCCCTGTGGCACCGGGAGCTCCCGATTTCAGCGGGAACTTCACGACCGAACTCCGGGCCAGCGATTACCGGGTCAGTTTCACTGCCGGCGGTGACTACACGGTCACCCGTCTCGTGGACAACCAGCAAGTGGCGACAGGGAGCGGCCCGGGAGTGGTCAGTTTCGATGGTATCGACCTGACGATCACCTCGGTCGGGGATGATGGCGATAGCTTCAAATTGCAGCCCTATGCCGAGATTGCGCGGAACCTGTCGGTCGATGAACGCATCGCGGCAGACCCACGGCTGATCGCTGCTGCGGCACCCGTACGGGTCACCCCGGATACGGCCAACACCGGATCCCTGAAGATCTCGCAAGGAATCGTCGGGAGCGGTTATACCGTGCCCGCCGCGGCGATTCCGCTGTCGGCCAACAGTACGGACCTGCAGGGCGTACCGGGCACCTGGACCGCGATCTACGCCGATGGAACGGAGGTCTCCGGGGCCGGGGACATCGCGCTTGCCAGCGGTGGTGCCGCGCTGACCGGGTTCACGTTCGACAACATGCATTTCACGGTCGCCGGCATGCCGCCGGCCAGTGGTAGCGATACCTTCGTGATCGAGCGTAACGAAGGCGGTGTCCAGGATGGGCGGAACGCGCTGCTGTTTGCCAAGCTGCAGACCCAGAACACGATGGATGGCGGCAACTCGACGTACCAGGGGGCCTACTCGAAGCTGGTGGCGGAAAACGGTATCCGGACCCGGGAAGCAAAGGTCCAGCTCGATGCCCAGACGGCCGTACTGACGCAGGCGCAAGCCACGCGAGAGGCCTTGTCGGGGGTCAATCTCGATGAGGAGGCGGCCAACATGCTGAAATTCCAGCGTGCCTACCAGGCTTCGTCGAAGATCCTGGAGATTGGCAACAAGCTGTTCGAAACGATTTTGTCGCTCGGCTGAAAGGAGTCATAGCCATGCGCGTCAGCACATCCCAGATTTTCAATACCGGCACGACCGGTATCCAGAATCGGCAGTACGACCTTTATCGAACCCAGCAGCAGCTGTCCACCGGTCGGCGCATCCTGTCTCCGGAAGACGACCCGATCGGCGCCTCGCAGGCACTCCAGGTCAGTCAATCGAA
This sequence comes from Dechloromonas sp., assembly GCA_008933675.1. Classification (GTDB taxonomy): domain Bacteria; phylum Pseudomonadota; class Gammaproteobacteria; order Burkholderiales; family Rhodocyclaceae; genus Azonexus. Next base: position 15,077 of record WBUO01000035.1, read on the forward strand.
AGGCCTGAATGAGCAGTTCCTCGACAATCTCGGCGAGGCGACGAGCAAGCTCAATCTGCTGGATTCGACGCTGAGCGGCGTCGAGCTCGAGCTCCAGAATATCTACGAGAAAGCGGTCCAGGCCGGCAACGCCACCTATAGCGACTCGCAGCGCGGCATGATCGCGGAAGAGTTGAAGCAGCGTCTGCAAAGCCTGATCGGCCTGGCCAATACCCAGGACGGAACGGGCCTCTACATCTTTGCCGGTTTCAAATCGACCACCCAGCCATTTCAGGTCAACCTCGGCGCTACCCCGCCGTATGCCCTGGGTGCCGGGACGCATGTCAGCTACAGCGGCGATGGCGGGCAGGAGGCACTCCAGGTCAGTGCCTCACGTGTTGTGGCTACCGCCGAAAATGGATTCGATGTCTTCATGCAGGTGCGCGATGCACAGGGCGGCGTGACGGGCCGCAGCATGTTCGACAGCCTCAAGAACATGATCGATATTCTCGATCCGGCGAGCGGCGTGCCTTTTACCAGTGCCGATTACGGGCAGGCGCTGGATGATTCGGCGGCGGCCATCGCCCATCTGTCGAGCGTGCGAGCTTCGGTCGGGGCTCGCATGCAGTCGCTGGAGAGCATGGCGACGACGGCAGAAAATTCCGACTATCTCTATGAAACCCGGCTGTCGGAGTTGCAGGATCTCGATTACACCGAGGCGATTTCCCTGCTGTCGCGCTACCAGTTGCAGCTGGAGGCAGCCCAGTTGTCCTTCAAGCAGACCAGCCAGCTCAGCCTGTTCAGCATCCTATGAAGCTCCGTGCCTTGTTTCTGCTTGTCGCGGTTCTCGCCGCCGGCGGTTGTACTTCCTCGGGGTCCACTGCCTCGCCGCTGATTCCCGACAAGTTCATCCAGCTGACGGCCAAGAACTCGGTTTCGCTATCCACGCTGGCAACCGCCGCCGTCGTCGCTGCCGCGATCTATGTTGTCTACGATCCGCTGGCGCCGAACTGGGAAATCGAGGAGGCGCGCCTGAACGACAATACCTATCGACTGTCGATGAAGATGAAGCGCTACCATACGGGCGGCGCCGGGGAGTCCATCCAGCTCCTCAAGCGGCGCGCCAGCCAGTTGCAGAATGAACAGGGCTTTGGCGGCTACCAGATTGTCGAATTTACTGAAGGCATCGACTCACAGACGATCGGCGCCCGGCGAGTGGCCGAAGGGGTGATCCGCCTGGTGCAGCAGCAACAGGCCGATTCCTTCCTGCAGAACTAGGGAAGCTTGGCGAACCCCAGCATGGCTGCGAGGCCGATTTCAAAAACGGCCTGAATGGGTTCTGCCAGATAGTTCATGCTGATCGCCAGGGCGACGAAACCGCCGATCAGTGTGAGCGGGAAACCCAATGCGAAAATGTTCAGCTGGGGGGCCGCTCTGGTCAGTACGGCCAAGGCAATATTGGTGATCATCAGGGCGACGACGACCGGCAGGGAGAGCAGGAGGCCAGCCGAGAAGATGGTGCTGCCCAGACGTGCCAGATTGAGCCATGAATCGGCCGCGAGCGGTACGGCACTGACCGGCATGACGACAAAACTCTGGGCCAGGGTGGCGAAATACAGCAGATGGCCGTTCATCGACAGGAAGAGCAACAGGGCGATGAGGCCGATGAATTCGGCGACGACGGGGGTCTGAGAGCCGCGCAGCGGGTCGTAGAAGGTAGCGAAGCCGAGACCCATCTGGAAGCCCAGGAATTCGCCGGCCATGTCGAATGCGGCAAAGACGATACGCGCGGCGAAACCCATGCCGATGCCAATCAGCATCTGCTGCAGCATGATCCAGAACCCGGCCAGACTTGCCGGCTCGACATCCGGCATGGGCGGCAGGGCGGGGGCGATGGCCAGGGTGATCGCCAGACCGAGGATCAGGCGAGTTCGCTGGGGAATGGCGGCTGTGCTCCACAGCGGCGCTGAAGCAATGAAGCCCAGTATGCGCGCCAATGGGAAGATGAGTGCGGCGATCCAGGCATCGATCTGGGCGGAGCCGATGCTGATCATGACTATCCGATGAGTTGCGGGATGCTGCCGAACAGGCGCTGGATGTAATCGATCAGATACTGCAGCATCCATGGCCCGAAAAGCAGGATGACAACGAACATCGCGACCAGTTTCGGAACGAACTGCAGTGTTGATTCGTTGATTTGCGTGGCCGCCTGAAAGATGCTGATGATCAGGCCGACAACCAGGGCGGCAATGAGGGTCGGGGCGGCGATGATCAAGGTTACCTCGATCGCCTGGCGGCCGATTTCCATGACGGTTCCCGGGGTCATGGCGTGAAACTCTGAATCAGTGAGCCGATGACCAGATGCCAGCCGTCGACCAGCACGAAAAGCATCAGCTTGAAGGGCAGGGCGACCATGATCGGCGACATCATCATCATGCCCATCGACATCAGCAGACTGGCGACCACCATGTCGATGACCAGAAAGGGGATGAACAAGATAAAGCCGATCTGGAACGCCGTCTTCAGTTCGCTGATGACAAAGGCCGGAATCAGCACGCGCAAAGGGATGTCGTCCGGCTTCTCGAAACGTTCGCTCTTGGCGATGCCCGCGAAGAGGGCGAGGTCCGATTCTCGCGTCTGCTTGAGCATGAAGCCGCGCATCGGTACGGCAGCACGTTCGGCCGCCTGCATGATGTTGATCCGGTTTTCCGAGAGCGGAACGTAAGCCTCGGTGTAGACGCGATCGAGCACCGGGCTCATGACGAAGAAGGTGAGAAAAAGGGCAAGGCCGATCAGAACCTGGTTGGGCGGCGAAGTCTGGGTGCCGAGTGCGTGGCGCAGCAGGGAGAGGACGATCACGATGCGGGTGAAACCGGTCATCATCAGCACGGCCGCCGGGATGAAGGTCAGGGCCGTCATCAGCAGCAGGGTCTGGATCGTCAGCGAATAAGTTGTGCCGCCACCGGCGGCAGGCGTACTGGTGATCGCCGGCAGGCCGCCCGTTGCCTGAGCGAAGGCGAGGGCTGGCAGAAGCAGGAGGAGGGCGCCGAGCAGTCGCCTAGTCATGGTTCTTGCGCTCGCTGATGTTTTTCTGCAGCCACTGGGCAAAAGGACGGTCGCCCGCTGGTGTGCTGCCGGGCGGCATTGCCTCGCCCTTGGCCAGGCGATGCAGGGTACGGATCTGGCCGGGGACGATGCCGATGACCAGCCATTCCTCACCGATTTCGAGGAGCACGATGCGCTCGCGCGGGCCGAGCGCCACACCGCCGATGACGCGCATGCCACCCTGGCCGAACCCCTTGCCGCCGGTAACCTTGCGGGCAAGCCAGGCAGCACCGATCAGCAGGCTGACGATCAGGGCCAGGGCAAGGGCGGCTTGCAGGTAGGTGCCGGTTCCTACCCCGGGGGGTGCGGCATCGGCAGCTGCCGCGGTCGGCGGCAGAAGCAGGGGAAGGTAGCGCAGCAAGGGAAAAGGCCCGTCACACGAAGTGGTCAGGGCGCTATCTTAATGCAATCCGGCCGGCCGTTCAGCGGTTGAGTTTGCGCATGCGTTCGGACGGCGTGATGATGTCGGTCAGGCGGATGCCAAACTTGTCATTGACGACGACGACCTCGCCCTGGGCGATCAGCGTGCCGTTGACCAGGACGTCCATCGGTTCGCCGGCCATGGCGTCAAGCTCGACGACGGAACCATGTGCCAGTTGCAGCAGGTTCTTGATGGTGATCTTGGTGCGTCCCAGTTCGACGGTGATCTGGACCGGAATGTCCAGGATCATGTCGAGTTCGTTCATCATGCCGGCGGTGCCGCCGGCCCCCCCGAAGGACGGGAAAATGTCAGCCGGCTGGGCGCCGGGGGCGGCTGTTGCCGTCGATTCGCTGATGGCCTGCTCGGCCATCGCTGCTGCCCAGTCATCCTCGCTGATCTGGCCATCGTCTTCGGTGACCGGGTTGTCGGTGTTATCCATTTCGTCAGCCATTTTTTTCTCCCATCGCCGGCTCGGCGGCCGGCGCGTCGGACGATGATGCAATGAATCGTTCGACCTTCAAAGCGTACTGGCCGTTCTGCTGGCCATAAGAACATTCCATCAGCGGGACGTTGTCGACCAGCGCCTCGATATGCTGCGGGATGTGGATCGGAATGACATCGCCTGCCTTGAGTTCGAGAATCTGCCCGAGCGTGATCCTGCCGCTGCCGAGATGGGCGACGATCTCGACCTCGGCTCCCTGCAACTGTTTGCGCAGGGTGATGATCCAGCGCTTGTCGGAGGACAGCTGGTCACTCTGCATGGTGCTGTACAACAGGTCGCGGATCGGTTCGAGCATCGAGTAGGGGAAGCAGATATGCATGTCTGCCGTGGCGCCACCGAACTCCAGCGTAAAGGTTGTCGATACGACGATTTCCGACGGCGTCGCGATGTTGGCGAACTGCGAGTTCATCTCCGAGCGCACATACTCGAAGTTGATGTCGTAGACCGGCTTCCACGATTTGCTGTATTCGGTGAACACGACGCCGAGCAAGCCCTGGATGATGCGCTGCTCGGTGGCCGTGAAGTCGCGGCCTTCGACCCGGGTGTGGAAGCGGCCGTCGCCGCCGAACATGTTGTCGACAACGAGAAAGACCAGGTTGGGGTCGAAAACGAACAGCGCGGTTCCGCGCAGCGGCTTGGCAACGACCAGATTCAGGTTGGTCGGGACGACCAGATTGCGGATGAACTCGCTGTATTTCTGTACACGGATGGGGCCGACCGAAATCTCGGCGTTGCGGTGCATGTAGTTGAACAGGCCGATGCGCAGGTAACGGGCAAAGCGCTCGTTGACCAGTTCCAGTGTCGGCATGCGACCGCGGACGATACGTTCCTGGGTGCCAATGTTGTAGGCACGAATGTCCCCACCACCCGCATCGTGGTCCTCTGGCTCGTCCGTCTCCCCGGTGACGCCCTTGAGCAGGGCGTCAACCTCGTCCTGGGAGAGAAAATCGCCGGCCATGGCTCCTTACTGGATGATGAAGGAAGTGAACAGAACCGACTGGACCGGGCCTTCCACGGTTTTCTGGCCTCTGGCAGGGGGCTCGATGGCCATGTTGATCTCGTCCTTCAGCGTCAGGGCAAGTTGTTCCTTGCCTTCCTTGGGCAGCAGTTCGGAGGCCTTCTTGGACGAGAGCAGCAGGGTGATGTTGTTGCGGATACGGGGCATCAGCGCTTTCAGCGCGATTTCGGATTCCGGGCCGTCGAGTTCGATGGAGAGCACGACCTGCAGGTACTGGTCGCCGGTCTCCGGGACCAGATTCACCGTGAATGGCTCAAGGTTGACGAATAACGGCGGCGTGCCCGGGGCCTCCTTTTTCTTTGCCTTTTTGGGCTTGGCAACTGTTTCCTCGGCATGCTCCTCGTCTTCGTCATCGTGCCCGCCGGAGAGCAGCAGGAATGCGGCTGCGCCGCCGCCCAGCACGAGTACGAGCACGAGCGACAGGATGATGATCAGCAGCTTCTTGCTTTTCTTGGGCGCCTCAGCGGCCCCTTCCTCCGCCGGTTTGGCATCCTTGGCCATATTGAGTCCTCTCTAGTTTAATCCCGATGGTTCAGGCGAACAGGTCTACCAGACCGCGTCCCCGTTGCAGAATCGCGCCGCCAGCCGCGTTCGCCGCTTTATCATTGGCCGGGAGTATAGCGTTTTCGTCTGCCAAACGGGCTCCGTTCGCGTCAGTCGAGGGATTGTCCGGCCGTTGTTGCGACAGGTTGGCGCCGACGTTCGACTGGCCAAGATTGATGCCCGCTGACGACAGCATTTCCTTCAGTTGCGGCAACGCACTTTCGATTGCCTGCCGTACTTCGGCGTGAGGTGAGGCAAAGGCGATGTTGGCTTGATCGCCGTTCAGGTTGAGCGTGATCTGGATGGGGCCCAGTTGTGGCGGATTGATCGTCAGTTGCGCGGACTGTTGATCGTTCTTGGCCAGCCAAACGACCTTGTCACCAAACTGCTGTGGCCAGGCAGCGGAGTGCAGATGGGCATTGACGCTGCTCCGCTGGGGGGATGCCTGGCTGGCTTCGAGAGGTGTCGCGGCGTGGGGGGCTCCGTTGCCGGTGGCAACCGGCGGCAATTGCACCGTGTTGCTGTCGGCGGCAATATTTGCCGCTGCCGGGCGTTGTTGGGTGCTCGTGATCGAGGGTAGGTTGAATGTCGTCGCCTTGTCCTGTAGCCCCGCCGCGTCAGCCGTTTTTCGCCGTCCGCCAGACGATTCGTCCGCTGCCAGGAGGGCCTGTTTGCTGCCCCGCAATGCGTCGCCTACCGTGTCCTCGGTGGTGTCGCCAAGTGGTGCCGTGTCGGAATGGAGTTTGCGTTCCGGCGCAACATCCGTCCCCGGACCAAAAAGCGTGGCCAGCAGTGCAGGATCGACTGTGCCTTCCGCCTGGCCTGTGTTGTCCTCACCGGGTGCAGCGAGTGGGGAGGTGGTGTTCCTGGTAGAGGCCGTGGTGTTCAGCAGGCCCAGTATCTCGCCGCTCAGCAGTGCGGCAAATTCACCGGCAATGCCGTCGCTCCCCGCGGTTGCCGATTGTCCATTGGCAGACGGCAGGTTGCTGCTGGCGAGCGAGGGAATGACGGTAATACCCATGACGATTCCTTGAGTGGCGTTGATTTGCCATGGAATAAGCAATAGATGTGCCAGCTCCGGTCAATCATCGGAGAGTTTCCCGGTGCCGTATTTCCGCGTCGAGAATTCGTCCTGTATTTTTTGTTCCTGGCGATTCTCGCGGTGACGTTCCCGTGCATCGTGTCGCTGTGACAGCGTATCGATCGCTTTCAGCCGGGTATTCTGGGCTTGCCAGTGATCCTGTCCGGCACGCGTGTTGCGTTCCGAATTGCTGACGACGATGCGTTGCTGGGTGATGGCCTCGTCAATGCGCGCCAGAAAATCCTGATAGTTGCGCAGGATCAGGCGGGTGACTCCCTCGGCCGTGGCGTCGCGCAGGCGTTGGGCGTACTCCTCGCGATATTGCTCGAGCATCTGCAGTCGGCTGCGCTGATTCTGCTCCGCCGCGATCAGTTGCCCGAGCTGGCGTGTCGCCTCGTCGGCACGGGTCTGCATGATGTCGAGCAGCGGTTGTAGCGAGAAGGGCTGGGCCATCGTTTATCAGATCAAGGACAGGAGTGCCTGAAGGCTGGCCGGGAAATCGGCCTGTTCAGCCAGCTGTTGCTGCAGAAAATGCTCCATCTTCGGGTAGACGGCAATCGCCTGGTCGAGAACAGGATCGGTGCCGGGGACATAGGCGCCGACCGAGATCAGGTCGCGGGAGCGTTGGTAGCGGGCGAAGAGGACCTTGAATTTGCGGATCTGCTCAAGATGCCTGTCGTCGATCAGGTTGACCATGGCCCGGCTGATCGATTGTTCGATATCGATTGCCGGATAGTGGCCGGCATCGGCCAGCGTTCGGGAGAGCACGATGTGGCCGTCGAGAATGGCGCGTGCCGAATCGGCGATCGGGTCCTGCTGGTCGTCGCCCTCGGCGAGAACCGTATAGAAGGCGGTGATCGAGCCGCCGCCTTCCTGGCCGTTGCCGGCCCGTTCGACGAGCTGCGGCAGGCGGGCGAAGACCGACGGCGGGTAGCCGCGGGTGGCCGGCGGCTCACCGATGGCCAGGGCGATTTCGCGCTGGGCCATGGCGAAGCGGGTCAACGAATCCATGATCAACAGGACATGTCGCCCCTGGTCGCGAAAATATTCGGCGACCGTAGTCGCATAGGCGGCGCCCTGCAGGCGCATCAGCGGTCCGGTGTCGGCCGGGGCGGCGACGACGACGGCGCGCCGCATGCCTTCTTCGCCGAGGATCTGCTCGATGAATTCCTTGACTTCGCGGCCGCGCTCGCCGATCAGGCCGACAACGATGACTTCGGCGCTGGTGTAACGGGCCATCATGCCGAGCAGCACCGACTTGCCGACGCCGGAGCCGGCGAAGAGCCCCATGCGCTGGCCGCGGCCGACCGTGAGCAAGGCATTGATGGCGCGGATGCCAACGTCCAGCGGCTGCTCGATTGCCGCCCGTGACATCGGGTTGATGGCACGGCTCTGCAGGGGGCGGGTGCTGTTGGCAAGCAGCGGCCCCTTGTTGTCGAGGGGGCGCCCGACGCCGTCAAGGACGCGGCCAAGCAGTTCCTCACCGACAGGTGCCTGCTTGACGCGGTCGATGGCTCGCCGGCGTAGCGGCGGCGCGTCATCGATGTGGGGGGCGGCCGGTGGGCTTTCGAAGGCGACGACACGTGATCCCGGTGCCAGGCCGTATAGATCGTCGGAGGGCATCAGGTAGAGCTTTTCGCCGGCAAAGCCGACGACCTCTGCCTCGACCGGGGCACCGCTTTGCGGATAAATCCGGCAGCTGCTGCCGAGCGGCAGCTTGAGGCCGGATGCTTCCATGACCAGCCCGTTGATCCGTGTCAGACGGCCGGCCGGCCAGAGGGGCTGGGCATTGCCCGCCGCTGTCCGGCAATTGTCGAGAAAGCGGTTCCAGCGCCGGCTGTGTGCTGCCGGCTCGTCGTTCAGTTGCTCTGCCATGCGCGCGGTTCGGCACCGATGGCCTCGATGACCCGTTTCCAGCGTGTCTCGATGGTCGCATCGACTTCACTGGCGCCGGCCAGCACCAGGCAGCCTCCCGGGCTGATGGTGGCGTCGTCGATGATCTGCGTTGCGCTGTGGGCCAGCTCCTCACCAAGCAGGGTCCGGACGTTGCCGGCGTCGCCGGGGTTGAGGCGAAGGGTGATGTGAGCGTGATGCAGGGGTAGTGAGGCGATCGCCTCGCGGACGATCGGCAGCAAGGCGTCTTCGCGGATGGCGAGGTGGCCGCGGGTGACCTGGGCGGCGATCTCGATGGCAAGCGCCAGCAGCTGCTCGGCCACTGATTGGTCCAGCTCGCCCAATGCCTGCCGCAGATTGCCGAGCAGGCCACTGAAGCGCGCCGCGACTTCCTCTGCTGCCAGGCGTGTGGCTTCTTCTGCCGCTGCGCGGGCTTCCGCCTGGCCGGCGGCATAGCCTTGCGCCCGGGCTTCCTCATGCAGGCGTTCGATGTCTTCCGCCGTGGGCAGACGGAGTGGCGGCTCCGCGACGGGAGCCGCCGCCGTTTCGGCAATGGGGGGCGGGGCCGGTCTTTGCACTGGTGCATCGACGACAGCCGGCTTCTTGTCGAAGGAACTGACCTGCCAGCGCTGGAAGTGGGTGAGCTCGTCCTTGGGAATGATCATGCTGCAGTTCCCGGGCCTAGATCATCTGCTCGCCGCCGGCGCCGCCAAGCACGATCTGCCCTTCGTCCGCCAGACGGCGCACGACCTTGAGGATTTCCTTCTGCTCGGCTTCGACTTCCGAGAGACGGACCGGCCCCTTGGATTCGAGATCCTCGCGCAGCATTTCGGCAGCGCGTTGCGACATGTTCTTGAAAATCTTCTCGCGCAGGTCGGGCGAAGCGCCCTTGAGCGCCAGGATCAGCGAATCGGACTGGATTTCGCGCAGGATGAGCTGGATCGAACGGTCGTCGATGTCCATCAGGTTTTCAAAGACGAACATCTCGTCGAGAATCTTCTGGGCAAGGTCGGGATCGTATTCGCGGATCGCGTCAACCACCGAGGTTTCATTGGTGGCGCCGATGAAGTTGAGGATCTCCGCCACCGTGCGTACGCCGCCCATCGCCGTGTGCTTGACGCTGGCGGAGCCGGAGAGGATACGCATCATCGCCTCGTTCAGCTCGCGCAGGGCGGCCGGCTGTATGCCTTCGAGCGTGGCGATGCGCAGCACCACGTCGTTGCGCAGGCGCTCGGTGAAGTGGTTGAGGATTTCGCTGGCCTGGTCATGTTCGAGATGAACCAGGATGGTGGCGATGATCTGCGGGTGTTCGTTCTTGATCAAGTCGGCGACCGTCTGCGCATCCATCCACTTCAGGCCTTCGATGCCCGAGGTCTCGCCGCCTTGGAGAATGCGCGAAATCAGGTTTGATGCCTTGTCGTCGCCGAGCGCCTTGGTCAGTACAGAGCGGATGTAGTTGTCGGTGTCGACATGGACGGCACCATGCTCGGCGGCGATCTGGTGGAATTCGTCGAGGACGGCTTCAACCTTGACGCGGGGTACCGACTTCAGCGTCGCCATGGCGTGGCCGAGTTTCTGCACTTCCCGCGGGCCGAGCTGGCGCAAGACCTCGGCCGCCTGCTCCTCGCCCAGGGCGATGAGCAGTGTGGCGCTCTTTTCCAGTCCTTCTTCGGGGCTAGTTGGCATTGCTTCCCATCCAGTCCTTGATGATGTTGGCTACCGCCTTCGGGTCGGCCTGGGCGATGTCGCGGGCCTTCTGGACCTTGGCGGCGTAGGTGTCGATGCGGACGTCCGTTGCTCCGTCGTCGCCCTCCTCGCCGGGTTCTCCGCCCGGGCCGTAGAGCCCGCCACCTTCCCCGGCGGCACCGCCCTCCCTGCTTTCCGGCGGTGGGAACATGGTTTTCAGCGACGGCTGGATGATCTTGAAATAGAGCAGGGCGATGATGGCCGCGACGATCAGTATCTTGATGATGTCCTTGGCGTAGGAAATGCTCTCCGGATCCTTCCAGATGGGGAGGCTGATGTCCTGCTTCTCGCTTTCCGTGAAGGGGGCGTTGGCCACCGACAGCGTATCGCCCCGCTCGCGGCTGAAGCCCATCGCCTCGCGGATCAGGTCGTTGATCTGTTTGAGTTCCGCTTCGGCCAGTGGGCGCGTGACAGGTTTGCCATCCTTGCCGGCTTCCTTGCGG
>WBUO01000380.1 GCA_008933675.1 Dechloromonas sp.
GTTCTCCTCGGCCACGACGGCCTTGGCCTCCTTCTCGGCCAGGATCGCGCTCTGGCCGCCGTGGCCCGTGGCGATGGTGTGGACATAGTTGCTCTTCGAGACCCCCATGTCGGCCAGCGATTTGACCTGCCGGTAGTCGTTGGTGATGCGGGCATTGGTGTAGATCGCCCCGAACTTGAAGAACGGCGTCTTCTTGAACGAGTCCTTCAGGCGCATCGGCCGTTCGACTGTTTCCTCGGCCATGATCCCCTGCGCGACCAAGGCCGTGCGAATCTCCTGGATGTACCGATGATCGTTGATGCTGTGGTAGTGCAACTCCTCCAGCACTCGTAGTTCGTGAGCCACGTCCCCGTCGTACTTCCGGCGAAACCGGTCGTTGCTCCCCGGTGTCACGAATGGGAAATACCGCGCCCCGCGCCCGATCAACTGCGCCTCGGATACGGTGGTTGAACCAGGTTTTCCTGCCTTGGCGTCGCGGGTTTCATAACAGCGGACAATGTCGAACAGGTTGAGGACGTCCCACCCCTCGTTGAGCTTCTGTACGGCGAAAATCGCGCGGATGCGGTTGTTCCGATCCTCCAGCGAGTTAAGCAGCATCTGGTACCGCTCCTTCTCCCCCTCCTCGTTGACCGACAGGCAGAACTCGGCCTGGAACTCTCGCTTGAGCCGGGCCACGAGTTGACCGTCCGTGATTCCGTTGTCCTGGAAGAACTGAAAGGCGCGCTGTATGGCCGGAACGTCCGACTTGCGAACCCGGGCGATGTCCTTGACCGTCAGACCGTCAATCAGCTTGTGGAAGTTCTCCTTGTTCTCGTGCGACTGCGCGATGGTGCGCTGGGCCTTCAACAGAACCACCGGCTTCAGGTTGATCCGGTGCTTGGCGGCGACCTCCTGCTTGTACTGGCTAAGGACAAGTGCCTGGAGGATGCGCTCGTTCAGGTCGAAGTCGGACTGAACGATCATCACGTCCTTGGAAAACCGGTCGTTGCGGTACTGCTGGAGGTCATAGCGCGTCACGACCTTGTTCCGGTACTTGTCCACCATGCCCGCGTCCTCAAAGTCGTGCGTGGCGGTGAACTCCAGAAGCAGATTGGCGGTGTTCTGCCCGAAAATCAGCTCGACGGTGTTCTCCCAGCTTTCGAACAGCTCCTGGTCGCTCCTGGTCTTCGTGTTCAGGTGGTGCGCCTCGTCGGCGATCAGGACGACCTTGTGCTTGCGGAAATCCTCGAACGTGATCGCGTTTTCCTTCTCGGTCGTCAGGTCAGTGTGGAGTTTCTGGATCGTCGTGAAGCAGATGTTGATGTCCCTGGGATTGACGGCCTCGAAGTTCTCGACCGGCGTGACCCGGACGTGCTGATTGCCGATGACAATGTCGGGCACGAAAAGGAACTTCGACGATTGCGGATTCAGGAAGTTGTCCCTCGTCTTCTGGATGATGTTGGTGGAGTTGACGAAGAACAGGAAGTTCCGGTAGCCCTTCTCGTACAGGTAGAGGATCAACCCGGCCATGATTAGCGTCTTGCCGCTCCCCGTGGCCATATTGAACAGAAGGTGCAGCGGAAGCACTTTGCCGGGGAAGTCCTTCTGATGGCAGTGGAAGAACCGGGCAAAGGCCTCGATCTGATACGACCGCAGTTCGAACCGGGGATTCAGGTTCAGCGTCATGCCCTTCGGCATTTCCTTGGCCAGCAGGCCGAAGCCGGAAATGCTGTCGAGCTTCTCGTAGAGGAATTGCTCAGGCATTGTACGCCTCGCCGTAGAATGCCTTGTTGAGCGCCTTGTCCTCGGCGCTCACTTTGAAGCGCGGGTCGTCAATCTCCGAGAGATTCACATAGAGCTGGTTCTTGTCCAGCAACTCGGCCAGCAGACGCTTCTGCTTCTTGAGGCCGTCCTCCTCCCGCCCGATAGCCTCGAAGTCTTTGATTGCGTCCTCCGGCACCTGGGGGTTCACGTACCAGTTGAGGAACGATCCCTCAGCCATCTCCTTCCATATCTTGACCAGTTCCTTGCTCGTCTTGGCGGCCTCGATCCGCTCCATAAAGGCTTCGTTGTATTTCATCAGCTCGCAGTAGACGAATTCGCCGCCGCCCTTCCATCCGACCGTCTTCGACACGCCGGTCGAGTCCCCTTTGATGACGTTCTGGAGGCGCACGACGCTGTCGTTCGCTCCGTATTCTAACTGCTCAATGCCGATATACCGCCTGCCCATCTTTTGAGCCACGGCACACGTCGTTCCAGACCCGACAAAATAATCGAGAATTAAATCATCCTTTTTTGTGCATAGCTCAATAATTCGCTTCAGAAGTAATTCGGGTTTTTTGCCGCTCTTCAACGTGACTCCGCCTTCGCCAGCGATGCCAGTCCAGCTAATATCAGTCCATACATCTGTGAGTGCCTCCGTTGGTACAACCTCTCCATCAATCTCTCGGTAAACATTTTCCCAAAATACTATCTGCTCACCATTCAGGATATAGAATCCTTCAACGTCTTCACCTGGATGCTGATAAACCTTGCCTTTGTGTAATTTGGATTTTTCGATGGTCTCTTTTCTTTTTGCCAGCGCTCCGCCCCCAATCGCAGCAGTACGAAACACAACCGCTCTGTTTGAATCGGCAAAGCTCTCGACCATTTCTCTTAAACTTTGCGAGGAGTGCTTTTTCCTTAGTGTCTCAACAGAATCCATCTTCTCCTGTTTTGCAAGACATTCCAGAATCGTGCCAAATCGCCACGCTTTGTAGTTCTCCTTAGGATTGAGCACAACGAACCGATATGCAGGATCGTAACTCTTGCGGACGTAAAGCTTATTCAGTTTCTCTCCGTTACATGTCGCTCCATATATCAGCAAGTGGTTAGCCGTGGAAAATATCTTCGAGCTGGTCGCTTTGAAGCCTGATGGATCATTTGTCGTCATTGTGATGTGATTCAGATAGTTCGCTGGGCCAAAAACGTCATCCATCAGAACTTGGAGATAAGACACCTCCTGATTGCCGATATTAACGCAGATGATTCCATCTGATCTCAGCAGTTCCTTGCATGCATGAAGCCGATTGAACATAAACGTAAGCCAAGCCGAGTGGTTGAATTTGTCGTTATACCGGAATTCGTCTTCACCTGTATTGAACGGCGGATCAATGTAGATCAACTTGGCTTGGCCTCGAAAGAGCGCTCTAAGGGTGTGCAGGGCAAGCAGGTTGTTTCCCTTGACAATCAGGTTCTCGCGGATCACGCCGTCTCCGTCTCGTTTAAGCTCGCCAACCGGCTTCTTCCCCTTTGCAGTGTACCGGGTGAACGCGGTTAAAACCTTGGGGGCCAACAAGCGGGTGATCTCGTCTTCGGCCAGGACCTCATTGAAGAAGATTTCCTTCCGCTTCTCCTCTTCCTTCGTTTGGCCGCCCTCCAGGACGCAGTCCTTGTACGGCCACACGAGGGCAACGTCGCCGCGCTCGCGCAGGTACTTGCCGCCGACGGTCAGGCCGATTCGGTTGCGGAACCGGGTGTAGGAGTTGTCCAGGAAGTTCTTCTGCGACACGTACTCGATGAAGGTATTGAGGTTGAATACCCAGTGGC
>WBUO01000036.1 GCA_008933675.1 Dechloromonas sp.
ATATTGACGTAGTGACGGAAGCGCGTCTTGGCACTGATGCCGGGAATACGCGGCTGGTCGGTGTCGATTTCCCAGGGGTGGAAGTAGAAGACGGCAGACAGTTGATCGACTTCATTGACGCGCTGGATCATCCAGCGTGACAGGGCGTAGGGCATCAGCCGGAAGTAGCCGCCACCGCTGGCCGGCCAGTTGCGGTTGAGCATGCGCAGCGTGGTCGGCGGGATTTCCAGCAGTTTGCCGATGCGATGGGCGTGGCGCGGAGCTTCTGGCATCCCGTAGTGGTCGTGGCGGACGGGGTAAACGCTGGAGCTGTAGTGGTAGCCGGCACGTTCCAGACATTCGAAGGCCCACATGTTCCGCTCGCCGATCGAGAAGCTCGGTGCCCGGTAGCCGCGTACCTCACAGCCGGCAAGGTCTTCGAGGATCAGTTTGGCGACGTTGATGTCCGAGTAGAAGCCATCCGGCGTCTGGTCGCTGGCCCGTTCGTGACCGTAGCCGTGGCTGGCGATCTCGTGGCCGCCGGCAACGATGCGGCGGATCAGTTCGGGATAGCGTTCGGCCACCCAGCCGAGGGTGAAGAAGGTAGCCTTGGTGTCGTGCTCGTCGAGCATGGCCAGGATGCAGTCGACGTTGCGCTCGACACGACACTCGCGCACCGGCCATTCGCTGCGCGGGATGTGCGGGGCGAAGGCGGAGACCTGGAAGTAGTCTTCGACATCGATGGTGAGTGCGTTGCGGGTCATTTTTGCGGGAACGGCCCTGGGCTCAGTGACGGGAGGCGTCGTGGCGGGCAAGCAGCCAGGTGGCCAGGTCGGCGGCAATCCGTTCGGCAGTGTGGCCATCCCACAGTTCGGGAACGCGGCCGCTCTTGCCGTGACCGGCGAGGGCTTCGGCCGTTTGCCGGCGGATGGCGGCGATGTCGCGGCCGACCATGGTATTGGTGCCCTGGTCGACAGTGATCGGCCGTTCGGTGTTCTCGCGCATGGTCAGGCAGGGGACGCCGAGGGCGGTGGTTTCTTCCTGCAGGCCGCCGGAGTCGGTCAGCACGATACGGGCACCGGCCATCAGACCGAGCATTTCGAGGTAGCCTTGCGGCGGCAGCATGATCATGCGCGGTGTGTCGATCAGGTGCTGCAGGCCGAAGCGCTCGATGTTGCCGCGGGTGCGCGGGTGCAGGGCGAAGACCAGGGGCAGCGCTTCGGAGATTTCACGCAGTACGCCAAGCAGCGAAGCGAGGACCTTGGTGTCGTCAACGTTGGAGGGGCGGTGCATGGTGACCACACCGTAACCCTGGGGGCTGGCAATCAGGCTGGCATCGCCGCCTCCCGCGGCAACGCTCTCTTGCGGCGCGCGGGCAAACTGCCGGTTGCTGAGCAATGAGTCGATCATCACGTTGCCGACGAAGCGGATGCGCTCGGCAGCGATGCCTTCGCGCGCCAGATTGTCGGCGGCGCTGCGCTCGGTGGTGTAGAGCAGGTCGGCGATCTGGTCGGTCAGTACGCGGTTGATTTCTTCCGGCATGGCGCGGTCGTAGCTGCGCAGTCCGGCTTCAACGTGTACAACCGGGATGCCCTTCTTGACGGCGACCAGCGTGCAGGCCAGGGTCGAGTTCACGTCACCGACGACCAGCACGCAGGATGGTTTGCGCTCGTCGAGTACCGGTTCGAAGCGTTTCATGACTTCTGCCGTCTGCACGGCGTGGGAGCCGGAACCGACTTCCAGATTGATGTCCGGATGCGGCAGACGCAGATCCTCGAACAGACGGTCGTTCATGTCGCGGTCGTAATGCTGGCCGGTATGCAGCAGCAGGGTCGGAATGGCCGGGGTGTGCGCCGCGAAGGCGCGCAGGATCGGCGCCATTTTCATGAAGTTGGGACGGGCGCCGACGACGCAGATGACTGGGCCGAGATTGGCAGGCCAGGATTCAGGCATCGGATTTCTCACTTTTCTGTGCGGGTTGCGTGAGCTGACGACCATCGGCAACGAGTTGCTGAAGCAGGCCGAGAGTCGCGCTGTTGATCTTTTCGAGTTGCAGCAGGCTGCGTTCGAGGCGGGCCAGGCGCTCGCCGAGTTGTTGCACATTGAGGCCGGCGAAGACGGTTGCCGGATCGCCGGAGATGTCGGTTTCGCCAAGTGCCTGTGGACTGCCGGGCTGATAGGGCGAGGCAGCCGGTGCGTAGTTGACGCCGATCTGCGTGTTGCCGCCCATGGTTTCTTCGTGGATTTCGCGGGCGACTTCCTCGACGTCGGGTTCGTCGAATTGCTTCTTGCCGCTCAGGAAACCGAACAGCAGGAGGCGGTCGCAGACGGAGTTGATGCGCCGCGGAATGCCGCTGCTGGCCTTGAATATGGCTTCGTAGGCGGCCGGGCTGATGACGGGGGAACCGGTCGATCCGGCACATTTCAGGCGGTGTTCGATGTAGGCGCGGGTTTCTTCGACGTCGAGCGGGCCGATGTGACAGGCGGCAATCACCCGCTGGCGGAACTGCATCATGTGCGGGCTTTGCAGGATCTGGCGGAATTCCGGCTGGCCGATCAGGTAGCTTTGCAGCAGCGCATGGTTGCCGAACTGGAAGTTGGACAGCATGCGCAGTTCCTCGACAGCACGGGCGGTCAGGTTCTGCGCTTCGTCGACGATGAGCAGGCAGCGTTTGCCTTTGCCGGTGGCGCTGATCAGGAAGGCTTCCAGCGACATCAGGACGTCGGCCTTGGAAACATCCTTGGTACGTAGACCGAAGGCGGCACCGACCAGGCGCAGCGTGTCGTCGGCATCGAGCTGGGTGCTGACGAGATGGGCGGCGACGACCTTTTTCTGGTCCAGGGCGTCGAGCATGCCGCGAACGATGGTGGTCTTGCCGGCCCCGACTTCACCGGTGATGACGATGAAACCCTCGTTCTGGTGCATGCCGTATTCGAGGTAGGCTGCAGCACGCTTGTGCTGCTTGCTGCCGAAATAGAAGGTGGGGTCCGGGTTGAGCTGGAAGGGCTTGTTGGTCAGGCCGTAAAAAGCTTCGTACATGCGTCAGTAGGTATAGGTGAGCGCGCCGACCAGCGCATTCTCGGTGTAGGGATTGGTGGCGTTGTCGAAATCGGAATGGCGCAGGCTGAGCGAGCCGGTCGTCTTGGCGCCCAGCTTGGTGGACAGGCTGACCGAATAGTTCGTCGTCGTGGTCTTCAGGCTGCCGGTGCCATTGTTGTTGCCGTCACTGACCTGACGACTGGCCGTGGCATTCAGGTTGGAAAGGGCGCTCAGGCGATGGGAGAAGGTCAGGCTGACGCCGCGCTGGCGGACGGCCGTACTCTGCGAGAAATCGTCGGCCAGTGCATTGGCGGCCAGCAGCGACGAGTTTTCACTGCGATTGAACTGCAGGGTGAGCGAATTGCGGACACCTTGCATGACCAGTGCCAATTGCTGCAGGCGCTGGACGCTGGCACGGGAAGAGAGGAAGCCGCTGGTCACCTGGGCGTTGGGATTGATGCCCTGGAGGGCCAGCATCAGGTTGACATATGCGGCGCGCACAAGCGGATCAGGAATCTGGGTAGCGTACTGCTCGAACAAGATGTCGTAGATGCTCCCCATGCCGGTTGTCGCGAACTGGTTGGGCAGAACGGAGACGTCTCGTGTGTCGGTGTAGCGGATGGTGCTTCTCGGAAATCGGTGGCTGAACGAGAAGCGATGGCCGTTGCCGAAGAAGCGGTCTTCCTTGAAGGCGGAGATCTTGGTGCGTGGCGTCGGGCTCCAGTCAAAGCCGTAGCCATAGGTGTTACGGCTTTCCTGGTCAAGCGAGGCGTAATTGTTGCGTTCCCAGCCGGCGCTGGCCGAGATGCTGAACTGCGGAGTGATCAGATAGGTAGCCAGGGCGCGCAGGAGGTCAGCGTCGGTCTTGTTGCCATTGCTGTACTCGGTTGTCTGGCGATTGGCGTCGATACTCCACTTCAGGCTCTGGAATGGGGTGCTGCCCCTTAACTGGCCAACCCATTGGCCAAGGTCGACATCGGAGGCGTTGCTGGCGTCGGCTTTCGTCGTCGATGCGTTGTAACGAACCAGATAGTCGGCAAAACCGCCGAGTTGTCCGCGAATGTATGGGGAAACGCGGTAGGTTGCCGTTTCCGTCATGTTGTTGTTGAGCGAGGCATCGCTCGGCGACTGGGTGCCGAAGGCGGAAATTGCCTGCTGCGAGATGTTGCCGCTCAGGTCGATGAACAGCCAGTCATCAACGGCCTCCAGCGTTGCCATGGCGTTCAGGCCATGCTGGCGACGGTCGCCATTGTTCTTGAGGTAGAGCTGGTTGCGCAGGGAGTAGTCGAAGTAACCGCGTAGTCTGGCTGTCCGCGCTTCAATGCGGATGCCCGGCGCGACTTCCGTGATGAGGTCGTTTTCGCCCTTTGCTCCGCCGCTGACATTGACGTTATCGGTGGCCGTCATGGTCAGCCCGATACGCGGCTTGATCGACCAGGTTCGCCCTGCGCCGCCTGCCTGGCCGGCACCACCCGATTCAAGCGAAGCCGCCGCGCCAATGGCCGGTTGAGGAATGGCGCCTGCGGTACTCTGCTGGGCACAGACAGGCGTGACGACAAGCAACCCCAGGATGATGGCGAGAGGGTTGGGTAGTGGCCGCCTATTTTTCTTGGCCATATCCGTATCCGTAGCCATATCCGTATCCGTAGCCATCGGTGGATGCCTGGCGTGCCTGATTGAGCACCATCATCTTGACCGGACAGGCCTCGATGGCATCGACGGCCTGCTTTACCGCTGCCTGGGTGGTGTTCTCGGCATTGACGACGATGACGATCTGACCCATGTGGGTAGCAAGGGCACGGGATTCGGTGGTGAGCAGGAGCGGCGGCGAATCGAAAATGATGATCCGGTCGTTGTAGCGGCTGGCCATGTCGTCCAGCAGGCGAACCATCGCGTCGCTGGCGAGGAGTTCGGTGGCTCTCGGATGCTGGGTGCCGCTTGGCAGTATCGACAGTTTTTCGATGTTGGTGCGCAGCAGGACGCCGGAAATGTCGACCGAGTTCTTGTCAACGACATCAAGCAGGCCGGGTGCCGGCGGCAGACCGAGCATGTTGAGGACGGAAGGACGGGCGACATCGGCATCGACCAGCATGACCGTGTTGTCGAGTTCCATGGCAATGCTGATGGCCAGGTTGATGGCCGTGAAGCTCTTGCCTTCTCCCGGCAGGGCGCTGGTGACCATGATCAGGTTGCCGTTGGCGATCGGTTCGCTGCCCTTGCCCATGGCATTGGCAATCAGCGGCCGCTTGATGACGCGGTATTCGTCTGCCAGCTGGCTGCGCGTTGCTTGCGGTACGAGCAGACCGGAGGCGCCAATCGCCTCGAGGTCCAGCTCGATGCGCTTGCTGGTTGCCGAGGCGTTCTTTTTTTCCTCGGGCGCTGAAGGAGGTGGGACGATCGGCGCGGTATAGGGATCGCTGGACCTGGATGTTGCCCTGGCTCGCTGTTCCGGCTGTGCCGTGGCTTCCTCGGGAAGTTCAACGCCGGCCTGGCGGAGCTGTTCCAGGCGCTTGGCTGCTTGTTCAATCAGACTCATCGATCACTCTCAGGCAGCACGTTGGGAAATGAACAGGAGGGCGGCGATGCCGGCTCCATAGGCAACGAAAAGCCCCGCCGTGGCAGCAAGGAAACGGCGCAGGCTGGATCGTTCCTTGAGACGGCGGGTTTCGTTGGGAATCAGCGAAACGGTACCAAGCAGGGGCAGGCCGGTGGCTTCGCGCAGTGTCTTGCCGTCGAAGAAGACCGGACGGATCTGGCTGGCGGCGAAAGCGACGAACAGGCCGCTGGCAAGGCCAAGCAGCAGACCGAGCGGGAAAAGCAGGGTGCGGTTGGGAGCAACGGGCTTGTTTGAGGCCCGCGGTGGGTCGATCAGACGGAAATCGGCAACTGAGCCGGCTGCTTCCAGATCCCCGGAGAGCTCAGCCGATTCGCGGCGACTGACCAGCTGCTCGTAGTTCTTCTTGTGGATGTCGTAGTCGCGGTTCAGCTGGGTGAATTCAGCTTCGAGTTGCGGTTGCGTCTTCATCATGTCGGTGAGCCGCTTGTAGCGTGCTTCGTATTCCGAAACCCGGGCCTGGAGCGAGGCGACATTGGCTTCTGCTTCGCCCAGCGACACTTTCAGCTGCTGATAGACCGGGTTGTTGCTGACGGCGGATCCCGGATTGGCGGCGGCAAACTTCTTCCTGGATAGCAGTTCCTGGCGTTTCTGTTCTTCCAGGTCCTTGATCAGGCGGCGGGTGCCGACGACATCCGGATGTTGTTCGGTATAGCGTTGCAGCAGGGCATCCAGGTTGCGTTTCTGGGTATCGATGCGGCCGTCGATTTCAGGCAGGGAAATGCTGGAGTCGGCGCCGGGAGATTCGGGCAGCAGGACGGGTTCTTCCCCGGCGATCTGGCGGCGCAGCGCGTCGCGCGAGTTCTGTGCCTCGCGCAGCGCCAGGCGGGAGGTATTGAGCATGATCGAGAGATCGGAGAGGCGATCGAAGCTGGTTTTGCCTTCGCCGGTCTGCAGCTCGATGTTCTGCAGCTTGAATTCCTTGAGGCGGTTTTCCGCTTCCTGCAGTTTGGTTTCGTAATTGCGGATCTGTTCGTCAATGAACTTGCGTGCCGAGTCGGAATCCTGGCGCTTGTTGCCAAGGCTGGATTCGACGAAGATCGAGACAAGGGCCTGCACGACACGCTGGGCCTTGGCCGGCTCGGTATCGCGATACGACAGGGTGTAGAGATTGTCACGGCCGACGCTCTGTATCCTCAGGCCTTTGGTTACTTCATCGATCAGAGCTTCCTGCGCGGCCTTGCCCTTGATGTCGAGATCCAGATCGGCCATGCGGATCAGCTTCTCGACATTGGGCCGGCTGATCAGCGTACGGCTCAGCATCATGACCTGCTGTTCGACGTTGGGTTGAACTGCCAAACCGGACATCAGCGGCTTGAGGATCGATTGCGTATCCACATAGATACGGGCCGAGGCCTCGTAGCGGTCGGGAATGCGCAGTATGACGCCGGCGGCAATGGCACCCACGACCCACGCAACGAGCATGCCGAGCCGGCGATGCTTCCAGGTTGCGCGCAGGATGGTCTGGGCCTGGCGGAGAATCTCTTCCATTAGGAATCCAAGCTTGTTGCCGCTCTACCTTCCGGTCGAGCGGCGTGCGTTGAGACGGGGGCGATCAGAACCAGCTTTGCGGGATGATCAGGACATCACCCGGCTTCATTTCGACGTTGGCGGAAACGTCGCCACGTTTGACCAGATCCTTCAGGCGGACACTGTACTGGGCGTTGTTCTCGCCGGTACGCAGGATGGTGGCGCGGTTGCCGTCGGCAAAGTCGGTGATGCCACCAACGGCGATCATGACGTCAAGCAGGGTCATTTTCTGCTTGTAGGCAAGAATCTGCGGCTTGGCAGCTTCGCCGATGACGCGGATCTGCTCGCTGTAAGGGCCGACAAAGCCAGTCACGATGACCGTGACGACCGGGTCGCGGATGAACTTGGCCAGTTCCTTTTCAATGTCACGCGCCAGACTGGTGGAGTCCTTGCCCATGGCGTTGAGGTCGTCGATCAGCGGTGCGGAGATTTTGCCGTCCGGACGGACCGGGACGGACATCGACAGTTCCGGATTGCGCCAGACAACGATGTTCAGATTGTCACCGGGGCCAATCTTGTAACTGTAATCAGCGGAGGCGGCGCCTGCGGGGGCTGCGGGGTAACTGCCTGCACAACCCGTGATGACGATTGCTGCAGCAGTAATTACAAGCCATTGCGCAGCATTTTTGATGATATTGCCATTCATGGAATTTCCCCTTCGATCTATTCTCTGGCGGGTCCTGGGAGGCCCGGTCAATAGGGCATAATCATAACGGAAAGCGTCTGGAATTGCGTCGCAGCGTCATTCTTGCTGCGCAGTATTTCACGATCGCTATCAGACGCCGTGGCGCAGCGCGTCGACGACATCCAGACGCGAGGCACGGCGTGCCGGCATGATGGTGGCGAGTATCGTTGCCATGAATCCGATGATTCCGGCGCTGAGGACAGTTTCGGGAATGATCCTGATGAGCGCGGTGTATCCGAGATTGGCGTTGGGCGGTGGTGGCATGGGGATGCCGATGGCCGATATCAGCAGGGCCGCAAGGCAACCGGTCGCCATGCCCAACAGAGCGCCAAAAACTCCCAGGCAAAGGCTTTCGGTCATGATCAGCCGGAACACCGTGCTCGATCGGTCTCCCACTGCCAGCATGGTTCCGAATTCGCGCGTGCGCTCGAACAAGGTCATGTTGACGCTGTTGACGACGCTGAGCAGGACCATGAGCAGAATGATCAGTCGCAATACACCGAACTGGCGATCGTACAGGTCGACGGTCTTCTCATAAAAGTCGGATAACTTGTTCCAGGCGGTGATTTCATATCCTTGGCCGGCAAGTTGTTGTTTGATCTTGTCGATGGCTTTGTCCGTATCACCTGTTTGATCGAGCATGACGACCATCAGGTGAGCTGATGGTGTGTCCATCAGCGTGCGCGCTGCCTCGAGTGGAATGCGGACCGCGCGGGCATCGAACTCCCGGGAGAAACTCTGAAAGATGCCGATGAGTTCGAAGTCAAGCGTGTTAACCGCACCTGCCGAGAGCGTCATCAGCAAAGTCACACGATCGCCAACCTTCAGGCCAAGGGAGCGGGCGACACCTTGGCCGACGACAATGCCATCCACGTCGTTGTTTTTGAGTCCGCGACCTTCGACGTAACGGAGGTAAGTGCCGATATCCGACTCTGCTTCTGGCTCGATTCCTTCACCAATGATTCCGAGATCGCGTCGGCCGTTGTTCAGGATTCCGGAAAATCCAAGGCGAGCCATGATGCTTGTATTGGGTGGCGTAACTTCAGTTATTGCCGCTTTCAACTGCTCCGGTTGTTCAATCAGGTACTTTTCCGGTGCGCGAATGCGACCCTCGCGATAGCCCTCGCGGGTGACCTGGATGTGCCCGGTCTGAGAATGGATTATTGCTTCACCAAGCTGTATGAAAATGTCCTGAACGAATCCGCCCGCCAGGATGAGCCCGGCAACGCCAATTGCGATTGCCGTCAACGTTGCCGCTGAGCGCGCCCTTTGGCGCAACAGATTGCGTAAGGCGAGGGAGAGAAAACCGTTGGCCATTTACTGGTTGCAGCGAAGGGCGTCGACAATGTTCATGCGGCTGGCCTTCCAGGCGGGCATGATGCTGGCGAGAAGAGTCGTTGAAAGTGACAGGATCAGCGCATCAACGACCAGTGACGTGCTGATCAGTATCTGCCCGGTGTAGCCGCGTGCCATGCCGGGCGGAGGGGGCATCGGAATGCCGATGGCAGAAATGATCTCGCCCAGAACATAGCCCAGGCCGATGCCGAGAAGGCCCCCGACGATTCCTATAAGAGCCCCTTCCAATAGAAACAGTCGCAGCACGTCGCTGCCTCGCAATCCGATGGCCAGGCTGGTGCCGATTTCGGTTGTGCGTTCCAGTACGCTCATGGTCTGCGTATTGGATATCGTCAGGATGATGATCAGTCCGATGATGATCTTGACGACGTCGACCTGTTTCGAAAAAAGTACGACTACCTTGTTATAGAAGTCGGCCAATTCAGTCCAGGGAATGATCTGAAATACTTCGGCAGGAAGCTTGGGTCGAATGGACTCAATCGTTGACTGCGTGCTCTCAGTCCTTTCCAGCAATGCAACCCAGGAGGTGGCTCCATCAACCCGCATCAGTTTGCGGGCAAGAGGAATGGGCAGGCGCAAGGCTGTGTCGTCGTATTCTTTGTAAATCGTGAAGAAGGTTCCTGCAACCGTCACTTCGATGGCATTGGCGCTACCGTTGGCCGTCGTGCCCAGAAGTACGATCGAGTCTCCGGGCTTTACGCCGAGCGTTCGTGCCAGGCCTTCTCCCAGGATTGCCGAGGTCTCCTCCAGGCTTTGCAGGTCTTGCCCATCTTTGATGGTAATTCGTGTACTGATCGGGCGTTCGCGAAGCGGGTCAATGCCTTCTCCAGAAAAGCCGACCGTGATATCCCCAAAACTGGCCAGACCGCTGAATGCCAGTCTTGGTGTAATGGTCGCAATTTCAGTGGTGTTTCTCAGTGCTTCTTCTTCTTTGGATTGGCCGGGGAGCAGAAAAGAATAGGGGTCTGCAATGCCTTTCTCGAAGTAGCCGGGACGCACGATCTGAATGTGCCCGAGTTGCGAACGAATGGTTGCTTCGCGCATGTCGGCAAATACCCAGTTGATGAAGCCTCCAGCCAGAAGGAAGGCGACCACGCCTCCGCCTACCGTCAGCATGGCAACCAGGGTCCGGTTGCGGTTGCGTGCCAGGTTGCGCAGAGCCAGCCGGAAAGATGTGGAGAGCATGAATGCGCCAGAAACAGTCAGGTCGGCAGATTGTACCTGCCCGGGGCGATGATGTTGTCAGGATCAAAGACATCCTTCAGTCGGCGGATCGTCTGCCAGTAGTCGTTATCCTGCACGATATCCTTCATCATGTCGGCGCGGGCACGATAGGGTTCAAGCCCGTGGCGCCGTATGCAGTCGAGCATGTCGTCGGCACAACGATGTGCTCGCTCTGTTTCGTCCGGATGCGAACGGTCAAACAGCAGGTTGATCACGGCAACCATGGAGGTTGAGGTTTCGATGTTGAGTGTCATGTACAGCTTGTGACCGTGCTTGTCTGCAACCAACTTCAGTTCGTCGACTACGGCAACGACCGCTTCTCCATTCAACGGTAATGCTGGATTGACGAAAAGCAGACCGCAGGACGATTCATCGAGCGATTTTGCAGGCAGGTCGGTACGGCCATACTTCCACAACAAATTGTCTATGGGAACGTCGGTTGGAATACCGAGCGCCAAGGCGTGTAGCGGCCGGATCGAATGGATGGCTGCCGCATTGGCGCGGATAAACGGGATGAAGCGCAAGGCATGGGTTACGGCGTAGCCGATGTCGAGCAGGGTGTCGGTGATGACCATGACTCGCGCAATGCGACCGACCCGCTGACGGATTTCACGGATGGCCGCTCTTACCTGACCCGCGTTTCCGGTAACTGCAGCGAGGCTTGTCCATTCGTCGGGAGCGACCAATGCGATGGCTTTGTCTGCTTCAGCGTTGGCTTTCGCTGTGCTGTAACCGCATTGCTTTTCAAGGTACTGGGTAACGCCGTAAGCCAAGGTCGACTGCGTACGTGCCTTGTTGGCAATGTGGGTTACGGAGATCAGCAGGCCGTCACGCTTGAGGCGGGCGAGTTGGTCAATGAATTCGGCGAGGTATCGGGTGTCACGCAGCGCCATCGATACCGCCACCTCTTTGGGGCGCCTTGGGATCAGTCGGAAACAGGCACTTGTCACGATGCCAAAGTTTCCCTGAAAGAAAAGACCGTCAAGTATTGGTCCCAGACCGTAGGGGTGGCAGTGCGCCAGGGGAGAGTCATCTCCCAGACGTCGGAAGCCGGTGCGGAGAATCTCACCTTTGCCAGTGATGATTTCGAGTCCGAAAATATCTTCCTTGCGTGGTCCGAAATATCCGACACCCCGGTCAAGCGCATTTCCTAAGATGCTGGTGTCGCACCCTGCACCTGTTACGTTGAATGTCAGTTCAGGGCAGTTTTCTGTCAGAAAACTCGACAACTGCGCCTGTGTGACCCCGGGTTCGATGATGGCAATCGGATTGTCGATCGAGATTTCATCGGCGTTTAGGATGCGGTTCATTCGCGACAGGTCAACGATGGTTGATCCTTCGGTGACCGGAGAGTTTGATCCGTAGCCCCAGTTCAGACCTGTCGAGATCGGGAAGAGTGTCTGGCCGGAATTCCTGCTTTTCGTGACCAATTCAATGAGTTCTTCTCGGCATTCCGGCATTTCGTATCCGGAAATCGATTTTGCGAAGCCGGTCACGTTATCTGTGTGCGGAAGATTCATATTGGTTTCCTGAAATGGAAAAAGCCCACCTTGCGGTGGGCTTCATGCTAGCAGATCGGGCCTTTCATGCCCGAACCGGAAGTGCTCAGGCTTGGCGACGGCGACGCAGGGCGCCGAAGCCCAGGAGGCCCAAGCCAACCAGGGCCAGCGATGCCGGCTCCGGAACTTCCTGAGCCAGAGCGTTGGACGACTGGGTGATCGTCAGGTTGTACGATTTGCCGGCAGTAATGGTGCGAACCAAGGAGAACAGGTTGCCGGCACTGGCGTATTGCTGATTCTCGGAAACGTCGGTCGAGGTAAAGCCGACGTTGAGTTCGCTCGGCGTCCAGAACAGCGGAACAAAAGTGGCGTCGTTGGACGAGGTAACCGTCAGGGTCCAGTTGATGCCAGCAGAAGCAACGGCATCCGAACCCAGAGCCGGGTTGACGAAGGCCTTGACGAAGGCGTCATAACCCAGGGCAAACATGACATCCATCGTCGCCGTGGCGGTGAAGGTTGTCGTGGCGCTGGCCGAGTTCAGGATCGTTGCGCTGCTGCCGCCGCCATTGGGCGAACCCATAACCGACACGTCGGCACGGGTCAGGCCGTTTGCGCCGGTTGCGCTGGCGCCCAGAGCGGAACCACCGATGAACATGTCGCCCAAGGCAAAGTTGCCGGCGGGAGCGGCAAGATGGGTCGAGAAATTGTTTTCTGCCGAGCCACCGTAGGTTGCATTGACGGTGCCGCAATCAGAGCCAGCACAACGATACTTGACGTCAACCGTTGCACCCGGCGTGAAGCTGACAATGCTGCCGAGGCCAGGACCTGTGCCTTCAACACCGTTGTAATTGGAGTTGGCGATGCCGGTACGGGAATCGGTGTTGACCACAATGCCGCTGGTCAGCACGGCGCCGGTGTTGACGTCAACCAAGCCAAGACCGGTGATGGTCAGGTCGGCGGCACCGAGAGCGCCAGCGTGAGCCGGAAGCGAGGCAACGCCCAGTGCAGCGGATACTGCAGCGATAAGAAGTTTCGATTTCATTTTAAATCTCCGTTGAACGATGCATATCCGCATCTTGCGTTCAAGGTAAGCATGTGCTGTGCCAGTTATTAATTGTTATTAAAAAACATTAGCTTAATGGTTGTTGCTGGCTGTGGGATTATGGCGATGTAAAGATTTTCGACACAGTGCTCAGAAGCTGTACCGGATTTCGGAGTACACCCGATCCCGCTGGTCGTAGCGACCGAACATTCCAAGTTCAGGGCCTTTGAAGACATCGGCGCCGATCAGCCAGCGCCAGTTACGCTCGAAGTTCCAGGTCACCCGGGGGCGGAAGAGCCAGTCGCTACGGTTGGCGCTGGCGATGAACAGCGCCTGTGCTTCCCAGTTGCTGAGGAATTTGCTGTTGACCAGAATGCTGTAGCCATTTTCGCTCTTGTCGGCGATCAGATCGGGATTGTGGTTGAAGTAATGGCGCTGGAAGAACTGCAGATTGAGGCGGGTGTCGGTGCCCAGTGTGAAGTCGAGACCGGCAGCCCAGTCCAGGGTGTTCTGGCGGGCGACGCCGTCGGCGTCGGTCAGGTCGAGGACGGTGAAACTCCGGCCACGGGTGTATACGGTCTCTGCCTTGAGGACGACATCACCAAAATCCTTGGTCAGGGTTCCGCCCAGTTGATGAATGCGATCATGTCGGGGTTCATAGGTGATGGTCGGGCCAGTGATCGGTGTGCGGTAGAAGGTGGCGTTGATGTCGCTGCTACGGTAATAGAAACCTGAAATGTCCCAGCCGTTCTGCAGCGTCGAGACACGCAGCCCGTAGTTCATGTTGTCCAGGTTGCGGGTTGGTCTGTCCTGGTTGCGGTAGCGGGCAGTGAATCCTGGCGGTACCGGTTGGTAGGGGTAGAAGTCGGATCCCGGTTTGCCGATGTTGTCCACCGTGGCGACAGGTATCCAGAGCAGCTCGGCGTGAACGTCGTCACCGTAGTATTCGGCGCGCGCTGCCCACTGCGGCGTACGCATCTGGTCAAAGTCGGGCAGGATGAATTCACGCAGGTCGCGGGCGGAGACGACATCGGCGAAGAAGAGACCGACCATTTCGCCCCATATCACGTGCTGTCTGCCAACACGGAAATCGAGGCTGCCTGCGCTGAAGTCAAGGTGGGTCTCGCGCAGGTCGACGTTGAAGCGTTGGTCGCGCTCTACGGCTCCCGGGTAAAAATTGCGCTCGACACTGAAAACAGCGTCGTAATCAATTCGGGCGCCGAGTTTCCATTTGATACCTTCACCCAGCTTTCCCTGGCTGGAGAGATCGGCACGCGTACGCATCTTTGACCAGTGATCAGGGTCGCCGGTGTTTCGCGCCAACTCGAACTGCACAAAACCCTTGATGCCTGCACCGGAGGATTCTTCCTTCTTTTCAGCGGCCGGAAGGTCGTCACCAAAGAGCGATTCCCTGTCGTCCGCAGCCTGTGCGCCAAGACTGATGCAGGCGGCTGCAATGAGCGTCAGGCAGGGGAATGAGCGGTACTTGTTTGACACGGCGATGGTCCTGAGAGGTTATCCGGGAATGTTTTCGGCGGCGATGTCCGAAAGGTTGCGAACGCGGGCGATGTTCCAGTTGCGCTTCGGGCCGCGTACGCCAAATGCCTTGATGGTGCCGTCTTCAACCTTGACCAGGCGGTTGGCGTGGTCGATGACCTTCTGGTCGTGGGTGGAGAAGATGAAGGTGGTGCCGAGGTGTTCGTTGATGAGTTTCATCAATTTGAGGATTTCGATACCGGTGGCTTTGTCCAGATTGGCGGTTGGTTCGTCGGCGAGAACGATGGCCGGCTTGACGGCGAGGGCGCGGGCGATGGCGACACGCTGGCGCTGGCCGCCACTCAGCTGGTTTGGCCGATTGTTGGCGTACTTGCTGAGACCGACGATATCCAGGAAATAATCCACACGACGTTTGCGGTCAGTGGCGGAGATATCCTTGCGACGCAGCAGCGGGTATTCGACGTTTTCGGCAGCGGTGAGTACCGGCAGCAGGTTGAAGGTCTGGAAGATGAAACCGATTGAACGTGCACGCAGGTCGGCAAGTTCGTTGGCCGATTTTTGCGAAACGTTTTCCTCGTTGATGTAGATGTTGCCGCTGGTTGGGCGGTCGATGCAGCCGATGAGATTGAGCATGGTCGTCTTGCCGCTGCCGGATGGACCGGAGATGGCCAGGAAAACGCCGGGCTCAATGGCCAGTGTAATATCATTGAGCGCCTGGACGATCTGCTCGCCGAGCAGATATTCCTTGAAAACGCGCTCGATGCGGACGACGCTGCTCATGCCGGATGGAATGCGGAAATAATGACGATGAACATGTGCGAGGAGATGCCTATGTTACGCAATTGTGCCAAGCCGCTGAGTAATCGGGTTTGTCTGCTGCTGGTGGCCTTGCTGCCGGGATTCGTGCTCGCCCAGCAGGCGCCCGTTGAGCCGGCAGACGATGCCTATGCGCGCAGTATAGTGGAAAAGGCTGACCAGGTACGCTTTCCGGCCGAGGGTTTCCAGGTCGACATTGTGATCAGTACCAGTCAGGCCGAGCGCACGTCTGAGCAGCGCAAGTATCGTGTACTGTCCAAGGGCAACGAGAACACGGTAGTCATGGTTACCGAGCCGGCTGCCGAGCGTGGACAGATCATTTTGATGAAAGGCCGGGATTTGTGGGTGTTCATGCCCGAGGTTTCGCAGCCGGTGCGTATTTCCCTCGCTCAACGGTTGACCGGACAGGTGGCGAATGGCGATCTGGCGCGCGCCAATTTTGCTGGTGACTACAATCCCAAGGTTCTGCGCAATGAAGTTGTCGATGGCGAAAACTATGTGGTGCTGGAGTTGGCGGCAGTTGATCGTTCGGTGACTTACCAGAAGGTCATTTACTGGGTGAATCAGAAGAATGCATGGCCTTTCAGGGCTGAGTTCTACTCCCTGTCCAACCGCCTGCTGAAGAAGGCAAGCTATGAGGATTTCAGGACGCTTGCCGGCAAGGTGCGGCCAACCCGGTTGGTCATGGAGGATGCCTTGCGCAGTGGTGAAAAGTCGGTGCTCGAATACAGTGAGATGAAATTGCGCGATCTGCCGGATCGGGTATTCACCAAGGAGTACCTGAAAAAGTTGTAAATAGCCGCAGAAGTTCCCTGATGGCTGGCCGGTGCGAGGGGGGGCTGCTCGCAACGTGACAGGTCGGGGAGTTGAACATTTTCACGATGAAGCCTGACCTTCCATTGTCATGCGCATGGGTTATGCTGCGCTTTCGCTTCCAACTTGACCGATCATGAACAAGATTCTTCCCGTCGTTCTGTCCGGGGGCTCCGGTACCCGTCTTTGGCCGCTTTCCCGCGAAAAATATCCCAAGCAGTTGCTGCCGCTGGTCGGTGACCAGTCGATGTTGCAGGCGACCGTGGCGCGCCTTGACGGTATTGCCGGGCTCGGAGATCCACTGCTTGTCTGCAACGAGGAGCATCGCTTTGTCGTTGCCGAGCAACTGCGCTTGCTGGGCAAGAAGGGCAGGGCCTTGCTCGAGCCGTTTGGTCGCAATACTGCTCCGGCACTGACACTGGCTGCTCTCTGGGCGCAGCAGAAAGGCGGAGATCCGGTATTGGTTGTGATGCCGGCCGATCACGTGATTCTCGAGGCGGCAACGTTCAGAGCGGCAGTGTCGCGCGCCGTCGTGCTTGCCGAGGCGGGAAGGGCCGTGACTTTCGGCATTACGCCGGATTGTCCGGAGACGGGTTACGGCTACATCCAGCAGGGGGCAGCGCTGGGCGACGAGGGGGTGGCTTTTGAACTGACACGTTTTGTCGAGAAACCCAATCGCGAGACAGCGCGGGCCTATCTGGATAGCGGCGAGTTTCTCTGGAACAGCGGTATTTTCGTGATGCGTGCCTCGATCTGGTTGACAGCCCTTGAGCATTGCCGGCCCGATATCCTTGCCGCTTGCAGGCTGGCACTGCAAGGCGGTAGCGAGGACGGAGACTTCGTTCGTGTCGATCCGGCGGCATTCGGGCAATGTCCTTCCGACTCCATCGACTACGCAGTGATGGAGCGGCTGACTGGGGGGCTGCTGGGGTTGCCGAAGAGCGCGGTCATTCCGTTGGCGGCCGGTTGGTCTGATGTCGGAGCCTGGGATGCTTTGTGGAAGGTTTTGCCCAAGTGCGAGAAGGGCAATGCCTGGCGCGGGGATGTGCTGCTTGAAGGCTGCCGCAATACGCTGGCGATTTCCGAGAGTCGGCTCGTTGCCTGTGTCGGGCTCAGCGACCTGGTTGTGGTGGAAACCGATGATGCCGTCCTGGTTGCCCAGCACGATGCGACACAGGATGTGAAGAAAATTGTCGATCGCCTGAAGGCCGACGGCCGGCCGGTGGCGCAGTGGCACCGCAAGGTTTATCGGCCCTGGGGCTGGTACGACGGCGTGGATTCAGGCGAGCGTTTCCAGGTCAAGCGTATCGGTGTCAAGCCCGGAGCCGCGCTGTCGCTACAGATGCACCATCACCGCGCCGAGCACTGGATCGTGGTCAGCGGTACGGCGCGGGTGACCAAGGGTGACGAGGTCTTCCTGGTCAGCGAGAATCAGTCCACCTATATTCCGCTGGGCGTCAAGCACCGCCTGGAAAATCCGGGGATCGTGCCGCTCGAGATGATCGAGGTGCAATCCGGCAGTTACCTCGGTGAGGACGACATCGTCCGCTTCGAAGATACCTACGGTCGCCGCTGATCAGTCGAAAAGCAGAGCCGCTGCTACCTGGCGGCCTTCGCTGGCGAGGATGTTGTAGGTGCGGCAGGCGGCTGGCAAGTCCATGACTTCGAGGCCGATGCCGGCCTGGGCGAAAGGCTTCATCAGTTGGCCGGGCGGGAAGCGCAGGCGATTTCCGGTGCCGAGCAGGATGATGCCGGTGCCCAGTTTCAGCAAGGGGGTCATGTCCTCATCCGTCAGGGTATCGAAGCGGGCTGTCGTCCAGTCATTGATGATGGATTCGGGCATGACGATGAGGTTGCCTTCGTGGCGGATCTGATTGACTGCCACGTAACCATCGCCGTGGGCGGTGAATAGATTGAGACCGGCGGCGCTGGAAAGATGAAGTTTCACTGAACGAGTGTCCCGGAAGGCCCGCCGAAATTGCGGTGCACCATACGATAAAGTAGGATTATACCTTTGGCCGAATCGCGCCAAACCGGACAGCCTTCATGAAACACGTCAAGAAATCCGCCAAGCTCGCCAACGTCTGTTATGACATCCGCGGCCCTGTGCTGCAGATGGCCAAGCAGATGGAAGAGGAAGGGCACAAGATCATCAAGCTGAACATCGGCAACCTGGCCGCGTTCGGCTTCGACTCGCCCGAGGAAATCCAGCAGGACATCATCCGCAACCTGCCGAATGCGGCCGGCTACACGGATTCGAAGGGCATCTTCGCGGCGCGCAAGGCGATCATGCATTACACCCAGCAGAAGCACATCAAGGGTGTGACGCTGGAGGACATCTACGTCGGCAATGGCGTCTCCGAACTTATCGTCATGGCGATGAACGCCCTGCTCGACGCCGGCGACGAAGTGCTGGTGCCGGCGCCTGACTATCCGCTGTGGACAGCGGCGATCAGCCTGTCCGGCGGCAAACCGGTGCATTACCTGTGCGACGAGGAAAAGGGCTGGCTACCGGATCTGAACGACATCCGCAGCAAGATCAACAAGAACACCCGCGCCATCGTCATCATCAACCCGAACAACCCGACCGGCGCGCTGTATCCGGACGATCTGCTGCACGAGATCATCGACATCGCCCGCGAGCATCACCTGATCATCTATGCCGACGAGGTGTACGACAAGGTGCTCTACGACGGCGTCAAGCACACGTCGATCGCTTCGCTGTCTGAGGACGTGCTGACCATCACCTTCAACGGTCTCTCGAAAAACTACCGTTCCTGCGGCTATCGCGCCGGCTGGATGGTCGTGTCCGGCGACAAGCGCCACGCCAAGGACTACATCGAAGGTCTCGACATGCTGGCCTCGATGCGCCTGTGCGCCAACGCGCCCGGTCAGCACGGCATCCAGACCGCGCTCGGCGGTTACCAGAGCATCGACGACCTGATTGCCGAGGGCGGCCGCCTGCGTCGCCAGCGCGACATCGCTTTCGACCTGATCAATGCCATTCCCGGCGTTTCCTGTGTCAAGCCGAAGGCGGCGCTGTACATGTTCCCGAAGCTCGATCCGAAGATCTACCCGATCAAGAACGATCAGGCCTTCATCGCCGAACTGCTGCAGGAAGAAAAGGTGCTGCTGGTTCAGGGGACTGGCTTCAACTGGCCGCATCCTGACCACTTCCGCCTGGTCTTCCTGCCGCACGAGGACGACCTGCGCGAAGCCGTCGGCCGCCTGGCCCGCTTCCTGGAAAACTACCGCAAGCGGCACGGGACAAACTAGTTGCCAGTCAATGCTTGCCAGCAACCGCACTTCAATCCCCTCGTCTTCACTAACAACTGATTTCTAACGACTGACAACTGCAATGAAACCTATCAATGTTGGCCTTATCGGCATCGGCACCGTCGGCGGTGGCACCTGGACCGTTCTCAAGCGCAATGCGGAGGAAATCACCCGCCGCGCCGGCCGGCCGATTCAGATCGTTGCCGTGGCCGACAAGAACGTCGAACTGGCGAAACAGGTCACCGGTGGTGCTGCCCGCGTCACCGATGACGCTTTCGCGTTGGTCAACGACCCGCAGATCGACATCATCGTCGAGCTGATCGGCGGCTATGGCGTGGCCAAGGAAGTGGTCATGCAGTCGATCGCCAACGGCAAGCATGTCGTCACCGCCAACAAGGCACTGCTCGCCGTGCATGGCACCGAGATATTCACCGCCGCGCAAGCCAAAGGTGTCATGGTCGCTTTCGAGGCAGCCGTGGCCGGCGGCATCCCCATCATCAAGGCGCTACGCGAGGGCCTGACTGCCAACCGCATCGAGTGGGCGGCCGGCATCATCAACGGCACCACCAACTTCATCCTCTCCGAAATGCGTGACAAGGGCCTCTCCTTCGCCGATGTGCTGGCAGAAGCCCAGCGCCTGGGTTACGCCGAAGCCGATCCGACCTTCGACATCGAAGGCGTCGATGCCGCGCACAAGGCGACTCTGATCTCTGCCATCGCCTTCGGCATCCCGGTCCAGTTCGACAAGGCCTACGTCGAGGGCATCACCAAGCTGGAAGCATCCGACATCAAGTATGCCGAACAGCTCGGTTACCGCATCAAGCTGCTCGGCATCGCCAAGCGCCGCGACAACGGTGTCGAATTGCGCGTCCATCCGACACTGATCCCGGCCAAGCGCCTGATCGCCAACGTCGAAGGCGCGATGAATGCCGTGCTGGTCAAGGGAGATGCCGTCGGTGCGACCTTGTACTACGGCAAGGGCGCCGGTGCCGAGCCGACCGCTTCGGCTGTCATTGCCGACCTGGTCGACGTCACTCGCCTGGCCACCGCCGATGCCGCGCATCGCGTGCCGCACCTGGCCTTCCAGCCGGATGCCATGTCCAACCTGCCGATCCTGCCGATGAGCGAGATCGAGACCGGCTACTACCTGCGCCTGCGCGTCGAGGACAAGCCGGGCGTGCTCGCCGACGTCACCCGCATCCTCGCCGACCAGGGCATCTCCATCGACGCCCTGCTGCAGCGCGAGCCGGAAGAGGGGGAGGGCGAGACCGACATCATCATCCTGACCCATGTCTGCAAGGAAAGTGCAGCCGACGCGGCGATTGGCAAGATCGAAGGCCTGGCCGCCCAGAAGGGCAAGGTCAAGCGCATCCGCCTGGAAGAGCTGCAGTAAGGCGCTTCAGGTCGCTGATGATGTCGACGGGGGCCGCGGCCCCCGTTTTTGTTGCCGATTACGACACCGATCAAGGAATGCACCATGTTCGCCCGGCAGAATCCGCGAACGCCCAGATTCTGGCGCAACCCCTCAAGGAGATGAAGCATGGCCTGCAACCACACGACCCCCGAAGCCCTTTACCCGTTTGACGCCCGCGGCGTTGCCAAGCGTTTCCGCCACGCCGCCATTTTCGGCGCCCTCGATTCGCTGCAGCCCGGCGAAACCATGCGCTTCTGCAACGATCACGATCCGTTGCCGCTGCTCGCCCAACTGCAGGCGCGCTATGGCGAGCATCTGGCCATCGAGTATCGCCAGCGCGAACCGGGCGCCATCGTCATCGATTTCGCCGTCGTCAGCTGATTGATCGCCACCGCCAGTCTGACCCTGCTTTCCCTGTTCGCCAGCGTCGCCCTGACGCTGGCCGGGGTTGGGTCGCCGGTGGCGGTGCTGCATCTGGCCTTTGCCGTCGGCATCGTGCCGCTGATCTTTGCGGCGATGATGCATTTCGTGCCGGTACTGACACGTACCGGCAGTCCCGGAAGGCTGCTCGCCAGTCTGCCATCGATTGCCCAGGCGGTCGGCCTGCTGGTGATTGGTGCGCTACAGGGCCTGCTGCCTTACGCGGTCCTGCAGGCGGCCACCTTGATCGACCTCGCTTTGGCGCTCGTCCTGCTGATCTGGATCATCGGTCGGGCACGTGCCACGCTGGGGGCTCCGCATCCTGGCTGGCGCTGGTATGCAGCGGCACTGAGCTGTCTGGTGCTGGCCCTGGCTGCAGTGCTGGCGATGGCCGTCTGGCCGGTGCAGTGGGGCGCCTTGCGCTTGCTCCATCTGCATCTCAATACGCTCGGTCTGGTCGGCCTGGCGGCACTCGGTACTCTGCCTGTCCTGCTGCCGACCGCCATGGGGCGGCCCGATCCTGATGCCGGTGCCTGGCTGCGCCGACGCCTCTGGCTGGCCGTCGGCGGCGTCATTCTGGTGGCGGTTGGCGCTGCCTTTTACTGGGCGCTTGCCGCCATCGGTGCCGGACTGCTGCTGGTCGCGACGCTGGGGCTGCTCGGCCAGTGGGGGCATTGCTTCAGCTTCCGCGGCATTGCTGCGGATGGCGTGGCTACCTTGCTGCTGGCGGCAACCGGTGGTCTGATTCTGACGTTGGCGGCCGGAATCGCTCATGGCGCCGGTTTGATGGCGTCGGCACCGACCCTGTTGGCCTGGCTGGTGGGCTTCCTCTTGCCGCTGGTCAGCGGTGCGCTCAGCCAGTTGCTGCCGGTCTGGCGCTGGCCTGGGCCGCAGTCGCCGGCCCGATTGGAAATGCGCCGGCGCCTGGCCACCGGCGGCAACTGGCGGGCGATTTTCTTCCTGCTTGCCGCAGCCCATGCCCTGGCCGGTCTCTCCTTCGCTGCCGTGGGCTTTGCCGCTGGCGGCCTGATCTTCTTTGCCGTGGCCGTGGTGCAAGCCGTTCGCGTCCGTCCTTCGACACGGTAAAATCGCGGTTTTTCGCTTTCAGGGCTTTGCCATGCGCTACATCTCGACCCGCGGTCATGCCGCACCCCAGGCTTTCTGCGACATCCTCCTCGGCGGCCTGGCCCCGGATGGCGGTCTCTATCTGCCGGAGAGCTATCCGCAGATCAGCCGTGGCGAGCTGGACGCCTGGCGCCAGCTGTCCTATGCCGACCTGGCCTATGAAATCCTCTCCAAGTTCATCACCGACATCCCGCCGGACGACCTCAAGGCGCTGGTCGCCAGGACCTACACCGCCGATGTCTATCGCCATGCCCGCAACGGCGGTGATGCAACGCAGATCACGCCGCTGACCAAACTGGAAGACGGGCTGTACACGCAGGAGCTCTCCAACGGCCCGACGCTGGCCTTCAAGGACATGGCCATGCAGCTCCTCGGCAACCTGTTCGAATACGTGCTGGACAAGCGCGGCGAGTCGATCAACATCCTCGGCGCCACTTCCGGCGACACCGGTTCGGCGGCCGAATACGCCATGCGCGGCAAGCACAACGTCAAGGTCTTCATGCTCTCGCCGGACGGCAAGATGAGTTCCTTCCAGCGCGCCCAGATGTACTCGCTGCAGGATGAAAACATCTTCAACATCGCCGTCACCGGCATGTTCGACGATGCCCAGGACATCGTGAAGGCGGTGTCCAACGACGCCGCCTTCAAGAAGCAGTACAAGATCGGTGCCGTCAATTCGATCAACTGGGCGCGTGTCGCGGCGCAGATCGTCTACTACTTCCAGGGCTATTTCCTGGCCACGCAGTCCAACGACGAGCAGGTCGCCTTTGCCGTGCCCTCGGGCAACTTCGGCAACATCTGCGCCGGCCATATCGCGCGCATGATGGGCCTGCCGATCGCTAGACTGGTGCTGGCCACCAACGAAAACGACGTGCTCGACGAGTTCTTCCGTACCGGTGTCTATCGTCCGCGTACCTCGGTCGAGACCAGCGTCACTTCCAGCCCGTCGATGGACATCTCCAAGGCTTCCAATTTCGAGCGTTTCGTCTTCGACCTGGTCGGCCGCGATCCGGCCATCGTCAGCGAGTTGTGGGCCGAGGTCGACAAGGGCCAGGCCTTCGACCTGTCGGCGACGGCGCACTGGGCGAAGATGCCGCAATTCGGCTTCGTTTCGGGCAAGAGCACGCACAGTGACCGCATCAAGACCATCCGCTTCGCCCAGGGGCGTTACAACGTGATGCTCGACACGCATACTGCCGACGGCCTGAAGGTGGCCCTGGAGCACCGTCAGCCGGGTGTGCCGATGATCGTGCTCGAAACGGCGCAGCCGGCCAAGTTCGAGGAGACCATCCGCGAGGCGCTGGGCACCGAGCCGGTGCGTCCGGCCGAACTGAACGGTATCGAGAAGCTGCCGCAGCGCGTCGTCGTCATGGCGCCCGATGTCGAGGCGATCAAGCGCTTCATCGTCGATCATCTGTGAGTTCAGGGCACGAGAGCTTCTGGTCGGAGCGCTACCGCTCGGTTGGCGACGATTACCTGTTCGGCACGGCGCCCAGCCGCTTTCTTGCCTGCCGCAGCGAACTGCTGGGCAGTCTTGGTGACGTGCTGTCGGTGGCTGATGGTGAAGGACGCAACGCCGTCTGGCTGGCCGAGCAGGGGTGTCGGGTAACGGCCACGGAAATCTCGCCGGTTGCCTTGGCGAAAGCGGCCCGTCTGGCCCGGGGCCGGCACGTCGAAGTCAATTTCGTGCAGGCTGATCTGCTTGCCTGGGATTGGCCGGTGGCAGCCTTTGACGGGGTGATCGGCGTCTTCATCCAGTTCGTCGGAGCTGCCGAGCGCCAGATCCTTTTCGACGCCATGAAGCGTGCGCTACGTCCGGGCGGGGTTTTGCTGCTGCACGGGTACACGCCCAGGCAACTCGACTACCGGACCGGCGGTCCGTCAGCGGTGGAAAACCTTTACACCGTCGCCATGCTGGAGGCGGAATTCGCCGGCTGGGAAATTCTGGAACTGCGGGAATACGAAGAAAGCATCAGCGAGGGTTCGGGCCATGCCGGCCAATCGGCGCTGATCGATCTGGTGGCGCGGCGTCCCTGACGCCGGGTAGTTGCGAATCAGAGGTAGATGACCGCTGGGAAGACGGCGACGGCAAGGACCAGAACCAGCCATTCCAGATTGTGGCGGGCCAGAAAGCCGGTGAAATGCAGCACCAGAATGGCGATGGCGACCACATAAAACAGCGCGAACAGCATTGGGGGCTCCCTAGGGCAATCGTTATCGGTATGTTGTCCGGATTATGACGCCAATTTGCAATCCGTTCTAGCCGATGAAGCGCATCGACAGATCAAGAGCCTTGACGTCCTTGGTCAGCGCGCCGACCGAGATGCGGTCCACCCCGGTCTCGGCGATGCTGCGGATGGTCTCCAGCGTGACGTTGCCGGAAGCTTCCAGAATGGCCCGGCCGGCATTGCGACAGGCGGCTTCACGCATCATGTCGAGGCTGAAGTTGTCG
Source organism: Dechloromonas sp. (assembly GCA_008933675.1). GTDB lineage: Bacteria > Pseudomonadota > Gammaproteobacteria > Burkholderiales > Rhodocyclaceae > Azonexus. The sequence goes on from WBUO01000036.1 coordinate 24,783, forward strand.
AGCAGGATCATCGTCGCACCGGCGGCCAGCGCCGTTTCCAGCTCGTCGAGCGACTCCACCTCGATCTGGATGAAGCGGCAGCGGTTGCCGGCTCCCTTCGCCACCCTTTGTGCGGCGGCCATTGCTTCGCCGATGCCGCCGGCAGCGTGGATATGATTTTCCTTGATCAGGATGGCGTCCCACAGGGCCAGCCGGTGATTGCCGCCGCCACCGCAACGGACCGCGAACTTCTGCGCGATACGCAGGCCGGGCAGGGTCTTGCGAGTGTCCACCACCTGTGCCTTGGTTCCGGCGATGGCGTCAGCGTAGATGCGGGCCTTGCTGGCCACGGCCGACAGCAGTTGCAGGAAGTTCAGGGCGCTGCGCTCGGCCGAGAGGAGGGCGCGGGCGTTGGCCTCGATTTCGCACAGCAACTGCTCGGCCGCGATGCGCTCGCCGTCGCTAGCGTGCCAGGTGACGCGGGCCTGCGGGTCGAGGCGGCGGACGCATTCGTCAAACCAGGCGGTACCGCAGAGCACCCCCGGTTCGCGGGAGATGACGGTGGCGCGCGTCTGGCGCGTCCCATCAACCAGACTGGCGGTCAGGTCGCCTGCGCCAAGGTCCTCATCGAGGGCGGCAGAGACGTTGCGGACGATTTCGGGAGCGAGGGGGACGGGAAAGTCGATGGCCATGGTGCGTCGGTGCGTAGGTCGGGGAGCGGATTGTAACGTCGGAGTGTCAGGCGGCGGCAGGCTGGCGCAGCCAGCCGTTGAATTCGTCGCGGGCGGCATCGATGACCTCGCCAGCGGTCAGGCCGACAGGTCCGCAGCCGGCGGCGACCAGCCGGTCAGCTGCGGCGCCGTGCAGGTGCGCGCCGGCGAGCAGGGCGGGTAGCGCTGGCCAGTGCTGGCCG
>WBUO01000381.1 GCA_008933675.1 Dechloromonas sp.
GTTCGAGAAGGCCGGTCGCAATGCCGTCCACGTCGCGATCGAACTGCGCGAAGCTGCGCTGCGCGGTCTTGCCGCCGATGAACGCGCTATCTGCATGGGTCTTCGCGGACTGCCTGAGAAGTCCACCCAAAGTCTGGCTTGCGGACATGATGTCCCTTTCTAGACCGAGTAGCCGCCATCCACGGCGAGGCTCTGCCCCGTCACGTAGGATGCAGCCGAAGAGGCGAGGAATAGAGCGGCCCTGGCGGCTTCATCGGCCGAGCCGATACGCCGCAATGCCGTGTTCCGGACCACGGCGTCCATGAACCCGTCGGGAACGCGGTCCTGCAGGCGGTGATACAGCCCGGTCTGGATCGGGCCGAGGGCCACCGAGTTGGCGCGCACGCCAAAGCGCCCTTCTTCGCGGGCAATGCCGCGCAGGACGGCTTCGATGGCCGCCTTGGGCGCAATGGAAAGAATGTCCTTCTGGGCATGCCTGGCAATGGCCGCCGACGTGATGGCGGTGATCGAGCCGCGGCTGTCCCGCAGATAGGGCAGGGCCGCCCGCGCGACATTGAAGAAGCCGGTGAGATCGCCGGCGATGGTGCGGTCCCATTCATCGGGGTCGAGCTCGGAAAAATGAGCCATCGAGATGTCGGCGCCGCTGGCAAAGACGACCGTGTGTATCCGGGACCACTTTCCCGATGCGGCTGCGAAGACGGCCGAAACCCCCGCGCGGTCCGACAGGTCCAGCTGGAATATCGCACCGTCGCGACCGGCGCGGCGGACATCGTCGAGTGCGTCGCCGGCCCCTTGAGCGTTGCTCCGGTAGGTCAGGGCGACGTCGCAACCCGCGCGGGCCAGCAGCGATGAAATCGCGCGGCCCACCCCGCCGCTGCCACCGATGACCACGGCGACGCCCGCGGGAAAACTGTATCCAATCATGTCATGCACTCCTGCACTGCATTCGGGACATGGTCACCGGACCGGCGACCGGCCCTCGCCGGACCGGCCGCCAGGGTGCTTCAACCCTCTTTCTTCACCAGCGGGCAGGTGCTGGCAGCAAGTGGGTAGGCGACCTCGTCCCCCGGCAGGGTCTCCAGGACCTTGAAGACGTCCCAGCGCCCCGTCGATTCCGCAGGTGTCTTGACCTGGCTGATGAACATGTCGTGCACCATGCGGCCGTCGGCCCGGATCTTGCCGTTCTGGGCGAAGAAGTCGTCGATCGGAATTTCCCGCATCTTGGCGGCGACGGCTTTGGCTTCCTTGGTGCCGGCGGCCTTGACGGCCTTGAGGTAATGCATCGTCATGGAATAGGCGCCGGCATTGAGCATGTTCGGCACCTTGCCGTAGCGGGCAAGGAAGCGTTCGCCGAACTTGCGGGACTCCGGCGTGCGATCCCAATAGAACCCGGAATTGGTGACGAGGCCCTGGGCGACCTCGAGGCCAATCGCGTCGATGTCGTTCTCGAAGATGCTGGGCGTCGCCAGGCGCTGCCCGCGGCGCGGCAGGCCGAATTCGCGCGCCTGCTTCACCAGGTTGATCAGGTCGGAACCTGCCGAGACGAGGCCGATGACATCAGCGCCGGAGGAGGCGGCAGTCAGCAGGTAGGAACTGAAGTCGTTGTTGCCGAGCGGATAACGGACCGAGTTGATGAGCTTGCCGCCCTTCTCGTGGAGGTTCTTGACGAGGCTTTCCTCCATCTGATGGCCGAACGCATAGTTGACCGTGATAAGGTACCATTTCTCGCCGGCCTTGATGGTGGGGGCGAACCCGCGCGGCATCGCGTAGGTGTCGTAGCTCCACAAGAACGAGATCGGCGAGCAACCCTGATTGATCAGCGCCGTCGCACCCGAACCGGAAAACAGCGAGATGATGTTGTTTTCGTTGGCGATCGCCTGGGCGGCGATGGCCGCCGGGGTGAGCGTCACGTCGACCAGGGCGTCGATCTTGTTCTGGGCGACCCATTTGCGGACGAAGGACGCCGAGATGTCCGGCTTGTTCTGATGATCGGCGACGATGTACTCGATCTTCATGCCGTTCACTTCGGAGCCGAAATCCTCGATGGCCATCTTGATGGCGGCAACCGAGCTCAGGCCGGCGATGTCGGAGTAGGCACCCGACAGGTCGGTGGCGGTTGCCAGCAGCAGCTTGTCCTTGTCCTGTGCGGACGCGCTGCCGATGCCCAAGGCCACGACGCTTGCGGCCATGATGCGCATGCATTTATTCATATTTTCCTCCCTAGAGCTGCGCAAAGTCGATTATGTCATGCGGCGGTGGATGTCTGCGTAACCCCTTCCGCCCTGAACTTTTCGATCTCGTCCTGCGAAAAGCCGATTTCCCGCAGTATCTCGTCGGTCTGCTGACCCTGGCGCGGCGCGTGCGTCCGCAGCGTCGCGGGGGTCGCCGAGAAAACGACGGGATGGCCGATCGTCCTGTAGACCCCTTCCGTCGGATGCTCGGCGGTGCCGAACATGCCGACTGCCTGGAGGTGGGGATCTTCCCACAGCTCCGCGAAGCTCATCATTCGCATGCCGGGAATGCTGGCCTTGTCGCAGAAGGCGACCCATTCCGCGGTGCTTCGCGTCCGCACAAGTTCCGCCACCAGGCCATAGAGGGCCTCGATATTGGCGATGCGCCGCGTGAAGTCGGAGAACCTGGGATCGTCGAGCACATCCGGACGCTCGACAAACGCAAAGAATGCGCGCCAGTTGGCGTCGGTATAGGGCAGCAGGCACATGTAACCGTCTGCCGTCTGGTACGGCCGACGCATCCTGGTCATGTAGCGCTCGAAGCCCGGCTTGGACATCGGCGGCTCGAACGCATAGCCCGCGATGTGCTCGACCAGGTTGAAGGCGATGTTGGTTTCGAACATCGGCACCTCGACCGCCTGACCTTCGCCGGTGCGTTCCCGGTGGAACAGCGCGGCAAGCAAGGCGTAGACGATCGCCATGCCGGCAACCTTGTCGCACAGCGCCGCGGGAACGTAGCTGGCTTCGCCATTGACCTGCTGGATTATGTCGCAGAGGCCGGCGCCCGCCTGGATGACGTCGTCATACGCGGCCTTGGCGGCGTAGGGTCCATCCTGGCGAAAACCGTTGGCGATGCAGTAGATGATGCGCGGGTTCAGGGCGCGCACGCTTTCATAGTCGAAGCCAAGCCGGGCCATCGCCTGCGAGCGCACGTTGTGCACGATGACGTCGGCTGTCCCCACAAGCCGGCGGAAGGCGTCTGCGCCCGCCGCCGACTTGAGGTCCAGGACGATGCTTCGCTTGTTGCGATGAAGGTTCATGAACACGCCGGGCATGCCCGCGCTGCGCGACGGATTGTAGCGGCGAACGATGTCCCCCTCGGGCGCCTCGACCTTGATCACGTCGGCGCCGAGATCGCCCAGGATCTGCGTCGCGAACGGTCCCATCAGCACCGACGTCAGGTCGACGACACGAACGCCTTTTAAAGGACCCACAAGAACCTCCCCGCAGCCTGTCGGCTGATCGATCCACGGAAGCCAGACGCTGAGCCGGACATGCCGCGCCAAAATAATGATACTACGTAGTATGAGAA
>WBUO01000382.1 GCA_008933675.1 Dechloromonas sp.
GAGAGGAGGAGCGATGCGAGGTGCGCGGGACCTGCGTAATGAACCGTCAGGCCAATCGATCGTATATCGGCGGACTCGCCAAGGCCGGAGCCGGAAACACTGCGATCATTAGCAGAAGAGCAATAGGCCTGAACCTTCCGGAACAGGGCCTGCGCTGCTTCAAGTTCGTCCTCTTCGGTCTCGATCGCCAGCATGTGACGCGCGAGATGTTCGATACCCCGAGACAGGGTTGCAAGTAGGACGGTGAATGCCCTGCTTTCGAGCCGCCGTGGCGGTGGCCGCGTAGGCTCTCTTTTCTGGTCGTCCACCGTGCGCTCGGTGATCGCATGCAAGTCCCCGCGCGCAAGCTGTCGCACAAGACGCGTGATCTCGCCCACCTCGGGCAGGACCCTTGCCTCGGCGAGCTCGACGATCGCCGTGCCCGCTTCGTGCGCGTCGGCATATTGCTCGGCTGCCAAAAAGAGCAATGCCGCGGCCACCGAAGCATCGACCCCGTCGCGATCCACCGGCATGGCCGGGGCCAGCATCTTGATCTGCGGCGAAAGCCGCTGAGGCCGTCTCCGCGCCAATATCTGCTGGGCGGTTCCTGCCACGAACGCCGCCGCGCGGCGCATCTCTTCATCCTCCTCAATCGACGCGACGATCTCATACACGTCAGCGATACGCTCGACCGGCCAAGCCTCATCGCGCGCGACGTCGACCGATTCCTCTCCCTCGAGGCGCTGCGACACCAATGCCGCATAATGCCGCGTCAACATCGCAGGCAGATCGCTAGCGTCGAGCCCAGACAAATCAGGGGCCGCGGCGAGCAACGCGGACGTGCGACTATCAAACATCGTCGTCCTCGTCGTTTGCCGCAAACTGCTGTTCGAAATCGTCGAGGGCGGCGATCACATGCCGCGCAAGCCCGTCGAACCATCGTCTTACATGGCTGTCGATCACAAAGGTCACGCCGATACGCTGGCGTTGCTCGATACCATCCAGTTTTGAATAGCCTTTGAACAATGCCGCGCGCGCATGCGCATCGTCGACACCCACCGTCGTGAGCGCAGCGCGATAGCTGCGATATTTCGGATCGAGCACGCGTGCCGCGGCCTTGGTCGCCCGCGTTCCGTCCAGCCCGCTTTCGCGGATCAGCGCAGCGGCATTAGCCACCAGATCGCGCCCGCGCTTGTTCGCGTGATGCTCACCAAATGCGCGGAGAACGTCCCGTCGAAACAGGGTTCTTGCCATTGCCGTGCATTTATCCTCGCAGATCGTCGCATTGACGACCTTTGGCTTTTCAGCATGCAGCGTGACGATCAAGCCATCGAGGCCATGCGAGGTTGCATCGAGATGGGGGTCCTTCAGAAAGGATCGCGCGTCGAGATTCTGGCGCGCCGCAATCCACGAAATGCATTCGAAGAGAAAGCCGTCGCGATGAGCCCGCGACGCGAGGCGCTGGCGGAAAGTGGTGCCCCGAATGCCCATCTGCGCTCTTGCTGCGGCAACCAGCTCCGCGTGGGAATAAGCCGCACTGTCAGGTTCGAGATCTTCGATGATCCGCGCTGCATGATGGACCTGCCCCAGCGCGATAACCGCGATGACGCGCGCAAGCTTCTTTTTCTTCGGCACCGTCCAGCGGATGCCGGTCACATCGTCGTCGATCTCGACATGTGCAGCATCAATAACGTTCAGCTTCTATCCCCCGGATCGATCTTTCAGCATTCGCTTCTGCGGGGCGATGACTTTCACGCTTCCCATATAGTATCGCCTCCGCCAATTCCATCCCGCCAGCCACACGCCGAAAACTCCCTGCGCAGGTTCAAGTATAAAATTCGTAAAAATCTGCAATCGGCCTTCCATTGCATTGTTGATTATTTGGCTTGTCAATGGCGACAATCTTTGCGCTATAAGATAGCCAAGGCGTTCTATGAAGTTACAGGGCTCGCAAAACTCGGAAAATTTCGACCATCGCGAGGCTATCGAGCTTGCAATAATTTTTGAGTTCGGTGGCTAGGCGGGTCCGCTCTGCCGGGTCGGACGTCTCGACCATATGGATCCACGCCTCCATCGCCCCGGCCCCATCATGCACCGCGCTCGGATCATACTGTAGATGTGGGCAGAGGATGGGCAGCACTTTCTTAATCGATGTCGAACCTCCAAATCCGGGGTGGACATAATGCGCCTTGAACGGATCCATGAGATCGACTGTTCGCTCGTTTATCCCGGCAAGAAACGCCGCGGCGTCGGGAAGGAGGTCTGCAATGCGGTCGTTGCATCCCTTCTCAAAGCTTTTGTTCCATACAATAGCGCTTCCCTCGTCCATGAAGGCCGCACGCAGGGCCGCAACGAGCTCGGCCTGCTGGCCTGGTCCGTCGGCCAGAAACTCGGCGTGTTCAAGCCTGCCGTCGGCCGCCAGCCGATGGAGCGAGAATTGGACCGGCATGGCTTGCTGCGGCCGGTGTCCGTCGGCGATCGGAACGGCGGCGGCGAAGGTCTCATAGTCGTAAAAATGGAGCGGCCACTGCAGGGGCTCAAGAAAGGCGCCGATCGCCTCGTGGTCGATCAGCGGCTCCCCTGACGCGAGCGCACGCCAGATCGGCAGCTGTGCCGGGGTCACATCCTTTTCCGTGACATGGTCGATGGCAAGCCGCTGCTCGCTGTCCAGAGTCTCAAGTCGCTTTCGCGAGATGCGAGGCAGCAAATAGGCCGAGTTTTCGGGGATATCGGGATTGAAATAAGCAAAGGATGCACAGTGGCTCGCCTTACCGATGTGTCGACAGGTGCATCCCTGCTCGTCGATCAGATCGACTCCGATGAGGGCAATCGCCGCTTCGATCTCCTCATTGATCCCGGCCGATCGTGCTCGCACCTCGGACGTGACGTCGACGATCACGAGCAGCGCTGCAGGATCGATGGCGCCGCCGCGCGAATATTCTCCGTTCACATGCATGATATAAACCGAGCGCACGCTAACCCCCGAGCGCTCGGCCACCAAGGTTTGGAAGCAAGCGTCGTCGACATGGTCCTGCCCGCTGCTGCTCTTCAAGGAAGTCGACCCCTTGATTTCGTAAAGGTCGATCACGCCTCCGCCAAGATCGTGAACGAGATCCGCACGTGCATAGAGCGAGCCTGCGTCAAAGACCCGCTGGAAGGTGCAGTCGTCATGGTGGGGCCATGTTGCGACGAGCTTTTTCGCTTGGGCTTCGACCAAATATCCGTCCGCCATGAGCATGCGATCGAAGGCGCTGGGCGCTGGCCAGTTCACGGCGTCGGGCTTGCGGTGTTTCAACCACCACCCCTTGGCGCAGCTTCGATACTCAAGAAAATCCGATTTGCTGATCTGAATCATCGCCCCGTCCCCTTGCGATCGCCCCCCGCGATTTGTCGATCACGGCCGATCAACAGTCTAGCTTGATCCGGATGAATCGAGCACATTCCACCACAAATCGCCCGGTCATCCTATGGGAAATGCAGCTTATGTTCATTTCGGACCAAACGGCTGGCGGCCGAACGCGCCCAGCATTACCGCAGTTAAGCGGCA
>WBUO01000383.1 GCA_008933675.1 Dechloromonas sp.
CCCAAGGAGGGGCGTCTGGTTGTCGATAAGCGGGCCACACAGAAGCAGCTGAAGATCCAGCTCGATGCGCTGAATTTGATGCGCCAGCCGCGAACTGAGCGGCAGGAGATACTAAAGCGCAGAATTCTTCATCCGTCCGATGCGGAAAACGATCCAACGCTCCCGCCGGTCACGGCGTGGTTCTCTACTCACTTGGACGACAACAAAAAGAACGTCATCCAAGCCGCACTCGCTTCCCGGGACATTTTCGTGGCCGAGGGGCCGCCCGGCACCGGCAAGACGACTTTCATTGCCGAGCTGATTCTGCAATATCTGGTTCGCTTCCCACAGAAGCGGATTCTGCTTACGTCCCAGACTCATATTGCGGTCGATAATGCGATTGAGCGCGTGGCGAAGCACCGCCCGGACCTACGCATCACGCGCGTGGGGCGGCGCGAAGCAAAGGTTGCGGACACAGTTCAACGCTACCTTCTCCAGAACCGTCTCGATGAATGGCGTAAGCGTGTCTACCAGCAGGCGACGGACTACTTGAAGCGCCGGGCGAAACAGGAGGGTCTTGATGTCCAAGCCATCCAGATGGGGCTAGATGCCGGGCTGCTCGTGAAGGCGCAGAAGGATCTCGCATTGGCCGAGGATAGCGAGGCCGAGCGCATTGTTGAACTCGCTGAGATCAACCGCCTGCTGGCAGAAAAGGATGGAGAGCAAAACCCGACGGTTGATGCCAACAAGGCCACATTCCTGAATCAGGAGCGTGAGCGGTTGGAAGATGACCTCGGCATGCTCAGAAAAACCCTCAAGGAGCGGGCGGGCCTTTTGCGGAAGTTGCGCGATGGATTCAAGCGCGTCTATCCGGACTACGCGGAGTTGGCGGATAAGCCCGTCGATGAGATTATCGAGTGGCAGGACAGTTTGGTCGGGTCATCGGTCGCGGCCAATCGCTTCCGCGCACTCTTCGAGTTAAACGCGGAATGGATCCAGCGCTTTGCGCTTCGTGAGGATTGCGAAGAAGCCATCTTGATGGACTCCGATCTTATCGCCGGCACCTGTATCGGCATTGCAGGCAGTGACGCGGAAGGAGAGTCCTACGGGCTATGTATCTTGGATGAAGCCTCCAAGGCATCGTTCCCCGAAGCTCTCGTGCCATTGATTCGCAGTGAGAAGTGGATTCTGGTGGGCGACCAGAAACAATTGCCACCGTTTGTGGATGCTGTCCTCCGTGACAAGCAAATGGTCGAGTCGAAGGAAATCGATCCGACAGTCGTCAGGGAAACCTTGTTGGCGAGGCTCTCAAACCGCGGCATACCTGCACATGCGCGAGCGATGCTTTACCGCCAGCACCGCATGGTCCCGGGCATAGGGAGTCTTATCAGCACCGTGTTTTACAACGGTGAACTGGAAAACGCGGGAGAGCCCAAAGTGCCGCCACCTATTGCACAGTGGCTCGAACAAAGACCGATTGTCTGGCACTCCACGTCAAAGGAGAATGATCGCAGCGAACAGCGAGCGAACAATGGTAGCTGGATGAACCCGCTGGAAGCCAAATGGACTCGGGTCTTGTTGGATCGCCTGGAGTTTTTTGCGTCGGCGCATGCGCCAAAGCATGGCTCCGGGGTGCCGGTTGAACCGATCAAAGTGGTGGTCTTGACTGGCTATTCAGCGCAGCGCAGCCATCTCGAAAACGCTCTGCAGTCAGAGCCGCGGCCTCATCTCGACGTGGAGTTCCACACCGTGGATGCCTATCAGGGACGCGAAGCCGACGTCGTGGTGTTTTCAGTCACCCGCTCAAATCGACAAGGCAAGGCTGGTTTCCTCGCGGAACGTGAACGAATCAATGTTGCATTATCGCGCGCACGATTCGGCCTGTGCCTTGTCGGCGACGCAGAATACTGCCGCAGTCTTGGCGGTCAGTCAGCCCTCTCGGAAGTGCTGGAGTATATTCAAAGTCATCCTGATTCCTGCCGGCTTAAGGAGGGCATCACATGACGCCAGAAGAAGTAGCGGCACGCTACAACAAGCTCCCGGGGTTTCGGCTGGTGGACTATCACTCCGTCGCGCTGCCGCTTTGGCTCATTACCTTCGATGCACTCGTCATCGCAGAGAAGAAGCACCCTGTGGTGGACGAGTTTATTTTACGGGCGATCGAGCGCCAGGTGAACACGGTGTCTGATTTGGCGGGCTTCCTCGGTTTGAGTGAGAAGCTGGTCTTACGTCGTTTGGGCACACTGATCGGTAGTGATTTGGTCTCGTCTCAGCCCGGACCGGACCGAGCATCCGCCGTCTTGCGCCTTACACCGAAAGGCTTAGAAATTGTGCGGGATGCGGCACGAACTCCACCGCGCCGGGAAAAGCTGACCCTCGCCTATGATGCGATTGCGCGCCAGCCGATCACTGGGCGCATTGCCCGCGAAGCAATGCGGACGCCCCAGCAGATCAAGCAATACGGATTGTTCGAGCTGCCGGCTCTCCCCGGGCGAGCACCTGACGACATGGAGCTCTCGCGGATCAACTACAACACCGCGCTGCCGAAAGATGCCCGAAAAGACCTGAAGATTCATCAAGTATTGTCGGCGCAGAAGGTCGGAAACATGGCCCGACGCTATCGCGAAGGACTGATGCTAATCTACTGCGGTGCGTCGGACGCCGAGCAAGTCGCCGTGAGGTTTTTCTCCATCGACGGGCGCCCCATGCCCGAAGTTGACCGAGGGTTCCACCTGAACCGGGGTATGCAGCGCCTCAGTATTTTGGAGCAGCTTAAGCAACATCGGACGGCACTGGAACGCGAATTGATGGGCGATGGGGACTACCGGGCAGTCGTCGAGTTTGCGAACCAGAGCGCGCCGGCTGGTGATGTCAGCGCCAGCATCGCACAAACGGCGAAACTATCTGCCGCCATCGAGGAGAAGCAGAAGCAGATTGCCGATACGAAATCCCCGGCGGCGGAGAGTCAGGGTTTGAAGGCTGAGATCGAACGGCTGCGCGCCGAAAAAGCTGCGGCCCAGAGTGTCGTTGAGCAAGCCCAGGGCAGATTCTTGGAACCGCAGGAACACGTTCCGCTTTTCGACCGAGCACTTCGGGATGCGAAGCGACGCTTGTTGATCATCTCCCCTTGGATCAATGATCGGATCATGGAGCCAAAGCTCCGCTACTTGGAGGAACTACTTCGACGCGGTGTGGAGGTCTTTATCGGCTTCGGCATCACGGAACGTGGGCCGGACGACCGAAAGGCGCGGCAGGGGGATCAAACACTTGGCTGGCTGCAACGGAAGGCCGAGCAGTATCGTAATCTACACGTGGTTCGCTTGGGCGATACACACGCCAAAGTCCTGTTAATGGACGACCGTTTTGTCGTCGTGGGAAGCTTCAACTGGATGTCGTTCGGCGGGTTTGATCGAAACGAAAATGGTGTGCGTGTCGTTCGCGAAGAGTTGAGCACGGTGGTCACCGTTCCCGCGATGATTGAGCAGATGTTCCAGCGCTTCCGATCGCGGTTTGATCGCTACATAGGCGGTGTCCAGCCTAAGCC
>WBUO01000384.1 GCA_008933675.1 Dechloromonas sp.
GCCGACGAGGGCCGCTAGGCCGGCGACGCCCGCGATACCCCAAAGCCAGCGGTCGAGCAGGATGTGACCGCCAATCCGGTGCACGGCGCGCACGATCAGGGCGATGACGGCCGGTTGCACTCCGAGAAATGCCGCGGTTGCGGCGGCAGTCTGCATGATCCCGGTGGAGAGATACAGCCAGGACAGCGCGAACATTAGGACAAAGCCCGGCATCATGAATCCCAGGCCTGCAAGAAGACCGCCGAGCTTTCCTTTAGGAAGCGTGCCGAAGAAGACGCATAGCTCGTGAGCCTCCGGACCGGGGAGCACCTGATACACGGCTAGGATGCGGTTGAACCTGGCACTTGAGACCCAGTGTTCCTCGTCGACCAACTCGCGGCGGATCATGGCGATTTGGGCGATCGGGCCACCCCATGCCAGGAAACCGAACCGCAAGAACTTGGCGAAGATCTGTGCATACGAAAGCTGCGGCAAAATGCCTTGACCTTCCGCAGAACCTACAGCCTCGCTCGGTACATTTGTCTGCATTCACCACGTTCCTCAAGCTATAACAGTCATCTCTCGGCCGAGGGCCGAGTGCCTTGCGCTGACTCCCGACTTCACGGGTTTTGCCGGGTGAAGTAGGCGTAGAAGCCATCGAGCGCGTCGCCGGCACCGGCGATGCGCTGGAGATCGTCATCGAACGTCGCGCACACGCCTGACAGCATCGCGCTGAGTCCCGGCGTTTCCGGCCGCTCAAACTTGTCGTCGCCGATGTCGAGGTCGTGGATGATCTCCCCGATCGCGGCTAATCCCGGATCGCCGTCCAGCTCGGCGCGTAGCAGCAGGGTCTCGAAGCTGCACCGATCGCCCTCATGGGTGAACTCGGCATCGGTCATATCGAAGCGCAGCTCGCCGGCATCGGACGTGTAGCTCCTGCCATCGACGAACTTGAAGCTCGCGTGGGGGTCGATGAATCGTCGGATCAGCCAAGCGCAGGCGATGCGATCGACGTGGACGCCGCGCCGCGTCACCCAGACGCGATGCTTGAGGTCAGCGGGCGACACCGCAGCCGCTTCGCCTGTGCGGCCGACGTCGGGATGGGCGTAACGCTTCTCGTCCAAATCCCGCAGCGCCGCCTCGGCACCTTGACGACCGTGCGCGCCAAAGAAGTCGAGCCGGACAATCTCAGAAAGCCGTCGCTGGAGTTTTGAGATCTCGGTCCCCGACGCCGGCCCAGTGTCGAGCAACTGCCGTGCGGCTTGGGCCAGCTCGTCATAATCGGCATCCCGCGCAGCGTCGAAAAGCTGGCGGAGCTCAACGTCGCTCTGGCCTTCGATCATCTGCGCGTCGATCAGCACCGCCTCGCCGCCGCTGGTCGTGATCTCTGCCAGCAGGTCGCGAAATGCGGTTTCGTTCTCCTCGCGACGGGGGAGCACATGAACAGCGTTCTTGAGCGGCACTGCGACAATCGCCTGCAAGCGGCGCCAGATTTTCACACGCAGATAGGGCGGCTTCGCAGGGATTTGGTGCAGCAATGCTAGCCAATGCTCGGAGTCTTGCAAAGCGTCCATAACGCATATGTATCATTTCCGATGTTGAAATGAAACACGTATATCTCCATCCTGCAACGGTTCAGGAAGGGTGCGGATTGCGGGCGAAGCGCAAGCGACGTTCGACGGCGACGATCGCTGGCTCGTTTCGGTGTTTGGCGGCGCTACGGTAGTAGGAACAACGGGATGTATTCGTTATGTTTATCCTGCACGGGGCACCAAATTCCGCCGCCGGCCGCCGTTTGTGCGCGTCAGCCGCACAGGCTACGATCAGCGAAAACTCAGTGTTAACACGATCGTAGGCACGGCGGCCATCGACGGCAAAAAGTTCGAATCCTGTGGGTGCAACGAACTTTCACTACATGAAGAATCGGAATTGGTAGGGTGTGCTGCCTAGATTCGTCATGCGCTTGAGGACGCGCGCCAGCACCTTCGCATAACTCATCGTTACGGGTAGCGGATCATACAGCCCGTCATTGTTCCAGTTCATCTTCGACAAGGCGAGCGCCGCGCGGGCGCTGTCGTCCCACGTGCCGTGCCCGGCATGGCGGACAAGTCGGATCGGACGCGGCGTGCCGCGCTGACCCTGAAAATAGGTTTTCGGTCCCAAAGTCTCCACGGCACCGTGCATCCACAGTAGTGCCTCGCGCTCGCCAAGCCCGATCAGTGAGCCACGCTTAATTGGAAACGCCGCCGCCTTACCTCCCGAATTGGCTTGGTCGCGTTCCCAACGCGCGCCGCGCCAGCCCACATCCTCGACCACCTGAATCAAATCGACCGCCTCGCACAGCGGTAGTGCCTCGAAGCAGCCGAGCACTTCTGCGTCTTTGAACTCGGTCGATTTGTGGACCATGACCCGGCGCGGCGAGCGTCCGCCATGCCGGTGACGATACAGCGTCATCGACCGCGTGATGACACGGAACATCTCAGCCTGCGATAAAAAGGGATTATCGCGTTGCACCTGCACGTCGGCGGTATCGTAGGCGATAAACTCCAAGCCGGCGCCCTCCGCGTCGAACACCTGGCTGCAACAAGTCACAAATCGCGGTTTGTCGGCACCGTTCGACCGCACCGCATAGGAAATGCCGACATAGGCTGTTTCTGGGTCCACGTCGGCTAGCTTCCAGGGAACGCCGCCGGCCTTGGCATACAGCGCCAGCCCGACTCGCCACATCACGCTCGCACGGCAGCGATAAGCGAGCGCCTTGTCTTCGCGCACGATCTGGATCGGCATCCCGCGCGCGGCCGTATAGGCTTTGAGATGATCGTGGAGATCGAAATCGTCCCCCGCGCCGTAGAAGCCACGCTCCCACCGCTGCGGTAGGTAGATGAACAAGACATCGAAGTCGCTGCGGAACGCCTCAAGGGGCTGGATCGCACGAACGAGCTGTTCGGCGAGCAACACGTGCGGCATCGCCGATTGTGCCATCTCGCTCTCAAACGATCCGTCCAGCTCGACACGGCATTTCTTGGTTGCCGCCGTCACGCGCATGTCGAACACGGTATTGAAGCCCGGCCAATCCGGCAGATAGTCGGTTCGCTCGACCGGGCGCACGCTCTGGCTCAGCTCACGCATGAATGCGAACAGTCGCTCGGACTCGCCCTTCGGGGCCAGCGTCGCTACCCGGATCGGCGATTGCACCAATCCGCGCGAATGGGGGCCGAACCGCTTGAGCCCGCGCAGCGGATGAATGTCCCGCTCGCTCGTTCGCTCGGGATGGAACACCAGCTCGGGTTCGGGATACCATATGGTCGGGGCGATCTCGCTCGTCATGGCTGCACCAGCTTGGAGAAGGCCGTGTTCTTCCCGACTGCGAAGCGAGCATCGATCCCGTCGCCAATCGACAGCGCCAGAAGCGCTTCGCCGGCAAGGCGCTTTGCCCAAAAATCGATAAGCCGATCGAGATCACGATTATAGCGCTTCACCGTCCGTTCGCGCGCGAAGTCGGCGGTGATCGCTTTGGTCGCGTCCGTGACACCCTCAAA
>WBUO01000037.1 GCA_008933675.1 Dechloromonas sp.
GCACCATCGAGAAGATCGACACGATCCTGCTCGCCACCCAGTTGCAGCTCAACGAGGATATCGCCGGGCAGGCGCGCGAGCGCAGTGCGATCAATCCGACGCTGGCCCGCTACCTGCAGCTGATCGACAAGGAGTCGCAAAGCCTGCGCGTTGCCGACGCCAGCGGCAGTTTCATCCACGACGCGTCGGGCAAACTGTCCACGGCACGCATCCACGATCGCGACTATTTCCGTCAGAACCGCGACGACGCGAGTGGCCAGCTGGTCATTTCCGAACCGCTGTTCGCCCGCATCACCCACAACTGGGTGATCACCCTCAGCCGTCGCCTCAGTGCGCCCGACGGCAGCTTTGCCGGTCTCGTCCAGGCGGCGGTGCGCGCCGAGCATTTCCAGGATTTCTTCAGTAGCCTCGAACTCGGTCCGGGCCAGAGCGTCACCCTGATCGACGGTCAGCGGCGCCTGATCGCGCGCTACCCGGCGGCCCCGGAAATGCTCGGCAAGCCGCTGGAGAGCGAACGCCTGATCGGCATGATCGGGCGCGGCCAGCGCCACCTCAGCTACACCACCCGGTCGGCGGTCGATGGCGTCGAACGCCTGTACGTCGTCCGTCGCGTCGGCGATTTTCCGCTCTATGTGCTGGTCGGCCATGCCGAGACCGAATATCTCGCCAACTGGCGGCGCCAGCTCGGCTGGAGCCTGCTCGGCATTGCCGTGCTGGCCGTCGTGCTCAGCGGCTGGATCATCGTCTGGCTGCGCACCTACGACCGTGCCCGGGAGCTTGCCGAGGGCATGACCCGGGCCTATGCCACCACTTTCCGTCGTACCCGTGCCCTGCTCGACAGCCTGCCCGATCCGGCCTGGCTGAGCGACCGGCAACGCCGGCTGATTGCGGTGAACGGCGCCTTTGCCGGGCTGGTCGGCAAGCCGGCCGACGAGATGCTCGGCCAGACTGTCGAGGAAGCCTGGCCGACGCCGGCTGCCCAGCCGCTGGCCGAACTCGATGCCGCGGCGCTGAGCCAGCAGTGCCAGCAAACGCGTATCGGCAGCCAGGCTGACGAGGCGGGGGGGCATCGTCATTTCGAATACGTCGCCACCCCGGTCTTCGACGATGCCGGCGAGCTTGCCGGGGTTGCCGGTGTGGCCCGCGACATCACCCAGCTGCATGAGGATCAGGAACGCATCCGCCACCTCGCCGAGCATGACCTGCTGACCGACCTGCCCAACCGCGCGCTGCTTGCCACGCACATGGCCAGTGCGCTGGCCGAGACGCTCGGTGCCCAGGCCCAGCTGGCGCTGCTCTTCCTCGACCTCGACCATTTCAAGAACGTCAATGACACGCTCGGCCACGAGATCGGCGACCAGCTGCTGCTGCAGGCGGCGCACCGGCTCAGCGACAAGCTCGACGAGCGCGACACGATCAGCCGTCAGGGGGGCGACGAATTCGCCATCCTGATCCGCGGCTACGGTACACCGGCACGCCTGGCCGTGATCGCCCAGCGCCTCAACGACGCACTCGCCCAGCCCTTCGTCGTTGACGGCCACGAACTGCGCGTCGGTGCCAGCATCGGCATCAGCACCTACCCGCAGGACGGCCAGGATATCGGCACGCTGCTGAAGAATGCCGACACCGCGATGTACCAGGCCAAGGCGGCGGGCGGCGGCACCTACCGCTTCTTCACGCCGGAAATGAACGCCCGCATCTCCGAGCGGGTGACGCTGGAGAACAGCCTGCGCCAGGCCTTGCTCACCGACGAGATCCATCTCCATTACCAGCCGCAGGTCGACATGGCGGCGGGCCGCCTGATCGGTTTCGAGGCGCTGGTGCGCTGGCGCCACCCGCTGCAAGGCGACATCCCGCCGGCGCGCTTCATCCCGATCGCCGAGGAAAGCAGCCTGATCAACCAGATCGGCAGCCGCGTGCTGCGCGAGGCCTGCCGGCAGAACCGTGCCTGGCAGGACAAGGGGTTGCCACCGGTGGTGATGGCGGTGAACCTGTCAGCCGTTCAGTTGCGCCAGCCCGAACTGGCCGCTCACGTCGCCGATGTGCTTGCCGAAACCGGCCTGGAGCCTTGCTGGCTCGAGCTGGAAATCACCGAAAGTGCCTTCGTCCGCGATACCGAGCGCATCGTCGAGGTGCTGCAGGAACTGCGCGGGCTGGGCATCAAGCTCTCCGTCGACGATTTCGGTACCGGCTACTCCAGCCTCGGCTACCTCAAGCGCCTGCCCTTCGACCGGATCAAGATCGACCAGTCCTTCGTCCGCGAATTGCCGGACAACGGCGACGACATCGCCATCGTGCGCGCCATCATCGGCATCGCGGAAAGTCTGCAGAAGGAAGTCATCGCCGAAGGCGTCGAACAGGCGCCGCAGATCGATTTCCTGCTCAAGCAGGGCTGCCGGCTGATGCAGGGCTACCATTTCGGCCGTCCGGCCGACAGCGCCGAGGCCGAGGTGCTGCTCGGCCGGATGCGCGACCACGGTCGCTTCGACGCCTGATCAGGTCCGGGGAGGGCTCCCGAAGGGGCTGATCAGACCTCGCCAAGGGTGAAGAGCTGTTCGTTGACCTCTTTGCCCCACTGCGCGCCGCGTTGCGTCCGGGATAGCCGGAACCCGTGCCTTTCATACAGATGACGGGCGGCGTGCAGCTCGTCGAAAGTCCAGAGGTATACCCTGTGATAGCCCTGCGCCTGGCAGAAGGCCATCGCCGCTTCCAGCAGCCGGGAGCCCAGGCCTTTGCCGCGCGCCTCGTCCGAGGTGATGAACCAGCGCAGGTGCGCGCCGGATTCCTGATAGTGCGCGCCGTCGATGACGATGGAGCCATGAATGACATCCTTGTCGCAGGCGAGCCACAGACCGTCGCGGCCGGGCTCGCAACGCAGGCAGAACGCCGCCAGTTCGGCAGCCACCTTGGCTTCGAAGGGCAGTCCGAAGCCCACCTCTCTGGCGTAGTAGCTGGCGTGCATCTCAACGATACGCCCCAGGCAGCCAGGGAGGTATCCGGGGTGGAGGTTCATCGGGGGCTCGCAGGTGTGGGTTGCATCGTGTCTCCCGGACTGTTGCCTTAAGTGGCGTAGCGGCCGGCGCGGGCAGTCGCTACCTGTCGCCGGTCAGGGGGCTCGGGGTCCGGATGACTATGACTTGTCCAGCCCGATGATGCTCGACTTGCGGAACTCGTCGCTGGGGAATACGCGGCCGTTGAGCATCGTCTGGAAGATGTGCTTGAAGACCACGCCGGCTTCGCCCTTCTTCGTGCCGGAGCGGAAGTAGGAGTGGCCCTTGGGCGGATCGTAGAGCGTGTTCACGTCGTCGCAGTCGATGGCGTAGACGTTCTTCGGTGTCAGGTCCATGTCTTCCGGGCCGGTGTGGCCGAGCCGGCGGGAGGCTTCGGCGTTTTTCAGGTTCGAGATCTTGCTGGCGCGCAGGGCGAGGTCGTCGGAGGCGTAATAGACCACGACATTGCGCGAGGCATGGCTGATCAGTTCGCCCTCGTGGCCCTTGTGCAGCGATTCGTTGACGATGTCGGCGGCGACCAGGAAGGTGTTGCGGAAGAGCAGCGGCAGGCCGTGCGGCTGGTCGTAGCGGTGCCAGTTGGCGAGCGTCTGGCGCAGCACGCGATTTCCCATCGAGTGTGCGAGGACGTTGATGCGCTTCAGGCAGGGGTCGTCTTCCGGGTTGCAGGTTTGCGAGTTGCGCCATTCCATGAAGCGCTGCATGACCCGGGCGAAGGTGAAGGCGCTCTGGTCGGCGGCTTTCTGGTCGTCCCAGTAGTCCTTGATGATGCCGAAGTCGGCATCGCACGGCCAGATCAGCGGGACGACGAGGACTTCGCCCGGCTTCTGCCTGTCGCACAGTTTCTGGAATTCGGTGGCGTTGGCAAAGACGTCTTCAGGCAGGTTGGAGAAGCCGTGGATGTACACCAGGACCTGCCGGTATTTGGCCTCCTTCAGCATCTGCAGCATCTTCATGCTGCCGATCTCCTCGTACTTTCCCTTCTTGTGGCGCAGGCAGCAGAAGAAGCTGCGGCTGGACGAATTGTTCTTGAGGTCGAAATCGAAATCGCGGTTGAACTCCGGTTCGGTATTGACCGTCGGCATACGGCTGGTGATGAACAGCATGGCGGCTCCTCCTGGTTGTCTGGACCGGCCTCCCGGTGGAGGCCAGTCTTCAACTTAGTTTGAGCTGGCGCCATGTCAAACGGATTTTCAGGGGGCCTGGCGGATACCCGGAAAGGGAGCGGGAAGCCGGACTTTCCGGCTTCCCGCCCGGGCAGGGGAAGTGGGGCGACCCCGGCGGCGACAGCGCCGGAGCTCAGCTCGGTGCTGCCGGCGGTGATGCGCTGGCCAGCGGGCTGGCTGTGGCCCGGGGTTTGTCGTTCCGGCCCTTGCCGTTTGCCTTGCCGGTGCGGAAGGAGAGCAGCCAGTAGGTGATGCCGAGGGCGATGACGATGGCGGCAATGGCGTACAGGTAGGCCGGCTCCAGAACCGACAAGTCGAGCACGATCACCTTGCGGGCGATGGCCATCAGGGCCGTCGCCACGACCAGCTTGACGTGGATGACGTCGTCGCGCAGGTAGAGGGTGATGTTGGCCAGGATTTCGATGGCGATCAGTACGGCGAGAAAGGCGGCGAAGACCTGGAAGATGTCGCTCATGTCGAGCAGCCACACCGGCGGCGCGCTGAGTTTTTCGTACAGCACCAGCAGTACGTCGGCAACGGCCCAGAAGATGACTGCCGTCATCAGTACCGCCAGGATGCGGATGGCGAAGCGGACCATCCGGTTCAGTACGGCGATCAGCCGGTCTTCGGCGTTCTCGTCGAGGTGGTTGTGGTCGTCCATCGGGCAAGGCGCCGCTCAGGTGGCGCGATCGGCCAGACGCCGGCGCGGCACGTTGGCGAGCAGTGCCGGGTGGCCGATCCCGTCGTCACTGGTCCAATGCACCAGCGCTTCGCGGATCAGTCGCGCCTCGCCGGCGCTCAGTTCGCCGTTGGCCACGGCGATGCGCATCATGGCGAGCAGCAGGGGCTGTTGCAGTTCGCTGTCGGTAACCTCGGCGACCAGCTGCGACAGGTCGCCAGCCGTCAGCCGCTGGTCCAGCGTGCGCGTCATCGAGGTGCCGAGGTCCAGATCCTCGTAGAAGTCGCGCAGCACTTCGTCAAGCTGCTGAGGCGTGATGCCGAGATCGCGCAGGACTCCGCTGTCTTCCAGCAGCTGGTATTCCACTTCCTCGGCCATGCCGTCGATGAGCATGCCGAGGGCGAGCAGGCGGGCCAGGGCCTGGGGGCTGTTGGCAACATAATGGCGCATGGTGGTCTCCCTTTACGAGTGAGTGGTGGTTGATGGCCGCCACCGCGGTTGTGCGGCAAATGACAGACGGCTTGCCACTTAGTCAGGGATGGTGAGCCACGGTTCCCGCCGAGGCCGCCCGTGATGGACGTCGTCGCCGCTCGTGAAAGGGGAGAGGAGAAAATTGCTTTGCATTTGTTTGTCATTGTTGGCTCATCGGCCCTCGCCATGCGAAACACGCCGGAGCCCCCAATCACCGGCCATTGCGGGATTCGGCTCAGCGGCCGGGGGGCCGGGCATGGCGTTTTCGCGGCGGGCCTTGTCGGGCGTTTTCGGCACGCTCGTTTCGGGAAAACCTTCAGAATCCATCGAGGCAACATGATCAAAACTGCCCGCGGATCAAGCCGGGAACCGGATCAGTCGGGGCGAGTCTGAGCGGGAGGTGCTTCCCGTGCGCGAGCCGGGGGCGGCAGTCTGACTTGCTGCGGATGGCCCGAGGGCCGGGCGACAGGGAGGTGTGGGCATGCTCGAATTGAACCGCTGGCATTCCTCGTACAGCATCGGCAACTGGGTGCTCGACAATCAACACCGGCTTCTCCTCCTGCTATGCGACGAGGCGGTCCACCAGGTACCGGACGACAATGTTCACGAATCTCCCGGTCCGCGTTTCCGCCCCGCCCGAGACGAGCTGCTCGCTTGCCTGGACGATCACTTCCGGACCGAAGAGCGGCTGCTTGAACGGTGCAGCGTACTTGTCTACGAGCCCCATCACGCAGAGCACGTGCATTTTCTCCGCATGCTCGACGCCCGGCTGCAGGAGGTCGCCAACGGTGAAATCGGGCGTGGCGTCTTCCGCCAGTTTCTGGTCGCCTGGTGGTCTCAGCACATACTGCATGCGGACCGAGCCATCGCCCCGCTGATCCAGAGGCTGCGCTGAAGCCGGCTCGGGTTCGGGGGTGGAAAGGACAAAGGCCGCATTGCGCGGCCTTTGTCCTGGGTGGGGCGCGAGGCCCGCTTACTTGACGATCTGGTTCAGCTCGCCTTTGGCGTAGCGTTCGGCCATCTTTTCCAGCGGCACGGGTTTGATCTGGCTGGCGCGGCCGGCGCAGCCGAAGGCTTCGTAACGGGCCAGGCAGATCTTCTTGGCGGCTTCGCGGGCCGGCTTCAGGTAGTCGCGCGGATCGAACTTGCCGGGATTCTCGAACAGGTAACGGCGGACGGCACCGGTCATCGCCAGACGGATGTCGGTGTCGATGTTGACCTTGCGTACGCCGTGGGCGATGCCCTTGACGATTTCCTCGACCGGCACGCCGTAGGTTTCCTTCATGTCGCCGCCGAACTCGCGGATCTCGGCCAGCAGTTCCTGCGGCACGCTGGAGGAGCCGTGCATGACCAGATGGGTGTTCGGGATGCGGGCGTGGATTTCCTTGATGCGGTCGATCGCCAGGATGTCGCCGGTCGGGCGCTTGGTGAACTTGTAGGCGCCGTGGCTGGTACCGATGGCAATGGCCAGCGCGTCGCAGTTGGTCTGCTTGACGAAGTCGGCGGCCTGGTCGGGATCGGTGAGCAGCTGTTCGCGGGTCATGTGGCCTTCTGCACCGTGACCGTCTTCCTTGTCGCCCTTCATGGTTTCCAGCGAGCCGAGGACGCCGAGTTCGGCTTCGACCGAGACGCCGATGGCGTGGGCGAACTTGACCGTCTCGCGGGAGACGGCGACGTTGTATTCGTAGGAGGAGGTGGTCTTGCCGTCGGCTTCCAGCGAGCCGTCCATCATCACCGAGGTGAAGCCGGAGCGGATCGCGGCCATGCAGACGGCCGGGCTCTGGCCGTGATCCTGGTGCATGACGATGGGCAGGTGCGGATAGGCTTCGAGGGCAGCCAGGATCTGGTGGCGCAGGAAGGGCTCACCGGCATATTTGCGGGCGCCGGCCGAGGCCTGCATGATGACCGGGGCGTCGATCTGGCTGGCGGCTTCGCAGATGGCCCAGACCTGTTCCATGTTATTGACGTTGAAGGCGGGCAGACCGTAGCCGTTTTCGGCAGCGTGGTCGAGCAGTTGGCGCATGGAGACGAGCGGCATGGGGAACTCCTGTTCGGTAACTTGATTGACGATTGATTCTAGTTGATTTGATGATCGCCGACGCGGACGATCTTCAGCGTGTTGGTGCCGCCGGTGGAGCCGATCGGCTCGCCGATGGTCAGCGCGATCAGCTCGCCTTTCTCGACCACGCCGCGGTCGATCAGCAGCTGTTCGGCCTCGGCCAGCAGCAGGTCACGGTCGGTGTGCTGCTGCTTCATCGGCAACGGGCAGACGCCGCGGTAGAGGGCCATGCGGCCGACCGATTCGGCATCCGGCGTCAGCGCGTAGATGGGCACGCCGCAGTTAAGCCGGCTCATCCACAGCGCCGTCGAGCCGGTCTGGGTCAGGGCGGCGATGGCCTTGACCTTGAGGTGGCTGGAGGTCCAGATGGCGGCCATGGCGATCGACTGGTCGATGCGGGTGAACACGCGGTCGAGGAATTCGCGGTCGAGCACGACTTCGGCCGAGCGCTCGGCCTCGATGCAGATGCGCGCCATCGATTCGACGGTTTCCACCGGGTACTTGCCGGCCGCCGTCTCGGCCGAGAGCATCACGGCGTCGGTGCCGTCGAGCACGGCGTTGGCCACATCCGACACCTCGGCGCGGGTCGGCACCGGCGAGAGGATCATCGATTCCATCATCTGCGTCGCGGTGATGGTCAGCTTGTTCATGTCGCGCGCCATGCGGATCATCTTCTTCTGCAGTGCCGGCACCGAGGCGTCGCCGACTTCCACCGCCAGGTCGCCGCGGGCGACCATGACGCCATCCGAGGCGTCGAGGATCTCGGCCATGTTGTCGACGGCCTCGACACGCTCGATCTTGGCGATCAGCACGGCGCTGCTGCCGGCGGCGCGCAGCAGCTGGCGGGCCATGTACATGTCGGCGGCACTCTTCGGGAAGGAGACGGCGACGAAATCGACACCGATCTGCGCGGCGGTGCGGATGTCGTCCATGTCCTTGGCAGTCAGCGCCGGCGCGGTCAGGCCGCCACCCTGGCGGTTGATGCCCTTGTTGTTGGAGAGCACGCCGCCGACCAGCACCCGGGTATGGATTTCATGGCCGCGTACGGCGACCACTTCCAGCTTCAGGCGGCCGTCGTCGAGCAGCAGGATGTCGCCGCTGACGACGTCCTTCGGCAGATCCTTGTAGTCGAGGCCGACGCGCTCCTGATTGCCGAGCGCGCACTGGGCGTCGAGGATGAAGGCGTCGCCGCCGGCCAGGGTGATCTTGCCTTCCTCGAACTTGCCGACGCGGATCTTCGGTCCCTGCAGGTCGCCGAGGATGCCGACGGTGCGGCCGACGCGGGCTGCCGCGGCACGGATGCCGTCGGCCCGTGCCTTGTGGTCTTCGGCAGTGCCGTGCGAAAAGTTCATCCGGACGACGTCGACGCCGGCGCGCACCAGGCGCTCCAGCACTTCTGGCGAGGACGAGGATGGGCCGAGCGTGGCGACGATCTTGGTGTGGCGCAGCATGTCTTGTCTATCTCCCTGTTGTTCTGATTATGGATGGTGCAGGTTACATGTCCGTGTGACCTGCACCGTGCGGCCGCTTACCCGGCGGCGCGTTGTTCCAGCACCTCGATCGCCGGCAGCGTCTTGCCCTCGAGGAATTCGAGGAAGGCGCCGCCGCCGGTGGAGATGTAGCCGACGTCATCGTGGATGTGGAACTTGGCGATGGCGGCCAGGGTGTCGCCGCCGCCGGCGATGGAGAAAGCTTCGGAGTGGGCGATGGCGGAGGCCAGCATCTTGGTGCCGCCGGCGAACTGCGGCAGTTCGAAGACGCCGACCGGGCCGTTCCAGACGATGGTGCCGGCATTGGCGATGATTTCGGCGAGCTTGGCGGCGGTCTTCGGGCCGACGTCGAGGATGCGGTCGTTGGTGTGCACGTCCTCGACCGGGATCTTGTTGGCGCGGGCCAGGGCGGAGACTTCATCGGCGACGACGACGTCGGTCGGCAGCGGCACTTCGGCGCCGCGCTCTTTCATGATGTCCATGATGGTGTGGGCTTCCTTGACCAGATCCGGTTCGGCCAGCGACTGACCGATGCGCTTGCCGTCGGCGAGCAGGAAGGTGTTGGCGATGCCGCCGCCGACGATCAGCTGGTCGACCTTGTCGGCCAGGGACTTGAGGATGGTCAGCTTGGACGAGACCTTGGAGCCGCCGACGATGGCGACCAGCGGCCGTTTCGGGTTGTGCAGGGCCTTGCCCAGGGCATCGATCTCGGCGCCCATCAGCATGCCGGCGCAGGCCACCGGGGCGTACTTGGCGATGCCGTGTGTGGTTGCCTCGGCACGGTGGGCGGTGCCGAAGGCGTCGTTGACATAGACGTCGCACAGCTTGGCCATCTTCTGCGCCAGCTCGTCATTGTTCTTCTTCTCGCCCTTGTTGACGCGGCAGTTCTCGAGCAGCACGACTTCGCCCGGCTTGACCTCGAAGCCGCCGTCCACCCAGTCGGTGATCAGGCGGACCGAGGTGTGCAGCATCTGCCCCAGGCGCACGGCGACCGGCATCAGGCTGTCCTCGTGATTCAGCTGGCCTTCCGTCGGCCGGCCGAGGTGCGAGGTGACCATCACCGCCGCGCCCTTCTCCAGGCAGTACTTGATCGACGGCAGCGAGGCGCGGATGCGCGTGTCTTCGGTGATGTTGCCGGCTTCGTCCTGCGGCACGTTCAAGTCGGCGCGGATGAAGACGCGCTTGCCGGAAACATCGAGATCGGTGAGTTTGATGACGTTCATGGTTCCTCCTGAGGATCGGTTAATGGGTGGATTCTTGCGTCCAGCGCTGTGACCAGTAGTCGGCCACTTCTAACATGCGGTTGGCAAATCCCCACTCGTTGTCGAACCAGACGAACAGGTTGACCAGGTGGGTGCCGGCGGTCCGCGTCTGGCTGCCATCGACGATGGCCGAATGCGGATCGTGGTTGAAATCGATCGAGGCGTGGGCCTCGGCCGAAAAGGCGAGGCGCTTGTTGAGCGGTCCGGCCGCGGCGTCGGCGAGCAGGGCGTTGAGGCTATGGGTGGAAACCGGGCGCTGGGTGGCGATGGTCAGGTCGATCGCCGAGACGTTCAGTGTCGGTACGCGGATCGCCTTGGCCTGGACGCGCCCGGCCAGTTGCGGCAGCAGCCGCTCGACGCCGCGGGCCAGGCCGGTGGACACCGGGATGATTGACTGCATCGCCGAGCGCGTGCGGCGCAGGTCGTCGTGGTGGTAGCCGTCGATCAGCGGCTGGTCGTTCATCACCGAATGCAGCGTGGTGAGCAGTGCCTGATCGATGCCGACTTCGCGGTCGAGCAGCGCCAGCAGCGGGACCACGGCGTTGGTCGTGCAGGAGGCGGCGGAAACCAGGCGCTCACTGCCGCTCAGAGAAGCTTCGTTGATGCCGGCGACGATGGTCGAGTCGACGTCGTCGCCGCTGTTGCCGGGGTGCGAAAGCAGCAGGCGCCGGCAGCCGGCGTCGAGAAAGCGCTGCAGCTCGGCACGTCGTCCGTAGGCGCCGGAGCATTCGACCAGCAGATCGATGCCGGCATCCTGCCAGGCGACGCTTTCCGGTTCCCGGGCATGGCTGACGGCGATGCGCTGTCCGTCGATCAGCAGACTGCCGTCGCCGATTTCGACCTGGCCGGCAAAGCGCCCGTGCGTCGAATCGAAGCGGGTCAGGTAGGCCATGCTTTCCAGGTTGGCCGGCTCGTTGATGGCGACGACCTGCAGGCGGTGGGCGAGCGGCGTTTCCATCAGGGCACGCAGGAAGCAGCGTCCGATCCGGCCGTAGCCGTTGATGGCAAGACGAAAGGAGGGGCGGGAATCGGGCACGCTGGC
Organism: Dechloromonas sp.; assembly: GCA_008933675.1. Lineage (GTDB taxonomy): Bacteria > Pseudomonadota > Gammaproteobacteria > Burkholderiales > Rhodocyclaceae > Azonexus. The sequence goes on from WBUO01000037.1 coordinate 11,178, forward strand.
CGGGCGAAAGAGAGAAAGCCGGCATTTTAGCGCGTTGGCGTCCGAAATCGGCGTGCCCGCGACGTCGCCGGATGCATGTCGCCGGCAAGAATTGCCGTGGCGGCAGCTGTACTGGCGCCGAGATGGCGTCGGCAGGCGCAAAACCCCCGCTGTCCGGAGCAGGTACGCGAATTGCATGTCGGCTGCCGGAGATTATTTGTGGAGAGGGTGATGAGAGTCGACAACGATTATTCCGGTGCTTCGGCGAGTCTCGGACGGAGCGGTTCCGTCGCCGCCGGCGGCGATTTTGCGGCGGCGCTGGCACAGGCCAGCGGCGAAGCGGAGGCGGCGAGTCGGGCCGCACAGAAACGGCAGCCGACGCCGGAGGAGCGCGCTGCCGAGGTTCGCCAGGCAAATGCGGCGCTGGGCAAGGAACTGCAGGAATACCTGGACAAGCCGCTGGCCGTCCATATCCGCGAGGCGGTGATGAAGGAAATGGGGCTGACCGAGGAGGATCTGGCGAAGATGACGCCGGAGAAGCGTCAGGCGGCCGAGGCCGAGATCAACCGTCGGGTGCGCGAGCGTTTGCTGGGGCAGAAGGACGACGGCGAGCAGTCACCGCTGGATGCCCTGCAACGTCCGGTCGATCAGGAACCGCTGTCGTCATCGCCGCTGTTGGGTGGTAGCGCGGCGCTGGATGCGCTGATCGCCCGGATGGCCGCCGGCGCGGCCTGAACATTCGGGTGCGCGAAGGCCGGCCATGAAGCAGAAACGCCGCGCAGGACTGGCGCGGCGCTTTCTTGATGAGGCCCGGGCATCCGGGCGGCAGCGCCCGTGCCCGCCCTGCCGTTCAGGCCGTGCCGCTGGCGGCTGCGGCGCGGACCGGCGGCATCATCAGGCATTCGCCTTCGATGACCGTCTTGCCGGCAACCGTGCACACCGTGTCGAGCGTCACCCGGTTCTTGGCGACATTGACTTCCCTGACCGTCACCGTGGCGGTGACGGTATCGCCCGGGCGGACCGGGGCCTTGAACTTCAGGGTCTGCGACAGGTAGATGGTGCCGGGGCCGGGCAGCTTGTTGGCCAGCACGGCGGAAATGAAGCCGGCCGACAGCATGCCGTGGGCGATGCGGCCACCGAACATGGTGCCCTTGGCGTATTCCTCGTCGAGGTGGGCCGGGTTGACGTCGGTCGAGATGCCGGCGAAGAGGATGATGTCGGCTTCGGTGACGGTCTTGGACGTGCAGGCGGACATGCCGGGGTGCAGCTGGTCGATGTGGTGCGTCGTCATGCGGGACTCCTGGGACAAAAGCAACTGGGGAACGGCAACTCTAGCATACGTTGGCGTATGGGGCATGGTTGCCGGGGCGATGGCGGCAACGCCGCCGGGCGTGTTCAATGCAGCGGCGCGGAGATTTCCCTGGCATGACGGCTTTTCCGTAGCCTCTGCCGCAAAGGCCGGTTTCCCGCGCTTGCGCCGCCGCGGCCTCCTATTCGGTACGCAGGGCCTCGACCGGATCGAGGCCGGCTGCGCGGCGGGCAGGCAGCACGCCGGCAGCCAGGCCGATGCTGATGGCCACCGTCTCGGCGAGCAGCACGAAACTGAGCGGCGTATGCACCGGTAGCGCCGGCACGGCGAAATGGATGGCCTGGGCCAGACCGATCCCCAGCAGCAGGCCGAGCAGGCCGCCGAGCGCCGACAGCGCCACCGCCTCGCCGAGAAAGAGCAGCAGGATGGTGCGCCGGCGGGCACCGAGCGCCACCAGCAGGCCGATCTCGCCGGTCCGCTCGCTGACGGCGATGGTCATGATGGTGACGATGCCGACGCCGCCGACGAGCAGCGAGATGCCACCCAGCGCGCCGACGGCCATGGTCAGCACGTTGAGGATGTTGGACAGCGTCTTCAGCATTTCTTCCTGGGTGACGATGGTGAAGTCCTCGCGACCGTGGCGGGCGATCATCCTTTCCTTGATGGCGGCGGCGACGCTGGCCGAGGGCACGCCTTCGACGGCGGCGATGTTGATCTCGTCGAGGCCTTCGCGATTGAAGAGTTCCTGGGCGCGGACGGCCGGGACGAAGACGGTGTCATCGAGGTCGATGCCGAGGAACTGGCCTTTCGGCGAGAGGACGCCGATGACGCGGAACTGCAGGCCGCCGATGCGCAGGCGCTGGCCGAGCGGGTTGTCGGTGCCGAACAGCTCGTCCTTGACCTTGGCGCCGAGCACGACGAAAGCGCGGGCGCTGCCTTCGTCCTCGTCGGGCAGGAAGCGGCCACTCTGCAGCGTCGATTTGAAGACCACGGGCAGGCTGGCATTGACGCCATAGATCAGCGTTCGCCGGGTGCGGCCGTTGGCGGCGAGTTCGGCATTGCCGCGGACATTGGGGGTGACGGCGACGACGTTGGGCAGCCGCTCGAGGGCCTGCGCATCCTCCAGCGACAGCGGCCGGGCGCTCGACGGCAGGCCGGAGGGCGAGCCGCCGGTCTTCGTCTTGCCGGGAATGACACTGACGTTGTTGGTGCCGAACTGCGAGAACTCGCCGAGCACGAAGCGATGAATGCCCTCGCCGATCGAGGTGAGGAGGATCACCGCCGCGATGCCGACGGCAATGCCGAGCAGCGTCAGGAAGCTGCGCAGGCGCTGGGCGCTGATGGCGCGGGTGGCAAGGTGCAGGGAGTCGGTGAAGAGCATGGAAGCGTCAGTCCTCGCCCTGCATCGTCAGGCGAATTCCTGCGGGGAGCATCGACGGCGAGCCGGCAGGCGCTGCGAGGAAGGCGCTCGACGGCTGTTTTCTCCGGCGTGACGGGCTCATCGGCGACGGCATGCGCTCAGTGTTTCATCAAGGCCTGCACCGGATCGAGCCGGGCGGCGCGACGGGCCGGCATGACGCCGAAGAGCAGGCCGGTGCCGAGCGCCGTACTCAGCCCGGCGATCACCGCCCAGTCCGGCGGATAGGCCGGGAAGACGGGAAAGGCCTGGCGCAGCGCGAAAGCCCCGAGCTGACCGAGCAGGTAGCCGACCAGGGCGCCGACGCTGGAAAGCATCGCCGCCTCGGCCAGAAAGGCCAGGCGGATGGTCCGTGCCGGGGCGCCAAGTGCTTTCAGAAGGCCGATTTCACCGGTGCGCTGGGTGACGGCGACGAGCATCACGTTCATTACCAGGATGCCGGCCACCGCCAGGCTGATCGCGGCAATGCCGGCGACGCCCAGGGTCAGTGTGCCGAGCAGCTTGTCGAAGGTGGCCAGGATGGCATCCTGGGTGATCACCGTGACATCCTCCTCGCCATAGTGACGCTGCCTGATGATCTCCGTCGCCTGCTCGCGGGCCAGCGGAATGGTCGCCCGGCTCTTTGCCTCGACCAGGATGCGGAACAGCGTGTTGGAGTTGAACATGGCCTGGGCCAGCGCTACCGGCACGATGACCAGTTCGTCGGTATTCATGCCCAGTCCCTGGCCGACCGACTTGAGGACGCCGATGACGCGCAGGCGGCGGTCGCCGACGCGGATCAGCTTGCCGACGGCGGGTTCGCTGCCGAACAGTTCGTCGCGGACAGTGGCGCCGATGATGGCGACCGAATCGCCGCGGTTCCAGTCGCCGTCGGGCAGACCGCGGCCCTGGGCGAGTTCGAAATTGCGGATGGGGATGAATTCGGCCGTCGAGCCGGCCACCATGATCTCGCGTAGCCGCCCGCCGTAGCTGATTTCCGAGGTGCCGACGGCAAGCGGCGCGACGCGGCTGACGGCGCTGGCCCGGCGCAAGGCGGCGGCGTCGTCGATGGTCAGGTCGCGCGGCGTCGAGGTGATGGCGTTCGCCGGATTGAAACCGCCGGTGCCGGAACGGCCGGGCAGGACGATGACGAGGTTGGTGCCGATTGACGAGAACTGGCCGACCACATAGCGTCGCGCCCCGTCGCCGAGCGCCGTCAGGATGACCACGGCGGCGACGCCGATCGACATGGCGAGCACCGACAGCGCCGTGCGCAGCGGATAGCCGGTCGCCGCGTCGCGGGCAAAGCGCAGGGTGTCGGTCAGGCGCATGATCGGTTCCGGAACGGGCAATGCCGGCGGGCCCCCCGGCTTGCCGTGCGCTCCCGGATTCCCGCCGGCGCGGGAATGACGATGCGGGCGGGCATTGCTGTCATGGGTGCGCCGAGTCGCTCTGCAGCCGCCCGTCCTCCATCACCAGTTGCCGCCGGGCACGGGCGCCCATGGTCGGGTCGTGGGTGACGACGACCAGCGTGACGCCGCTGGCGTTGAGCGCTTCGAGCAGGTTGACCACCTCTTCGCCGGTGTGGCGGTCGAGATTGCCGGTCGGCTCGTCGGCCAGGATCAGCGCCGGCTGCATGATGGTCGCCCGGGCGATGGCGACGCGCTGGCGCTGGCCGCCGGAGAGCTGGTCGGGGCGATGGTCGGCCCGCTTGTCCAGGCCGAAATCGACCAGCGCCCTGGCAACCCGCGCATTGCGCTCCTTGAGCGGAATGCCGGCCAGCGTCATCGGCAGGGCGATGTTCTCGGCCGCCGTCAGGCGCGGTACCAGATGGAAGCTCTGGAAGACGAAGCCGATCCGCTCGCTGCGCACGCGCGCCAGCTGATCGGCGGAGAGCGTTGTGACGTCACGGTCTTCCAGTCTGTAGCTGCCGGCGTTGGGGCGGTCGAGCAGGCCGAGCAGGTTGAGCAGCGTCGACTTGCCGGAACCCGAAGGCCCCATCACGGCGACGTATTCGCCTGCGTCGATGCTGAGGTCGAGCCCGGCCAGCGCGTGGACGGTCGCGTCGCCGAGCTGGAAAACGCGCTCGATGCCGGTCAGTTCGATCAGTGCCATGGGCTGCCCGGTGCGGCGTGCGCCATCATTTCGTCTTTTCTTCCGGACGCACCCTGGCACCGGCCTTGATGCCGTCCTTTTCCAGCGAGGTGACGATGCGGTCGCCGGCGGCGAGGCCTTCCTGGACCTCGCTGTATTCCCAGTTGCTCAGCCCGGTCCTGATCGTCCGTTCGACCAGCTGGCCATTTGCCGCATCGAAGAGCAGCACGCGGCTGCCCTCCTGGATGGCGGCCGTGGGGATGCGCAGCACGTTGTCGCGGCCATCGAGGATGATCTCGACATCGGCGCTGTAGCCGACGAGCAGTTTGCCGATAATCGCCGGATCGTCGAAATCGACCTCGATATCGACCGTGCGCGCCTGCTTTTCCACGGCCGAGACGTAGGGGGCGACGCGCCTGACCTTGCCGCTCATGCCCTGCCCCGGCAGCGCGTCGAGGTTGATGCGGACAACCTGGCCAGGCTGGATCTTCGGCGCATCGACCTCGTCCATCGGCGCCTTGACGTAAAGGCAGGAGTCGTCGAACAGGTCGATGGCTGGCGGCGTCATCACGCCCGGCGGCGACGGGGTGGAATACTCGCCGAGTTCGCCGACGATCTTGGCGACGGTACCGTCGAACGGCGCGTAAAGCGCGACACGGCCCTGTTCGGTACGGGTTGCCTTGTAGCGTGCCTCGGCCTGGGCGACATCCGCCCGGGCCGTGTTGCAGCTGGCCTGGCGCACCTCGGCATCGGTACGGGCGGCCTCCTCGCGGCTGCTCGAGACGAAACCGCGGGCGCGCAACTCGGCCTGGCGCCTGGCCTCCCTGTCGGCATTGGCGGCAGCGATGCAGGCCTCTTCGACGCGCTTCGCGGCGACCGTCACCTGGGCCTGGGCCAGCGCAGCATTGGCCTGCTGGTCGTCGTTCCACAGTTTCAACAGCAACTGCCCCTTCTTGACCTTGTCGCCTTCCTTGACGCCGAGATACTCGATGCGGCCGCCGATGATCGTCGACAGCTTGGTGCGCTGGCAGGCTTCGACGGTGCCGGCGCGGGTATTGGCCAGCGTCGCCTCGACCTTGCCGCTGGCAACTTCCTTTAGGGCGACCGGGATCGGTTGCGGGCGGCTGCCCCAGAACAGGGCTCCGGCGAGGACGGTGACGACGAGGGCGATGACGATGATGCGGCGCATGGGAAATTCCTAACGAAAGCCGGGCAGCCAGCCGGATTGCTGATGGCCCCACACCGGCTCCAGCGGCCCCTGGAACAGTGCCTCGATGACCGGTGGCTCGGGCCAGGGCTCGTTCATGAAGGTCAGGCCGATTTCCTCGACGGTGCGCCCCGACCAGTAATGCTCGGCGACCTCGTCGAGGGCAGACAGCGACAGGCTGTGCGGCAGGCGCAGGTAGTCGAGCCAGCTGGCGTCGTGGAAGGAGCAGATGTAGGCGCCCTTGGTCCGGGCGCAGGCCAGGTTCTTGCCGAAGACGCGCTGCGGATGCTTGTGGCGGAAGGTCATCGCGTCGGTGCGCGTAGCGAACAGCAGCAGTGCGTGCAGGCGGCTGGGAAAGTGGTTGTAGCGGCGCTGGCGGAAGTACTCGAGATGGTATTCGGCGAAGTAGTTCTGTACCGAGATCAGCTGGTCGCCGGGCGTCGGTTCGCCGCCTTCGGGGGCGGCCAGGGTGCTGCCGAAAGGGCTGCCCTTGAGGATGTCCCAGCCCGGCAGTTCGGTGCCGGGTTCCAGCCAGCAGAACAGCTCCAGCGTCGCAGTGTCCTTGATCAGGTTGTCCATTGGCCGTCGGGGAAAGGGAGCATGCCGCTATTCTGAACGATCGTTGTACTTTGGCCAATCATTGCTTCCGGCGATCATCGCCGCCGTCATGCCGGGTGGGCGGGTTCAACGAATTGGCATATGATTCCGGCAAGAGCCTTGCTGTATGGGCAGTGCAGGAGACCCTCCCGGATGGATTCCGGAACCGATCATCCCTCTCCCGTCATGCCGGAGCGGCGGATCAATCTGCGGCGTGCCTTCCTGGCCGTTTCGGCAGCCTTGGTCGGCATGCTCCTGCTGATTGTCGTCGTGACGCTGGCGGCGCTTTCGGCGTTCAACACGGCGACCGATGCCGGCCGTCATCGCCAGAATTCGCTGGCGCTGATTCATGCCGTGCAGCACGAGGTCGGCCTGCTTGGCCGTCTGGTTGCCTCTTATGTCAGCACGGCCGATCCACGTTTCCTGATCTATTACTACGACGTGCTGGCCATCCGCGAGGGGGTCAAGCCGCGCCCGGCCGATCTGCCGGCCAGTTTCTGGGAGCAGGTCATTGCCGGGAACCGCGAATATGTCGCGCCGGTGGGCGGCAAGCCGCAGCCGCTGACCGGATTGGCCGGCCAGCTCGGCTTCGATGCCGGCGAGCAGGCCGTGGTCCGGCGGATCATGCAGATTTCCGAACGCATGAAGGAAACCGAGCAGATTGCCTTTGCGGCGACCCAGGGGCTCTATGACCAGGAAAGCGGCGAGTTCGTCTCGGAAGCCGAGCCGCAACGCGAGTTTGCCGCCCGCTTGCTGCACCGGCCGGCCTACCTGAAGCTGCGGGCGGACCTGGCCGTGGCTGTCGAGGAGCTGGCGTCGCTGGTCGACCAGCGCACGGCGAACGATCTGGAAAGTGCCTCGGCGCGCCTGCGCGACTGGATTTTCGGCGAACTGCTGCTCGTCCTGCTGACCGGCGGCGTGTTGCTGGCCAGCTATCGCTATCTCGAGCGCCATCTGCTCGATCCGCTGACGACGTTGCATGCTGCGGCCATGGCCCTGGCCGGCAAGTCCTTCGGCCAGCGGATCGGCGACGTGCATGGCGTCGAGGAAGTGCAGTCGCTGGCGACCACGCTCGACGGCATGGCGGCCTCGATCGAAACCGAGTTGCGCCAGCGCGAGGCGGCACAGGATGAATTGTCCGAGGCGCGGGCGCGGGCGGAGGTGGCGACCGAGGCGAAATCGATCTTCCTGGCCAACATGAGTCACGAGATCCGCACGCCGATGAATGCCATCCTCGGCATGGCCTATCTCGCCATGAAGTCCGGCCTGCCGCCCCGCCAGCAGGAGTATGTCGCCAAGATCCACGCGGCGGCCCGTTCGCTGCTCGGCATCATCAACGACATCCTCGATTTTTCGAAAATCGAGGCCGGCAAGGTGGAGCTGGAGAAGGCCCCCTTCGATCTCGAGCCGGTCATCCAGAATGCCATGTTCATGGTGCAGCAGCGGGCCGCCGGCAAGGGCGTCGAGCTGATCCTTGATTACCGGCTGCCGGGCAGCCTGCCGGCCTTGCTCGGCGATCCTCTGCGTCTTGGCCAGATACTGATCAATCTGCTGACCAACGCCGTCAAGTTCACCGAGCATGGCCATGTCCGGTTGACGGTCAGCGAACTCGAACGGAGCCCGGCATCGGCCACGCTGTCTTTCGCCATCGAAGATACCGGCATCGGCATCAGCCCCGAACTGCTCGGCAAGCTCTTTCAGGAGTTCACGCAGGCCGACGGGGCGACGACGCGCAAATACGGTGGCACCGGCCTCGGCCTGAGCATTTCGAAGCGCCTGGTCGAGGCGATGGGCGGGCAGATCGGGGTGGAAAGCGTTGCCGGGCGCGGCAGCGTCTTCCACTTCCAGATCGCCCTGCCGCTGACCGCCAGCGGCAACAGCCTGATGCCCGAGCTGCCATGCATCTGCGGGCGGGCGCTGATTGTCGACGACTATGCGCCGACCTGCATCAGCCTCGCCGGCATGCTGCGCGCCGCCGGTTGCTGCCAGGTCGATCTGGCGGCCAGCGGTGACGAGGCGCTGGTCCGCCTGCAGGCGGCACAGGCGAGCGACCGACCGTACGATCTGCTGCTTGTCGACTGGGATATGCCGGGCCTGGCCGGCGCGCCCCTGCTCGCCGCCGCGCGGGCACGGGAACTGAATCTGCCGGCCCACATCCTGGCCATGTCGGTGGCCGATGCCGCGCTGCTGCGGGCCGAAGCGGATTGTCCGGAAGTCGTCGAGCGGGCGCAGAAACCGCTGATGCCAGGCGTCCTGAAGCGCATCTGCGCCTGCCTGCCGGAGCCCGCCGGCAAGGAAAGTCCGGCCATGGCCAACGGCCTGTCGCGGGATCTCGGCGGCGTCCGCATCCTGCTGGTCGAGGATCACGAGATGAACCGCCAGGTGGCCAGCGAGATGCTGGTCGGCTGGGGGGCGGCGGTCGATGTCGCGGGCGATGGGCTGGCGGCGCTCGAGGTCCTGATGGCTGCGCCGGCAGATCGCTACGCCCTGGTTCTGATGGATCTCGAGATGCCGATCATGGACGGTCGCGAGGCGGTGCGCCGTCTGCGTGCCGACAGGCGCTTTGCCGGCTTGCCGATCATCATCATGACGGCGCATGCCCAGGGGGTGGAGCTGCAGCAGGTGCTGGCCCAGGGTGGTTCCGGCTACATCGCCAAACCATTCGAACCGGATGAGCTGCTGGCGACCGTCATCCGGTACGCCGGCCTGGGCGGAACGGAGGTCGCAGCGCAATCTGCGGAGGCGGTGCAGACGGCGGAAGAGCAGGCGTTCCTGGCTGCCCTGGCAAGCATCCCGCAGATCGACATGGCCGTGCTGCAACGGCGCTTTGCCGGTCGCACCCGGTTCCTGGCCGAGACGCTGCAGCGTTTTGCCGAAGATGCGCGCTTGCTGCCGCTCCGTCTGCGCGAGGCGCTCGAGCAGGGGGATCTCGATGCTGCCCGGCGCGATGCGCATTCGTTCAAGGGGCTGGCCGGCACGTTCGCCCTGGCCGAGCTGCAGGAGGCCTTGCGGCAGCTGGAGCTGGCCATCGTCCCCGGCTCGACTCCCGGAGCGCCGCTGGCGGAGGCCGAGCGCTGTCTGGAGGCCGTCGTCGAGGCGCTGAGCCGACTGCCGTCGCTGGACGTCGCCACAGCGGAGCTTCCCTGTCCCGGCGAGGCTGACGAGATTGTCGCCGTACTCCGTCGCCACCTGCGCGATGGTGACGGCGAGGTCGAGGAGCTCTGGCGAAGCTGCCGGACTCATCTGGCCAGCCGCTACTCGCCGCGCCAGCTGGCGACCATCGATCACGCCATCGTCCACTGGGATGTCGATGGCGCGCTGCTGGCCCTGGCCGAGCCGGCAACCCAGGAGGAAAATGCATGAATCGCGAAAGTCGTCCGACGATCCTGGTCATCGATGACACGCCGGCCAACCTCAGCCTGCTCAACCAGCTGCTGCGCTCCAGCTACCGGGTCAAGCTGGCCAGCAGCGGTGCGCGCGGTCTCGATCTGGTTGCCCTGCAGTTGCCCGACCTCATCCTGCTCGACATCATGATGCCGGAGATGGACGGCTACGAGGTCTGCCGCCGGCTGAAGGCCAATCCGCTGACGGCGGGGGTTCCGGTCATCTTTCTGACAGCCAAGGTTGACGCGGCGGACGAGGAACGCGGCTTCGAAGTCGGCGCCGTCGATTTCATCCATAAGCCGATCGCCCCGTCGATCGTCCTGGCCCGGGTCAGGACGCACCTGCAGATCAAGTCCTGGCAGACCTTTCTCGAAGACCAGAGCGCCTGGCTGCAGGCCGAGGTCGAACGCAGGGTCAACGAGGTCATGTACCTGCAGGAGGCTTCGATCCGTGTCATGGTGTCGCTCGCCGAATTCCGCGACGAATGCACCGGCAACCACATCCGCCGGACGCAGACCTACGTCCGCCTGCTCGCCCAGTACCTGAGTCACCAGGAGCGCGATCGCGAATTCCTCACGGCCGAGCACATCGACCAGATCGCCAAGGCTTCGCCGCTGCACGACATCGGCAAGATCGCCATCCCCGACCACATCCTGCTCAAGCCCGGCAAGCACACGCCGGAAGAGTTCGAGATCATGAAGACACACGCGGTCAAAGGCGAGAGCATGTTGCAGCGTACTCGCCAGGAGCTGGGCGAGGACAACCTGATGCTGCACTTTGCCAGCCAGATTGCGCGCAGCCATCACGAGCGCTGGGACGGCAGCGGCTATCCCGACGGGCTGGCCGGCGCGGCGATTCCCCTGCCGGCCCGCCTGATGGCGGTGGCCGACGTCTACGATGCCCTGCGTTCGGTCCGTCCCTACAAGAAAGCCTTCAGTCACGAAGAGGCCGTCAGCCTGCTGGTCGAGCAGCGCGGACGCCATTTCGACCCGGCGCTGATCGACGCATTCCTGGCCCTGCAGGACGAATTCGCCAGCATCGCCACGCAACTGGCCGACAACGTGCCGGTGACGCTCCCCATTCTTTAGGATGCCCATGCGACTACCCTGCCTCTGTGCCCTGCTGACCACGCTGCCGTCGCTGGCTGCGGCTGTCGATTTCGACTGGTCGGGCTTTGCTACCGTCGGCTATGCCATTTCCGACAAACCGTATCGATACCAGCGCGTCATCGACGAACATGGCACCTTTGCCCGCGACAGCGTACTCGGCATCCAGCTTGATGCCCGTGTGAGTTCGGCCGTCGGCGCCACGCGCGCCTGGACGGTGACAGCGATTCATCCTGGGATCCCTCGCTGGCCTGGGCCTTCGTCTCCTGGCGGCCACTCGACGAGCTGTTGCTGCGCGCCGGCAAGCTGCGCATTCCGCTGATGCTCGATACCGAGAATCAGAATGTCGGGGTGACCTATCCGTTTGCGCGTCTGCCGACCGAGGTCTACTCGACGGCACCGACCAGCGACATTTTCGGCACGATGTTCTCGAAAAGCTGGTGGAGCGGCCAGGGCGAATGGAGCCTCGACGGCTACTACGGAAAGATCGGTGCGCATCAGCGCCTCTACTACCGGGTGGCGGCCGGCCAGCCGGAAAACAGGGCGATCTACGATCCGACCCGGATGCAGGGTGGCGGTCTGGTTCTTTCCCTGCGCCATGACGAGGACGTCTACCGTCTCGGCATGCACCGGATCGAGACGCGCCGGCGCCATGGCACGATCAACGCCGACTTTCCCTTCACGGTGCTGCCGGCTCCGCCGTATCAGAATGGCGAGGGTTTTTATGACATCAGCCAGGCACCGCAAAGCGCGCGGACGATATCGCGCATGTTGTCGCTGGGTGCTTCAGTTGCCCTGCCGGGCGCCTTCCGGGCCAGTGCCGAGTACGTCCGTCTGCTCAACGACGGGGCGCTCAACGGCTGGGATCGCTGGGCAGCCTACGCGGCGCTGGCCCGGCGTTTCGGCGACTGGACGCCGTATCTTTACTACGCGCGGATGCAGTCGGGGGGCAAGGTGCTCGGACGCTACGACGACGTCGTCGCCAACCGGGTCTCGCTGCCCAATCCGTTGATCGACGCCAGCCAGCGAGCCGTCGCCGATTCCCTGCTGGCCCACGATCAGTCGACGCTGGCCATCGGTACCTCCTATCGTCTGGGCGCCAACGCCCTGCTCAAGGCGGAGTGGGCCCATACCCGTACCGGCAGCGTCTCCAGCTTCATCGATGCGCCGGCCGGCGGCGACAGTGCCGACAAGCGCCTGAACATCTTCTCGTTGTCCTGCAGCTTCACTTTCTGAGTCCGGCGATGCGCCTTTCCCACCTGGTCCTTCTCGCTCTTGCCTGGCTGATTGCCGGCAGCGTGCCGGCTCAGGAACTCGTCGTCTTTGCCTATCCGGGCATGCCGAAAACCGATGCGGCGACGCTGCAGCGCCTGTATACCGGGCGTATCGTCTCGATCCGCCAGCAGTCGGCGCAGCCGGTAGCGCTCGTGGCCGGGCACCCGTTGCGGCGCGAATTCCTTGCCCGCCTGTTCGGTCAGGACGAAGGCGAATACATCGCCTACTGGCTGGTCCGCCGCTATGTTGGCAAGGGGGCGCCGCCTCAGGAATTTAACGATGTCGACGAGCTGATCGGCTTCGTCACGCGGACGCCGGGCGCCGTTGGTTATGCCCCGGCCGACCGTCTGCCCGCCGGCAGCAACATCATTTTCCGCCTCCAGCCCGACGGGCGGCGCGATTCGCCGGATACGCCGAAATGACGATGGCAAGCGGCATTCCGGGGCTGGCAATTTTTTTCCGGAGTGGTAAGCTGAAGCCGTGTCGAGTAAGCAGCGTGCCCGACATGGAGTGGCAGTCAAGGCTGCGTTGCAGGAGATTCTATGGCAGTTGTCAAAGGAAGCTTTTCTTGAGATTACCGTGTAGTACTCCGTAACGGCGAAAAGCCGAATGCTCCGGTCGGCAAGACAGGGGCGCAGCAAACGAAGCCCATGCTCCACAGCGTGGGCTTCACTCATTTCAGGGGGCGGAAAAAATGTCCATCGTTCGTCATGGCGTCACGCAGCGTTACGCCGATAGTGCCGTGCATGCCGGTACGGTTTACCTGGTCGAGGTGCCGCCCGACCTGGCGGCGGACATCACCGCCCAGACGCAGGGGCTGCTGGATTCGGTCGACCGTCTGCTGGCCCAGGCCGGCAGTGACCGCCAACACCTGCTGATGGCCACCATCTATCTTGCCGACATGGCTGATTACGCCGCCATGAACGCCGTCTGGGACGCCTGGCTGCCGGCCGGATGCGCGCCGCCCAGGGCTTGTCTCGAGGCTCGCCTGGCCGATCCGCGGATGCGTGTCGAGATGGTGTTCACCGCGGCCCTGGCTCAGGACTGAACTTCCGCGTCGCAGTCGCAGCCCTGGCCGGCGGCGATCCAGCGGGCCATGCGGCGGGCAACAAAACCTTCGAGCCTGGCCGGAATGGCCAGATGGCGGGCCGGATGGGCGAGCAGGCCGCAGCGGTAGCGGCTTTCCGCTGCCGACCATTCGAGGGCCGGGCAGGGGCCGGCGGCGCGCAGAAAGCGCAGGCGGCCGACCGGGCAGGTTTCCAGCGCGCAGCAGACGCCGCAGCCGTTGCATGGCTGGCCGACTGCCGGCTTGCCGGGAGCGGCGGGGTGGAGATGGACGGTTTCGGTGATCACGGGCAGATTCTGCCGGCAAAACAGCGGCGGCGGCAAAGGCGATTTCGCCTTGAACCAAATCCCGGGCAGGCGATCAAAACGCCGTAACTGATGACAGGAGGTTCCGATGAAGCGATTCCTTGCTGCAATGCTGGCAACCCTCTTCGCCTTTGGCAGCGTCAATGCGCTGGCCTGCGGCGACAAGGCGAAAGACGAAAAACAGATGAGTACGCCGGACAAGACCCGGACCTGACTCACTTCGCGTGCATGCAAAAGGCAGCTTCGGCTGCCTTTTTTCGTGGACGCTTCAGCGGGCGAGGAAGAGCTCCGGATCGACCGGCGTGCCGTTGAGGATCACCGTCCAGTGCAGATGCGGGCCGGTTGAACGGCCGCTGGCGCCGACCGCGCCGAGGTGTTCGCCCTTGGCGATGGACTGCCCGGGGCGCACGGCGATCTGCGACAGGTGCATGTAGGCGCTGATCAGGCC
>WBUO01000385.1 GCA_008933675.1 Dechloromonas sp.
TTTTCGACGGGTTGATTATCGTGGCTCAAATTCACTGCCGGCAGCGAGGCAAGGAATTCATTCAGCGGATCCGGGACGAGCGCGTCTCTCCATTGTTCGAGGTTCGCACCTCAGAACTGGGCAAGCTCTCCGGCATACCAGGCAAAAATTACGACCGCATCATCGAGGAGATCAATCGGATCTACGAGATGGACTTCGAGTTCAATGTTTGCGCTGAGGACGGCGAGACCATTTGGGAGAACAGGGCGCGGCTCCTATCGAGCCTTGGGGTCGGCAAGAATCACAAGCGCGGCTATATCCGGTTCGCAATGGACCCAGAGATGCTGATCTTGCTCCTGGAGCCAAACCTTTGGGCATCATTTTCGCTGTCCGTTATGCACGACCTCGGCACATCCGCGGCATATGCTCTCTTCCAGCAGTCCTATCGTTATATCAACACGAACCAGAAGCTGACGGCGGCCTTGCCAACACAGACATGGATTGAGCTGCTGGTTGGCAAGAACCGGTATGTCAAAACCGTCGATGGCAAAGAGGTCATCAATTATGGTGAGTTCAAACGTCGCGTCCTGAATGACGCAATCGAGAAGGTCAACGAGGTCCCGGCTCTCTCCTACAAGATCGAACTGAAAGAACACCGGCAGGGAAATCGGGTAGCAAGGCTGCAGTTCAAGTTCATCCCAAAAGAACCGACGCTCCTGCTTGAATCAACCTGGCCAGAGGACATCCTGTCTGTCCTGAGATCCATTGGTTTCCAGGACAAGGAAATCGCCGACATCAGCCAGGTGCATTCGTCTGCGTCCGTAGCGGACGCCATTTGCCGGCTTAAAGAAGCGGAGCAGCGACTGAAGGCCCAAGGCAAGGCAGTTTCCGGCCGTAAGCCATACTTCCTGGGCATCCTCCGCAATATCGCGGCCGGCGAAGATGATATCGATCCAGAAAAGATCGAGGCAGAAGTTCGCGTCGAAATGGCGGAGCGCGCGGCCGAAGAGCGCAAGAAGAAGATGCAGGATGCCTTCGATGAACATCGGAGGAAACGCTTCACCGCCTGGGTCTCATTGCTGTCCAGTGAGGACCGAATGAAACTGGTCGCTGACTACGAAGCCAGCGAAGACTTCAGCCCTGTTCTGGGCAAGTCCCTGAAAAAGGGCTTGAGCGAGGAGAACAAGAGCGGCCTCACCACGCTCCGCGTCTGGATGGAAAAGCACCGTCCGGAAACCATGGCCAGCATTTTCGACACCCCGGAATATCAGAGCTTGGAGGGGTGGATGATGTGGAAGCTTTCTGGCGATGACGCGATTGAAGGTTAGTCGACGTCGACGCCGAGTTCGTGAAGTTGCCCAGCCAACTTCCGACACTTCTCGTCCAGGGCAACATATCGCTTCAGGAGCTGGTCATGCCTAGCCTTCCAGAGAATGGCATCACCAGATTCGGCGGGCGGAGCAGACTTTTGCCGTTCAGCCTCCACAACCCCCTGTGGCATGGCCCCCTGCCCTGCTTTCACCATCTGGCGGAGATCATCAACGCTTTGGAGCAACAAGCGTTGCGAGTCTTGGTGCGCAGTCAACAACTTGTCCAGATCGGCGCGCGCACTATCCAGCGAAGCCTTCAATGCCTGGTTCTCCGCCAGCAGCTCCCGTTCGCGGCTCAAACTTGCGTCGACGGCTTTCTCAAGCGCAGTGACACGCTCTGCGTCGGTCTTGGCACCACGGCCAATTCGCATCCCTTCGGTGATCTCGGGACACTTGTCGAGTTCTTCACGGACGGTCTTGTTCGACCCGCCTCCGGCTTCCTTAATGATGTCCCGGAAATCAAACGGGTCGCCGCGGAGCTTGCGGGCGATGATGACAGCTCGGATTTCTGCCCGAAAGGAATGGCGCTTTCGCGGATTGCGCGAGCTTGCGATATTTGGCGAATTTTGGGTTTCGGTGCTCATAGTAACAACATGATAACCACTGTCATCATACCGTTCTCTTTTTTGTTAAAAGCACCGTGGAACAATTTTGGCGACCCCTTGACCACACACTATTATCGCACTTAACCGTATGAAATATAACAGCAATTAAGCATGCGGAACAGGAGATACAAAAAACCGTGAAACATCACCCGTCTGAGAGGGCTAAGCAACCCAAATTGGGGTGGATTTCTTGACCAATAGTAACAGGGAACCATCCTCTTGCGCCGGTCGCTGGCCGTCCGCCACGGACACGCTGTTCTCGCTAATTCCCCAAAATCCTACTTCGCTCAATCCATTCCTACATCTAAGGGGCAGTTTACAGCGGTGTTTCAATATTGCGACCAGTGGACCAATGCGGATACTAGCGAACTTTGCAGAAGCCATCCAAAAATTGTGCATAGCAACATTCGGACAAAAAAAGACGGCGGAACAAATAAACGTTAATTTCAGCGAACAGACTTTTTTACGGCCGTCGCTGAAAAAACTTGAAAAGACGGTTGCAACGGAATAGGATTCGATCATTCCACATGAATGGACATGAACATGACGCGAAATATTGAATTCAAGACCTCCGTTGCCGTGGACCTTTCTGGCCTCGACGTAACCGCAAAGAAGCTGCAGGAGCTTGTCGCCCGGGAAAAGCCGAAGGGTCAGCACCACATGAAGTACACCCCGATGGATCTTCGTGCCGCGCGCTATCGCGCTGCCGGCCTCGACCCAGACAACTTCCCTTCCCTCCTCGAGAACATCAGCGTTCCGCCAGTTCTGGTATCCCGGATGACCAAAGGCGGTGTCGGCAAAACATCTTGCTCCGTCAATCTTGCGGCCGCTCTGGGGATGATGGGATTTCGTGTCCTTCTGATTGACGCTGACCCGCAGGCATCCGCCACAAACCTGGCTATGGGCACCACTGAAGGTGCCGACGTCGAACATCACATTGGCTACTTCCTCTTGAAAAAGGACAGTTCGCCTGACGCAGACCTCGAAGATGCGCTGATCCATGTGTATGAGGGTGGTTTCTTCGATCTCCTACCTTCTGACATCACGCTTGCTGAAGCTGATGCCTCTATGGTCACTGCCGTCAATTCGCACGAACGCGCCCATCGTTTCTTCCAGCGTAACCGAGAGTTCCTGGGCAACCGCTACGATGTCATCATCGTCGACACGGCGCCTGGCACAACTCCGATTGGATTGTCCTTCACTTACGCTGGCAAGGCAGCAGGCAAAATCGTGTCTATCGTCGAGCCGGTTGGTGACTGTATCCGCGCCCTGGAATCCTTGCATTCCAACCTGCACGAGCTGAAGTCCGTAACTGATGCCGATATCTCCATGGAAATCGTCATCAACAAGTGGCACCCGAGCCTGAAGCACGTCAAGGACAACATGGGTATCCTGTACACCAAATATGGCCCGAACCTGAACGACACCATTATTCCGCAGTTCTCTGGTTTCGCTCGCCAGATGGACCCGACGAACAAAATGTCCTGCCCGCTTGTCGAGAGCGATCCGACCTCTGTCGGTGCTCGTGCAATGATCGACGTAGCGA
>WBUO01000386.1 GCA_008933675.1 Dechloromonas sp.
ACCTTCTTCTTAGTCTGGCTGCATCTGCCCGAATCGCGGGGCTTTAGCTCAACCCAGCGCGACTTTGCCGACGCCTGGCGCAAACACATTCATTACATGTGGGATGGAGGAACCCACCTTGAATACGACCGCCACCCTTGATGTTTCCGCACCGGCTGTTCGCGCCGAGCCGACAAGGCCGGAATGGCTGCGCTTGCCGGCGCCTCGTGCCCGGTGTCCGTTCACCGGGCTTTCGCGCAGCACCTTGAATGGGTTGACGATTCCTGGTCCGGCCAATGACGGAACGCCACCAGTCAAGAACGTGGTGCTGCGCAAGCGCGGTGCGCTGCGGGGTATTCGGCTCATCGGCTATGATAGCCTGATGGGTTAACCGGCTGAGTTATCTTAATTCGCTATAGATTAAGTGCTTGGCGGTTAACCGCGAGAGGGTGTCAGGATTTTTTATTGCGCAATCCATTGCGCAATATTAACACCCGCGTGCATACCGAGCTATGAATCCAAGAGAAGCAGTTGAGCGTTTCCATCTCGTATTCCTGCGGCATTTCGCAGCCGTGATTAGTCCCGGCACGATCTGCCTGAAGGGCGGGGTGAACCTGCGTCTCTATCACAACAGCCCACGCCTTTCGGAGGACATTGATTTTGATGCGCGCGTGGTGGGCGTCGATGTCCTCAAGAAGAATGTCAACAAGGTGCTGGCCAGCCGGCCGCTGCTGACTGAACTTGCGGCGGTCGGCATCACCTTGAGTGAAATCAAACCGGCCAAGCAGACGCAGACCGCGCAACGCTGGGAATTTCACGTCATTCATGAGGCGAATCCGGTGCCGACCCGCTTGGAATTTTCCCGACGGAAGGATGAACCCTTTGAGAATAGCGTGACCGAACTGCCAGCGGCCGCCTTGCTCGCAGCCCAACAGGTGGTCCCTTTTGTTTTCAATCACTACACGGCTCCGGCGGCTTATCGGCAAAAAATCAACGCCTTGGCCACCCGCACGCAGGTGCAGGCGCGCGATGTCTTCGATCTCGATCACCTGTCACAATATGCCGTCGCAGCGCGGGACGTTCCGTCCGATCTGGTGACAAAGGCCATCGATCAACTTGCCCTGATCAGCTTCGTCATGTTCAAGGATCAAGTCGTGCCGTTCCTGCCCGCGGACCTAGCCGAGCATTATGGCACGCAGGAAGCGTGGGAAAGGATGTCAGAGAAAGTCTGGAACGATCTATCGGCGGCTTTGCCGCCCCCCGCACCATGACTACCCTGGGCTTTTATCAGAAACTGGCCGGACAGAAGCGCCTGACCACGCGCGCGGCAGCACAGCTGGCTGGCGTGAGTATTCCGGCGGCCTCGATGGCTCTGCGGCGGCTGGCGAAGGAGGGGTTGAGCACGCCCCTGAAGAAAGGCACGTGGCTTCTCGGCGCCCCCTCTGCCAAGTCCGGTGCGTTGGTGACCGCCGCAGCCGATCCTTATTTGGCTTATCTTTCCGGTTGGTCCGCTCTGCGCCTGCACGATCGAATCCAACAGATTCCTCAGACGCATTTTGCTGTGACGCTCGGCCGACCCGGCGAAATGGCCACGCCCGCCGGCCGAATCGCCCTACATCGCGTCAAGCCTGAGCTTTTCGGCGGCTACACCTACGATTCCCGCGTGGAGGGCTTTGTCGCCTCACCGGAAACGGCATTGTTCGATCTGGCCTACCTGACGGCCATGAATCGCAGCCGCGTCAGCGGCAGCCTGCCGGAGACGGATTTAAAGGGTCTGCGCTGGAAGGAAGTCCAAACCTGGCTCCGCCGCATCCCGACCCCGCACGTGCGCGCCGCCGTGGAACAGGCCTTGGCCACCATCCGCCAGCGGCACACCGGCTCTCCGAGCCAGATGGATTGATTGCGTTCGTAATTTTGGCGGTGTTCATAGGAACCACCGTGCTCAGGTGGAAGTGATACAATCCCCATTCGATCAATAGGTCATCGTCTTGAGATGAGACTGCCAACTTTGAAAGGAGCAGCCCGTGTCCCGGTGCTGTCCCGTTCGTCAAACAGAGCAATCGTGAACCGCGCCAACTCTCGCTGTTGCCTTTAATTAACAATTGGTTACGGGTGGTGCGGTGAATAGCCATCTTAATCTCCGCACAGTTTGCGGAGATTGCCCTTGGATGTGCGGCGAATCTGTGCTACATTCGCCGCATAAACTGCGGAGATTGTATGTATATCCACGAGCGCAAAAACTGGCCGAACCTCACTTGGGACAATGCCGCCATTACCTTGCTCTTGAGCGAGGTCCGGCATGCGCAGGGGCGCTTGCTGGGGCAGATGGAATCTCTCGGATTTCAGCTTCGGGAGGAAGCGACTTTGGCCACCCTCACACAAGATGTGGTCAAAACAAGCGAGATCGAGGGCGAGAAACTGGATGCACAGCAGGTTCGTTCTTCGATTGCCCGGCGCATGGGCATCGACATCGCCGCTTTGCCGCACGCGGATCGTAGTGTTGAAGGCATCGTGGAAGTGATGCTGGACGCTACGCGCCATTACCAGCGGCCCTTGGACGCGGATCGGCTTTTTAACTGGCATGCGGCGTTGTTCCCTACGGGACGAAGCGGCATGCAGCGGATCACCGTGGGCAACTGGCGCACCGAGGCCAGCGGCCCGATGCAAGTCGTCTCCGGAGCGTATGGCCGGGAGCGGGTTCATTATGAAGCCCCATCTCATGACAAGCTGAACGCGGAAATGACCCGGTTTCTGGCATGGCTAAACGCGCCGCCTTCAATCGATCCGGTCATCGCGTCCGCTCTCGCGCATTTCTGGTTCGTGACCATCCATCCTTTCGATGACGGCAACGGACGCATTGCCCGCGCCATTGCGGATATGATGCTGGCTCGTTCGGAAAACAGCCCGGAGCGATTTTACAGCATGTCGGCACAAATCCAGCGTGAGCGGAACGCTTACTATGATGTGCTGGAAGCCTGCCAGCGGGGTGATGTCGATGTGACGGCCTGGATAAAATGGTATTTGCTCTGCCTTGGGCGTGCCATCGGTTCGGCAAATGATATTCTTGGACTGGTTCTGAAGAAAGCGACTTTCTGGAAGCACCATGAAGGCGAAACCTTCAATGATCGCCAACGGATCATCATCAATCGGCTGTTCGACGGCTTTGAAGGGAAACTGACTTCATCCAAATGGGCCAAGCTGACGAAATCTTCGCAGGATACCGCCCTGCGCGACATTAGCGATCTCGTGAAGCGGCGGGTTCTCGTTAAAGATGAAGCAGGTGGCCGCAGCACCAGCTATCACTTATGCGAAACGCCATAATCCCAAAAAAGAACATGCGCATTATCGAACGTAACTTCGATGGCACTAATGCTGTTCTTCATGGGACGGATTCTCCGAGATCGGGCCGCGGATCAATTCCACCCGGAACTCTCACTCAAGCCGCTCCAGTTTCAGGGGAGCAGGTCAAGGTTACTGCTGATCATTACCACTGAAACGTGACGGTAACCCCGCTACTG
>WBUO01000038.1 GCA_008933675.1 Dechloromonas sp.
AGGCGATGTCGATCGGTTTCATGGTCGATGTCGAGACGCCGATGGTCTGGCGTGGCCCGATGGTCGCCCAGGCGCTTGATCAGCTTCTCGGCCAGACCAACTGGCGCGACCTCGATTACCTGATCGTCGACATGCCGCCGGGTACCGGCGACATCCAGCTGTCGCTGGCCCAGAAGGTGCCGGTGACCGGTGCCGTGGTTGTCACCACACCGCAGGACATCGCGCTGATCGATGCGCGCAAGGGCCTGAAGATGTTCGAGAAGGTCAATGTGCCGATCCTTGGCATCGTCGAGAACATGAGCATCCACATCTGCTCGAACTGCGGCCATGAGGAGCACATCTTCGGCAGTGGCGGCGGCGAGCAGATGTGTGCCGACTACGGCGTCGAATTCCTCGGTTCGCTGCCGCTGGAGCTTGCCATTCGCGAGATGGCCGACGGCGGCAAGCCGACCGTGGTCGGTGCCCCGGATTCGCGGACGGCCGAGATCTACCGCGGCATCGCCCGGCGCGTCGCGGTCAAGATCGCCGAGAAGGCCAAGGACATGACGTCGAAATTCCCCAACATCGTCGTCCAGAACACCTGAAATATCGCTTTTCCCCACGACAAAGGCGGGTAAAATCCCGCCTTTGTTTTTTGCCGCACGGACGCGAATAAATGGCCATCAAATCAGACAAATGGATACGCCGCATGGCGGCGGAGCACGGCATGATCGAGCCGTTCGAGCCGGAGCTGGTGCGCGAGGTCAATGGCCAGAAGATTGTCTCCTACGGCACCTCAAGCTACGGCTACGACATCCGCTGTGCCCGCGAATTCAAGGTGTTCACCAACATCAACTCGACCGTCGTCGATCCCAAGGCCTTCGATCCGAAGTCCTTTGTCGAAGTCGAGTCCGACTGCTGCATCATCCCGCCGAACTCCTTTGCCCTGGCCCGCACCGTCGAATACTTCCGCATTCCGCGCTCGGTGCTGACCGTCTGCCTCGGCAAATCGACCTATGCGCGCTGCGGCATCATCGTCAACGTGACGCCGTTCGAACCGGAATGGGAAGGCTACGTGACGCTGGAGTTCTCCAACACCACGCCGCTGCCGGCCAAGATCTACGCCGGCGAAGGCTGCGCCCAGGTGCTGTTCTTCGAGTCCGACGAAATCTGCGAAACCTCCTACAAGGATCGCGGCGGCAAGTACCAGGGGCAACACGGCGTCACCCTGCCGAAAATCTGATTCCCCGGGCCGGCCATCCGTGACCTTGTCGGTTTTGCGTCACACCTGACCTGTCCATGGACCTTCGCGCCATCGTGCCGTAACCAAACCGTCTTATTCTGTGACCCGCTGCGGCGGGTCGCCGCTTTTCAAGGATCAGCGCCATGCGTTTCCATTTCCCGATCATCATCATCGACGAAGACTTCCGCTCGGAGAACACCTCCGGCTTCGGCATCCGCGCCCTGGCGGCGGCCATCGAGAAGGAGGGCATGGAGGTGGTCGGCGTCACCAGCTACGGCGACCTGACCTCGTTCGCCCAGCAGCAGTCGCGTGCTTCGGCCTTCATCCTGTCGATCGACGATGAGGAACTGGCGCTGGAACCGGAGGAGACGTTGGGCGAGTTGCGCGCCTTCGTTACCGAAATCCGCAACCGCAATGCCGAGATCCCGATCTTCCTGCACGGCGAGACGCGCACCTCGCGGCACATCCCGAACGACGTGCTGCGCGAGCTGCATGGTTTCATCCACATGTTCGAGGACACGCCGGAGTTCATCGCCCGCAACGTCAAGCGCGAAGCACAGGCCTATCTCGATTCGCTGCCGCCGCCGTTCTTCCGGGCGCTGACCCATTACGCAGCCGACGGCTCGTACTCCTGGCACTGCCCCGGCCACTCGGGTGGCGTTGCCTTTTTGAAGAGCCCGGTCGGCCAGATGTTCCACCAGTTCTTCGGCGAGAACATGCTGCGCGCCGACGTCTGCAACGCCGTCGAGGAACTCGGCCAGCTGCTCGACCATACCGGCCCGGTCGCCGCCTCCGAGCGCAACGCGGCGCGCATCTTCAATTCCGATCACCTGTATTTCGTCACCAACGGCACCTCGACCTCAAACAAGATCGTCTGGCACTCGACCGTCGCCCCGGGCGATGTCGTCGTCGTCGACCGCAACTGTCACAAGTCCATCCTGCACGCCATCATGATGACCGGCGCGATTCCGGTGTTCCTGATGCCGACGCGCAACAACTACGGCATCATCGGGCCGATCCCGAAGAGCGAGTTCGCCTGGGAGAGCATCCAGCAGAAGATCGCCGCCAACCCCTTCATCACCGACAAGAGCGCCAAGCCGCGCGTGCTGACGATCACGCAGTCCACGTATGACGGCATCCTGTATAACGTCGAGGACATCAAGGAAGAGCTCGACGGCAAGATCGACACCCTGCACTTCGACGAAGCCTGGCTGCCGCACGCCGCCTTCCACGATTTCTACGGCGACTACCATGCGATCGGCGCCGATCGGCCGCGCTGCAAGGAGTCGATGATCTTCTCGACGCAATCGACGCACAAGCTGCTGGCCGGCCTCTCGCAGGCCTCGCAGATTCTCGTTCAGGATGCACAGAACCAGCAGCTCGACCGCGATATCTTCAACGAGGCCTACCTGATGCATACCTCGACCTCGCCGCAGTATTCGATCATCGCCTCCTGCGACGTGGCGGCCGCGATGATGGAGGCCCCGGCGGGTACGGCGCTGGTCGAGGAGTCGATCGCCGAGGCGCTGGATTTCCGCCGCGCCATGCGCAAGGTCGATGAGGAGTGGGGCGCCGACTGGTGGTTCAAGGTCTGGGGACCGGACGACCTGTCGGAAGAAGGCATCGAGGAGCGCGACGCCTGGATGCTGAAACCGGGCGCCCGCTGGCACGGCTTCGGCCGGCTGGCCGATGGCTTCAACATGCTCGACCCGATCAAGGCGACGATCATCACCCCGGGGCTCGACGTCGATGGTGACTTCGCCGACGACATCGGCATCCCGGCCGCCATCGTCACCAAGTACCTCGCCGAGCACGGCGTCATCGTCGAGAAGTGCGGACTGTACAGCTTCTTCATCATGTTCACCATCGGCATCACCAAGGGCCGCTGGAACACGCTGGTCACCGCGCTGCAGCAGTTCAAGGACGACTACGACAAGAACCAGCCGCTGTGGCGCGTGCTGCCCGAGTTCGTGCAGAAGAACCCGCGCTACGAGCGGGTCGGCCTGCGCGACCTGTGCGCCCAGATTCACAATGTCTACAAGCAGAACGACGTCGCCCGCCTGACCACCGAGATGTACCTGTCGAACATGGTGCCGGCGATGCGCCCGGCCGACGCCTTCGCCCGGATGGCACACCGCGAGATCGAGCGGGTGCCGGTCGATGAACTCGAAGGCCGGGTCACCGCGGTACTGCTGACCCCCTACCCGCCGGGCATCCCGCTGCTGATTCCGGGCGAACGCTTCAACGCGACGATCTGCAACTACCTGAAGTTCGCCCGTGAGTTCAATGCCCGCTTCCCCGGTTTCGAGACCGACATCCACGGCCTCGTCAAGGGGGCGGACGGCCGCTACTATGTAGACTGCGTTCGCTGAGGCAGTTTCCGGGGGGATTTGTGTTTCGTCGCTTTGCCATCTGGCTGTGCCTGTTCGTGACCGTTTCCCTCCCGGCACTGGCCGATGAGGCGGCGACAGTGGTGTTTTTTTCCGGCCAGCCACAAGTGATTGCCGCCAGCGGAGCGGCCCGGCCCATGTTGCGCGGTGAGCGCATTGCCGCCGGCGAAACGGTAGACAGCGTCGATGGACGCGTGCAGCTGCGTTTCCGCGACGGAGCCAGCATGTCGCTGCAGCCGGCGACCCGTTTCCGCATCGATCGCTTTCGCTACGCCGGCGGCGATCCGGCTGCCGGCGACGGCGTGCTGATGACCCTGCTCAAGGGCGGGCTGCGCACGGTGACCGGCTGGCTCGGCAAGAAGGACCGGTCGCAGTACCGGATCGACACGACGGTAGCGACGATCGGCATTCGCGGAACGGAATTCGGTGCAATCCTCGACGAGACGGGGTTGCTGGTCACAACCTATGCCGGCCTGGTTGAAGTCTGCAGCGAAGTGGCCTGCCGGGATGTCGCGCCGAGTGAAACCGTCTGGGTCAGGGCGCCGGGCCAGCGGCCACAGTTGCGTGAAGCACCCACCGGCAGGCAGTTGCGCAGCGATGGCGTGATTCCCGAAACACCCGTCGTCCGCGAGGTGCAGCCCATGCAACCTGTGCAGCCGGCGCCACAGGTGCCGCCTCCGGCCTCGCCTTCATATCATTACCCCGTGCATGGTCATACGCCGTGAGTTAGAGTTTCACAATACAGGGGGGATTCATGTTGAAGCGACCATTCAAGATTGTGCGCCTGGTTTTGCCATGCCTGCTGGCTTCGCTGGGCAGTCGTGCGGCGCTGGCCGACCAGTTGACCGATGAGGCGCTGGCCTTGCTGGACGGCGGCCAGGGACGTGCCGCCTATGTGCTGCTCGAGCCACGCGAGAGCGAACGCGCCGGCGAGGTTGCTTACGATTTCCTGCTCGGTCTGGCGGCGCTGGAGGTTGGTGAGAACACGCGTGCCGTGTTTGCGCTGGAACGCGTTCTGGCGATGGATCCCAACCATGTCCGGGCGCGCGCCGAGATTGCCCGGGCCTATCTGGCGCTCGGCGAGCTGGAGACGGCTCGCCAGGAGTTCGAGAATGTCCGGCGGCAAGGCGTGCCGGCCGACGTGTCGCTGACCCTGGAGCGTTACATCGCGCTGGCCAGCCGCCAGGAAAGCGGCGATACGGCGAGCGTGAACGGCTATGTCGAGGCCCAGCTAGGCTACGACTCGAATGTCAATGCCGGTCCCAACCGTTCCAACATCACCTTCCCGAGCGGTTTCAGCATTCCGCTGCCGGCCGACGTCAAGGCCAACGAGGACGGTTTCGGCCAGATCGCGGCCGGGATCAACGGCAAGTTGCCGCTGACAGCCGGGCTTTCCCTGCTGGCCGGGCTGTCCGGCTCGTACCGCGGCAACTTCGAGAAGTCGCAATTCAACCTCGGTGGCCTCGACGCCAATCTCGGCCTGGTCCTGGCCGCCGGCAAGAATGTCCTGACGTTGATGGGACAGGGCGGGCAGGTTACCGTGGACGGCGTCCGCTATCGCAATGTGGTCGGCGTCACCGGGCAATGGCAGTACAACCTCGATGCGCGCAATCAGCTCAGCGCTTTCGGCCAGTATGCGCAACTGAACTATCTGACCAATCGTACGCGCGATGCCGACCGTTACCTGGCCGGAGCTTCGTACGCACACATGTGGCGTGATGGCGCGGTCGGTTTTGCCAGCGCCTATCTGGTCCAGGAAAAACCCGAGGCAAAGGAACAGAAACAGTACGATTTCGACGGCTATGGCATGCGCTTGGGCGGACGCCTCGATTTCGGCCGGAAGACGATCGTCTTTGCCGGCGCTTCCTATGAGCGACGGGATTACTCGCGCAGCCTGCCGGGCGAGGTGCGGCGCAAGGATGACCAGTACGGCGCGCTCATCGGTGTCAACTATGCGCTGTCGAAGGACTGGATGCTGACGCCCCAGGTGACGCTGACCTATAACAAGTCCAACCTCGAACTCAACGACTACCACCGCGAAGTGGTTTCCATCGCCATCCGCCGCGAGTTCTGACCAGGAGAATTGCGATGTTTCCCATCATTTCCCGCAAGTGCCTGTTGTCCCTCCTGGCGCTCGTGCTGCCGGCGCAACTGCTGGCTGCCGGTGCCGCCCGCCTCGATTTTGCCAGCGGCGACGTCAGCGCCCGTTCGGCCAGTGGTGTTGTGCGTTCGCTGGCCAAGGGGAGCGAACTGCAGGCCGGCGATACCGTACTGACCGGGCGCGAGGGACGTGCCCAGATGCGTTTCTCCGACGGTGCCATGGTTTCCCTGCAGCCGCAGAGCGAGTTCAGTCTCGACGACTATCGTTTCTCGGGCAAGGCGGATGGTGACGAGCGCGGCTTCTTCCGTCTGCTGAAGGGCGGCCTGCGTACGCTGACCGGTCTGATCGGTCGTGCCAATCGCGACAACTACAAGGTCACCACGTCGGTGGCGACCATCGGGATCCGCGGTACCGAATACACCGTCACCTATGTCGATCCCGAGACGGTTGCCATTGCTACCGGCGAGGGGCGGATCGAGGTCTGCAACCAGGCCGGCTGTCTGGTCGTCGCCAGCGGCGAGGCGGCGGTTGTCCGGGGGAACGACGAGTTGCCCCGACTGTCGGCTAGCCGTCCCCGTCTGGATCCCGTGCAGCCGATGCTGAGCGATGTGCGCCCGCTGCTTGTAGCCAGCGAGTCCATGCAGACCATGGAATCGGGTCCGGGGTACAGCATGCAGTTTGTCAGCGATCTCCTGCCGCCGCATAGCAAGGAGGGCGTGGATGCCGTGTTCAACAACGTCGATCTGCTGGTCCGGGCCAGCGATGGTACGAGCGTTTACAGCATCGCCCCGGGCATTGCCGAGGCGGGCAGCCGGGACGGCGTGATCGGCTGGGGGCGGTGGGCCTCGGCAAAACTGGATGATTCGTCGGTGCTCGACAACTTCCACTATGTCGTCGGCCGCATGACGTCGATGGCCGACATCACCGGCCTCGGCGACGGGACTTATACCTATACGCTGGCCAAAGGTGGCGCATCAACGGCGATCGACGTGAACGGCGGCGCCAGTACCTTGACCGCCGCCACCATGGTGGCCCAGTTCTCCGGCAGCAGCATGGAGCTGAGCCTGAGCCTGAAACTCAGCTCCCATGCCAGCGCCTATACCGAGACGCTGAGCCCGCTATCCCGCAGCCAGACCTTCCAGTTCGATTCATTGGCCGACGGGTCGGGTGGGTACGGGCAGGCGACAGGCATGTTCGTCGGCGCCGGTGCCTCCTATGTGGGCATCGCCTATCAGCTGCAGCCTTATGTCGGTGCCAAGGTGAGCGGGAGCGCTGCACTCGGGCGTTGAGACCTAGTTTTCCGGATGGCTCCGGTAGCTCCGGAAACAGATCGCATGGCCGCTCTGCGAACGGAGTTCCCGGCTGGCCATGAGCGCCCATCGCGCGGCGGGAATTTCCGGAAACCAGGCGTCGCCGGCGGGCTCCAGGTCGACCTCGGTGATTTCCAGTCGGTCGGCCAGTCGCATGGCCTGAGCGTAGATATCAGCCCCGCCGATGATGAACAGCTTTTCGGCATCGGCCGCCAGCGCGATGCCGCCTTCCAGGGACGTGGAGATCTCGGCGCCGGGGGCGGCGTAGGCGGCCTGCCGGGTGATGACGATGTTGCGCCGGCCGGGCAGGGGGCGGAAGCGTTCCGGCAACGACTCCCAGGTCTTGCGCCCCATCAGTACAGCGTGGCCCTGCGTCAGCGTCTTGAAATGGGCCATGTCTTCGGGGATGTTCCAGAGCAGCTGGTTGTCCTTGCCGATCACACGGTTTCTGGCAACGGCAGCGATGATGATGATTTCGGGCATGCGTCGATCTTTCAGTGGGGGGCGGCCAGCGCGTCGCGGTAGAGCTGGCCGTATTCGGCAGCCGCATGCGACCAGGAGAAGTCGCGGCGCATGCCGTTCTGCTGGATGCGTTGCCACAGGCGGCGGTCATACCAGTTGGCAGCGGCGCGTTGCATGGCCAGCCAGAGCGCGTGAGCCGACCCGTCGGCCATGACGAAGCCGTTGGCCGTCCTGTCGGCCAGCGTCGTCTCGCTGACATCGACGACCGTATCGGCCAGGCCGCCGGTGGCCTGGACCAGAGGCGGGGTTCCGTAGCGCAGGCTGTACATCTGGTTCAGCCCGCAGGGTTCGAAGCGCGAGGGCATCAGGAAGCAGTCGGCGCCGGCCTCGATGCGGTGGGCCAGGCTTTCGTCGAACTTCAGGCTGACCGCGATCTGCCCGGGATGGCGCTCGGCCAGTGCCAGGAAACCGGCTTCCATCGTCCGGTCGCCGCTGCCCAGCACGGCGAGCTGGGCCGGCAGGTGCGGAATGCCGTCGCCGATGGTGAGCAGCAGGTCCAGTCCCTTCTGTTCGGTCAGCCGGCTGATGACGCCGAACAGCGGGCGCTCGGCGTTTTCGGCAAGTCCCATGGCGCGTTGCAGGGCGGCCTTGTTGGTGCGTTTGGCGGCCAGGCGGTTGGCGGCGTAAGGGGCGGCCAGGGCCGGGTCGGCTGCCGGATTCCAGATTTTGCTGTCGATGCCGTTGAGGATGCCGCGCAGCTGGTGCCGGCGATGGCGCAGCAGCGGCGACAGGCCATAGCCGAAAGCCTCGTCCTGGATTTCCCGGGCGTAGGTCGGGCTTACCGTCGAAATCAGCGTGGCGAGTTGCAGGCCGGCCTTGAGGAAGGAAAGCTGGCCGTGGTATTCGACGCCATCGAAGCGCCAGGCGGCTGCCGGCAGGCCGAGCGCGGCTCGGGCGGATTCGGCAAAGCAGCCCTGAAAGGCGATGTTATGCACGGTGACGATGCTCGCTGCGCCGCCTTCGTAATGCAGCCAGGCCGGTGCCAGGGCAGTCTGCCAGTCGTTGGCGTGCACGATGTCGGGGTGCCAGGCAAGCGGCGAGACGGCTTGTCCGAGCAGGGCGGCAACGCGTGACAGCAGCCCGAAGCGGCTGGCATTGTCCGGCCAGTCATGGCCATCGGCGGCCAGATAGGGATTGCCGGGGCGTTGATAGAGCGCCGGGCAATCGAGCAGCAGCAGCGGCAGGCCGTCGCTCTCGGCTGCCAGCAGGCGGGACGCCGGCAGCGCCGGGGCGAGCGGCGGCAGTGCGACAAGTGGTTCGGCGGCGGGGAAGGCTTGTTGCAGGGCCGGGTAGAACGGCAGCAGGACGCGAACGTCGTGGCCGGCGCGGCGCAGGGCTGCCGGTAGCGCGGCGGCGACATCGCCCAGTCCGCCGGTCTTCACCCAGGGCGCCATTTCCGCCGTGGCGAAGAGGATGGACGGTGGCGTATCCATCAGCGCAGCGCCGCCAGGAGGCCGCGCGTCGAGCTGTCGAAGGCACTGTCGTCCGTGTCGCCGGCAAGCAGCGGTGCCAGCCGGCCGGCCAGTTGCTTGCCCAGTTCGACGCCCCATTGATCGAAGGCGTTGAGATTCCACAGGACTCCCAGGCAGAACACCTTGTGCTCGTAGAGGGCGAGCAGCTGGCCCAGGTTGTAGGCGTTCAGGGCCGGCAGCAGCAGAGTGCTGGATGGCTGGTTGCCGGGGAACAGCTTGTAGGGCAGCAGGCTTTCGGCAACGCCGGCGGCCCGCAACTCGTCGGCATCCTGGCCGAAGGCAAGGGCGGCCGACTGGGCCAGGCAATTGGCGAGCAGCGGCTGGTGATGCCCGGGCAGGGGAAAGTCGGCTTCGCGCAGGGCGATGAAGTCGCAGGGGACGAGCTGGCCGCCCTGGTGCAGCAGCTGGTAGAAGGAGTGCTGGCCGCTGGTGCCGGCATCGCCCCAGATGATCGGGCTGGTCGGCACGGGAATGGGCTGGCCGGCGCGATCAGTCCGCTTGCCGTTGCTTTCCATCTCCAGCTGCTGCAGCCAGGCCGGCAGCAGTTGCAGCGAGTGGCTGTAGGGCAGTACGGCGGCACTGCCGGCGCCGAGGAAGTCGGTGTTCCACAGGCTGAGCAGGGCCAGTGTCAGCGGCAGGTTGTCAGCTGCCGGCGCATTGATGAAATGCGCGTCCATGCTGCGGGCGCCGGCCAGCAGTTGTTCGAACTGGCGCCAGCCGACGGCCAGCGCCAGGGAAAGACCGATGGCCGACCACAGGGAGAAGCGGCCGCCGACCCAGTCCCAGATCTCGAAGACGTTGTCGTCGGTGATGCCGAACTGGCGGGTACGCTGGCGGTCACTGGAGATGGCGATGAAATGGCGGGCTACGGCGGCCTCGTCGCCGGCCGCGGCGAGCAGCCAGTTGCGGGCGGTGGCGGCGTTGGTCAGCGTTTCCTGCGTGGTGAAGGTCTTGCTGGCGACGATGAACAGCGTGCTGCGCGGATTGAGACGGGCAAGCAGCGGCGCGATATCGGCACCGTCGACGTTGGCGACGAAATGCACGCGCAGGTCCGGCTGCTGCTGCGCGGCAAGGGCGCGGGTGGCCATGCGCGGGCCGAGGTCGGAACCGCCGATGCCGATGTTGACGACGTCGGTGATGTGCTCGCCGGCGTAGCCGCGCCAGCTGCCGCTGTGGATGCTTTCGCAGCAGGCCTGCATCCGCTCCAGGACGCATCGTACCTCGGCGGGGGCCAGTGGCCCGGCGCGCAGTGCGATATGGCGTACGGCGCGGTTCTCGGTGTGGTTGATCGTCGTGCCGGCCAGCATCTTCTGCTTCCAGCCGTCGACGTCGGCGCGGGTGGCAAGATCGAGCAGCAGGCGATGCGTTTCGGCGTCGATGCGCTGTTTCGAGAAATCGAGCAGCAGGCCGTCGTGCTGGCGCGAGAAGCGCGCGAAGCGTTCCGCGTCATCGGCGAACAGCGTGCGCAGGTGGCGTTGCCGCAGCGTGCTGGCGTGGCTGCTCAGGGCTTGCCAGGCGGGGGATTCGACAAGGTTCATAGCCAGATCATCAGGCCGGTTTCGAAGGGGTGGATGAGTGCCGCGTGGGTCGGGAAGATGCGGATACGGTATTCCAGCTTGCCACACAGTTCCGGCGTCAGTTCAAGCTGGAACAGCGTCTCGCCGGCGGCGGTGGCGCCGGTGCATTGCAGCGGATAGTGGCGGACGCGACCGATGCCGCCATTGTGGCCGGGCCGGCCGAACAGGGCTTCGACGGTGACGTCGCCGGCGCTCAGGCCATTCAGCTGGACGGCGATCTCGATATGCAGCGCCGCGCCGAACTTCAGCCGGCGTTCCGGGCTGTCCAGTCGGTGCAGGCGAACGCCCGGCCAGGCGGCGCGAACCTTCTCTTTCCAGCGGGCGACATCGTGGGCGACGGCGAACTGGCCGGCGGCATAGCGGCGGCCCTGCCGGGCAGCCGGAGCGTAGAACTTCCTGACATATTCGCCGACCATGCGCGTGACGTTGAAGCGCGGGGCGATGGTGGCGATCGAGCGTTTGGCCATGGCCACCCACTGCGGCGAGTAGCCCATCGGTCCGCTGCGGTAATAGGTCGGGATCACCTGATCCTGAAGAATTTCGTACAGCGAGCGGGCTTCCTCGGCGTCGCGCTGGGCTTCGTCGAGATGTGCCGGCACCGGCTTGATCGCCCAGCCGTTGTTCACCTCGCCGCTGTCGTCGTAGCCTTCGCCCCACCAGCCATCGAGCACCGACAGGTTGAGCGCGCCGTTCATCGCCGCCTTCATGCCCGAGGTGCCGGAGGCCTCCAGCGGATAGATCGGGTTGTTCAGCCAGACGTCGACGCCAGCGACCAGCGAGCGCGAGAGATGCAGGTCGTAGCCCTCGACCAGCAGGATGCGCCCCTCGAATTCCGGCAGGCGCGCCATCTGGGCGATCTTGCGGATGATCTCCTGGCCCGGCTGGTCGGCCGGGTGGGCCTTGCCGGCGAACAGGAAGAGCACCGGCCGGTCGCTCTGGCAGATCAGCTCGCGCAGCCATTCGGGGTCCTGGAAGAGCAGGGCGGCCCGCTTGTAGGTGGCGAAGCGGCGGGCAAAGCCGATGGTCAGGATGCTCGGATTGTCGGGGTCGACAAATTTGAGCAGGCGGTCGAGATGGGCCGGCGACCCCTGGTTGCGCTGGTGCTGGGCGCGGATGCGCTCGCGCACCAGTTTCAGCAGCTTCGACTTGAGTTGCTGGCGGATGCTCCAGAAGGTGGCGTCGGGAATCTCGGCGATGCCGTGCCAGTTGCCCGGTTCGGTCTGCCGTTCCTGCCAGCCGATGCCGAGATAGCGCTCGAAAGTCTCGAACCATTCGGGGGCCAGGAAGGTCGGCAGGTGTACGCCGTTGGTGACGTAATCCATCGGGTTCTCGACCGGCTGGATCTGCGGCCACAGGTAGCGGCAGATGCTGGCCGAGACACCGCCGTGGATGCGCGAGACGCCGTTGTGGTGGCGAGAGCCGCGCAGGGCGAGGGCGGTCATGTTGAAATCGCTCTTGCCGGGCTCGGCACCCAGCGCCATCAGTGTCTCGCAACCCATGCCGAGGGCATGGCACCAGTCGGCGAAGTAGTGGCGGATCATTTCCTCGGAAAAATGGTCGTGGCCGGCCGGGACCGGGGTGTGCGTGGTGAACACGACGTTGGCGGCGACCGCTTCGAGGGCGGCGGCGAAGGGCATGCCGTCGCCGACCAGATGGCGGATGCGTTCGAGGATCAGAAAGGCGGCATGCCCTTCGTTGACGTGCCAGACCGTCGGTTTCAGGCCGAGCCGCCCGAGCGCCCGGGTGCCGCCGACACCGAGCAGGATTTCCTGTTCGATGCGTGTCGTCTTGTCGCCGCCATACAGGCGGTGGGTGATTTCGCGGTCGTGCGCGGTGTTTTCCGGCAGCCAGGTATCGAGCAGGATGAGGCGGACGTGGCCGACCCTGACTTCCCACACCTTGGCCTTGACCGTCCGTCCGGGCAGGTCGACGGCGACCCGCAACTCCTGGCCGTCGGTGTCGAGGACGGGCGACACCGGCAGGTCGTCGAAATCGGAGTCGGTGTAGGTTGCCTGCTGCTGGCCGTCGGCATCGAGCGTCTGGGAAAAGTAGCCCTGGCGGTAGAGCAGGCCGACGCCGATGAAGGGCAGGCCCATGTCGCTGGCTGCCTTGCAGTGGTCGCCGGCGAGGATGCCGAGGCCGCCGGAATAGATCGGCAGGCTTTCGTGGAAACCGAACTCGGCACAGAAATAGGCGATCAGGTCGTCGTCCTCGAACGGATGACCATGAACATGCGCCATGTTCGGCATCTCGTGATAGCTGTCGTAGGCCGACAGCACGCGGTTCAGAGCACCGAGGAAGACCGGGTTCTCGGCCGTCGCCTCGAGGCTTTTCTGGTCGGCGCGCTTGAGGAAGGCCTTGGGGTTGTGATTGGTCGCCGACCACAGCGGGTGCGACAGGCTGGCGAACAGCCCCTGCGTCGGCCGGTCCCAGCTGTACCAGAGATTGCCGGCCAGTTCCTCGAGGCGTTCCAGCCGCTCCGGAATCTGCGGATTGACTTCGATCTGGTAGACGGTTCCGGTCATGGCTGGGTGGATTCCAGGGTTAATTGCAGGTGCAGGCGGCAATTGTCGTCGGGAATGATCCAGGACAGCTGCACTTCGGCCGATTGCATGATTTTCTCAAAGCCGGCCTCGGATTGGGAAACCGTTTGATGAGGCCGGCATTTTATCGCGCCGGCCAGTGAAGCTTGCAGTTTCAGACGACCGCCCAGCACGCCGTCCTCCAGCGTCAGGCACCCGGCCGGCTGCAGATCGAGGGGCTGACCGAAGCCGGCCGGAATGCTGCCGTCAGCCAGCACGTAGCGGCCGAGGAAGCCATCGCAACTGGGCATCGCCAGGTTGAGCACGGTGGCGAACGACTGCCCGGCGAGACCGGAGAACTGCCAGTCGGCGGTCAGCCGGTTGCCGTCGACCTCGTAGCGCTTGCTGATGCCGGGGCGGACGAAGCCGAGGTCGCTCCGGCCCGTGCTCTCGTAATCGGTGATCGGGGTGGTGGCGAGGCTGTCGATGAACAGTGCCCGCGGCAGGCTGTCGGGCACGATGTCGGCAGCGTCGACCGGATGCTTGAAGCGGACGATGTCGTGGGCCGAGGCAATGCCTTCGCCCTGATGCTCGCGCGGGCCGCCGGCGATGCGATCGTGGTAATGCTCGTGGTAGCGGCGCAGGCTGTCGCCGAAATTGTGGGCAAGACGGTAGCTGCTCAGCTCGTGGGCGGCCGCCAGGCCGTCGCCGCGCACGACCACCTGCAGTTCGGCGGAGTGGGCGAAGAACTCCGTGCAGCCGTCGAGGTCGATATCGGCGGCCTGCACCGGAGGGCGCGCCTGCAGCCGGTCGAGGCCGGCTTCCAGGGTGACCAGGTTGTTCCATACAGCACGCCGTAGGTGGGGCAGGTAGAGTCCGCCGAACAGGCCGTGCCAGTAAGCGTCGTTGGCCTGGGCACGGTACAGCGCGGCGGTCAGTTCGGGCGGCGGCTCGGCGAGGGAGGCCAGGCGGGTGGAAAGGCCGAGCATGCGTTTGTGCAGCCAGTTGGCCTCCGGGTAGCGGCTCAGGAAGTTGCGCCAGATGCCGCCGCGCAGGAAGGGCCGGTGGCGGTCGCCACGACCGGCGGCCTTCTCGCTGGCCAGCAGGTCGGCGTAGAGCCCGGCGGCCGGCATCGGCAGCGTCCATTCGTTCATCTCGCTGTACGAGGTGGTCGGCAGGTAGACGACGCCGCGTGTTGCCTGCTGCGCATGGAAATCGGCGTAGGTGGCGGTGCGGATTTTCGGGCTGGCGAGCACGCCTTCGATCAGCGCCTTCAGCCAGCCGCGGTGGTACACCCAGTCGTAGGTTTCCGGCCAGATGCCGAACTTCTCGATGTCGTCGAAATAGATGGCGGCGCTCTGCTGCTGCTCGGCCAGGGCTTCGAGGTAAGCGATCACTTCGTGCGCCGGCGAGAAGGGCAGGCGATAGCGCAGCGCTTCCGAAATGGGGAAGAGGTCGAGACGGGTGCCGCTTTCCTCGGTGCTGAAGTAGCCGTCCAGTTCGCTGGCCGTCTTGCCGGTGCAGAAGAAATGGTAGTCGTCGACGGTGACGTAGCCGATGCCGGTCTCGGCCAGCGACGGCACGACCGACGATTCCCAGACGCGTTCGGTCAGCCAGGCCCCGCTCGGGCGGACGCCGGTCCATGCTGCCAGCTTGTCGTTCAGGGTGCGCAGCTGGCCGACCCGGTCGCGCTGCGGGATGGCGGCCAGCACCGGCTCGGTGTCGCCGGAACTGAACAGCTCGACCTGGCCGCGGCGGACCATGACCGCCAGCCGTTCCATGTCGACGGGGTGGCGCTCGCGCAGCCAGTCGAGCAGCCAGCCGGAGAAGTGGGCGGCGAAGCGGAAATCGGGGTAGGCGTGCAGGGTTTCGAGAAAGGGCTTGTAGCAGCGCTGGTGCGCATCCTCGATGACTTCCGGGAAGTTGCCGACCGGCTGGTGGGCGTGCACGCCGAGGAGCAGGGTGACGGGGGGGCTCATGGTGGAGGCTTTCAGTTGGCGCGGCGCATGGTGCCGCCGCTTTCCGGTTCGCCGCCGCCCTTGCTGATCGGGTGGTCGAGGCTGGCTGGTGTCGGCAGGCCGAGCAGGCGATAAAGGGACTGGAGATTCTGGCGGAACAGGCGGTCGAAGCTGGCTACCGATTCCGGCGAGTTGTAGTCGCCCAGCCACCAGAACCAGTCGGAGCTTTCGCAGACGGCCAGGCGGCGTTCGACCTCGCGCCGGGCATCGGCGTCGAGGCGTCCGCTGTCGAGGGCGCGGTCGGCGCACTGTTTGGCGTCGCAGAGCATTTCCCAGGCGCGGTTCTTGTCGGCATGGCCGATCCAGGTGGACAGCGTGCCGTAGACCCAGCTGCCGGCCGTCAGCCGCGGCAGGCGCGGGCTGCGCGCCCGCTGGCGGACCGCCGCCTCGGACAGCGTGACGGTGCGGATGGCCGGGTTCTTTTCCAGCGCGTCGTAGAGGTCGGAGAAGAAGTACCAGGCGTTGTAGGGGTAGTACTCCCAGGCGTTTTCGCCGTCGAGGAAGACCGGTATCAGGTTGTCGGCATCCTGCAGGTGGATCGCCTTCAGCTCCGTCATGAAGTGCTGGGCAGCATCGCGGCCGTGCCATTTGGCGTACTCGAAGCCGATCAGGTCGGACAGCCGCTCGTTGCGGAAGAACAGCAGGATGTCGCCGGTCGTGCCTTCGGGGGGCAGCCAGGGCGTGGTCGTACGGGCGTCATTGCCGGCCGAATGGCGCAGCACGCCATGGCTGCTCGCCGTCCAGGCAAAGCCGGCGTCGGCGATCTGCTGCAGGAAGGCAGCGGATAATGCGCCCTCGGCCGGCCACAGGCCGGCGGGTGGTTTGCCGAAGCGCCGGGCGTGGCTGCCGCTGGCATCGGCAAGATGTTCGGCGACGCGCGAACGTCCGCCGGGATATTCCGGCGCGGCGGGCAGGAGGCACTCCGGCAGGGCTTCGCGGGCACTGCGGAAATCGAGCAGCAGTGGCGCCAGCGGATGATTGGCCGGGGTGCAGCTGAGTTCGATCTGGCCGCTGTCGGCCAGCTTGCGGTAGCGCGGGATCAGGTCGGCGACGGCGGCGCCGAGTTCGGCCAGCAGCGTCTGACGTTCGGCGGCGGAGAAATTGCCGCCCCTGGCCATCAGCAACGGGACGGCCTGGCCGTTGCGGCGCAGGCTCTCGCCGCTCCAGGCCAGCAGGTACCAGGTGGCGAGGTCGGAATAGAAGGTGCCGGACAGGTAGCTCATGCCGTGGCCGTCGTGGTCGTGCACAAAACTGAGCAGGTCGCGCAGGCGCCGGTAGGGGGCGAAGGGTTCGAGCATCGTCGGCGCGTGGCAGCGGAAAGCCATGTCGAGCAGCCAGTCGCGGTCGGCTGTCGACAGGCTGTCGCCGTCGGGGGCGGCAGCGATGCGCAGCAGCGGGTCGCGCCACTGGCGGTCGGCGAACTGCGTTGCGTAATCTTCGATCTGGTCGAGCAGCACCGGTACGAAATTGACCGTGCAGCGGATCGTCGGGTGACGCTCGAGGTGCGCCGCCATGTCGGTGTAATCCTTGATGGCGTGCAGGAACACCCAGGGCAGCAGGAATTCGCCACTGTCCGGGTGCCGGTAGTCCGGCTGGTGCATGTGCCAGAGGAAGGCGAGATCAGCCATCAGCGAGTGTTCCCGGTAAGCGCCGAGCCGCCGGTTGCGGTGACCATGGCTAGTGCTCAGCGGCGCCCTGGCCCAGCATCTCCGGGGTGATCAGGACGATGCCGCCGGAGCTGACGTGGAAGCGTTGGCGGTCGGCTTCGATATCGACACCGATCTGCATGCCTTCCGGGATGCGGCAGCGCTTGTCGATGACGCAGCGTTTGAGCACGGCGTGCCGGGCGACGTCCACCCCGGGCAGGATCACTGAGTCCTCGACGCTGGCCCAGCTGTGCACGTGAACACTGGAAAAGAGCAGCGAGCGGCGGACCTTGGCGCCGGAGATGATGCAGCCGCCGGAAATCAGCGAGTCGATGGCGACACCACGGCGATCCTCGTCATCGAAGACGAACTTGGCTGGCGGCAACTGTTCCTGGTAAGTCCAGATCGGCCAATCCTTGTCGTAGAGATTGAGTTCCGGCGTCACCTTGGTCATTTCCATGTTCGCCTCCCAGTAGGCGTCGATGGTGCCGACGTCACGCCAGTAGGGCTGGTGATGATCGCTGCCGACGCAGGAATCGGCGAAGCGGTGGGCGAAAACCCGGTAGCGCGGGACGATGTAGGGAATGATGTCCTTGCCGAAGTCGCGGCTGGAGCCCTTGGTCAGCGCGTCGCGCTCCAGTTGCTCGAAAAGGAAGCGGGCGTTGAAGATGTAGACGCCCATCGAGGCCAGCGCCCGCTCCGGCTGGCCGGGAATGGCTGGCGGGTTTTGCGGCTTCTCGACGAAATCGATCACCCGGCCTTCGCCGTCGATGCCCATGACACCGAACTCGCGCGCCTCGTCCAGCGGCACGTCGATGCAGGCGACGCTCATGTCGGCCCGCTGCTTGACGTGGCTGGCCAGCATGCGGCCGTAATCCATCTTGTAGATGTGGTCGCCGGCGACGATCAATACATGCTCCGGCTGGTAACGGCGGAGGAAATTGAGATTCTGGAAGACGGCGTCGGCGGTACCCTGGTACCACTGGTTTTCGTCGATCTGCTGCTGGGCCGGCAGCAACTGGATGAACTCGTCGAAGCGCCCGTCGAGAAAACTCCAGCCGCGCTGGATGTGGCGGATCAGGCTGTGCGCCTTGTACTGCGTGGCCACACCGATCTTGCGGATGCCGGAATTGACGCAGTTGGAGAGCGTGAAATCGAGGATGCGGAACTTGCCGGCGAACGGCACCGCGGGCTTCGAACGGAAGTCGGTCAGCTGCTTCAGCCGGGTGCCGCGGCCCCCGGCCAGGATGATGGCGAAGGTGTTGCGCGTCAGCTGGCTGATGAAACGCATGTCGGTCTGATCGCGCATCTCGCAATAAGGCTGATGGGGACAGCTTGTGCTGAGGGACATGGCGGACCTCCCTGGTCACTGTTTTAACCTATGATACTGCTCCAGGGGGACCCCATGCAGCATTCCGACGCGCTTTACCTGTTCAATGAGGGCCGCAACATCCAGGCCTACCGGCTGCTCGGTGCGCATCCTGGTGACACGGGCACCACCTTCCGCGTCTGGGCGCCGAATGCCCGCCAGGTGGCCGTCGTCGGCGACTTCAACGGCTGGCAGCCGGCGGCGCATCCCATGCGCTCGCTGGGGGCTTCCGGTATCTGGGAAGTGCACGTGACGGAAGCGCAGCCACACAACCTCTACCGCTTCGCCATCACGCCGCCGGCCGGCGGCGTGGCGCTGCTGAAGGCCGATCCCTACGCCCGCGGTTTCGAGTTGCGTCCTGGCTCTGCCGCCTACATCGTGCCGCCTTCCTCGCATCTGTGGGGCGACGCCGACTGGCTGCGCCGCCGCGCTGACTGGGACTGGCAGCAGGCACCGGTCAATATCTACGAAGTGCATGCCGGTTCGTGGATGCGCCATCCAGACGGCCAGCCCTATCTGTGGCGCGAACTGGCCGAACGGCTGATTCCCTACGCCGTCGAGCAGGGCTACACCCACCTCGAATTGCTACCGATCACCGAGCATCCGCTCGACGAATCCTGGGGCTACCAGACCACCGGCTATTTCGCCCCAACGGCCCGTTACGGCTCGCCGGACGACCTGCGCTTCTTCGTCGATGCCTGCCACCAGGCCGGCCTCGGCGTGCTGCTCGACTGGGTGCCTGGTCATTTTCCGCAGGATGCCTGGGCGCTCGCCCGCTACGACGGCACCGCCCTGTACGAGCATGAAGACCCGCGTCTCGGCCTGCACGCCGACTGGGGGACGCATATCTTCAACTACGGTCGGCACGAGGTCAGGAGCTTCCTGCTTTCATCGGCCCACTGGTGGCTGTCCGAGTTCCATTTCGACGGCCTGCGCGTCGATGCCGTTGCCTCCATGCTCTATCTCGACTACTCGCGAAAGGCTGGTGAATGGCTGCCCAACAAACATGGCGGGCGGGAGAACCTGGAAGCCATCGATTTCCTGCAGGCGCTCAACGCCATGGTGCACGGCGAATTTCCCGGCGCCCTGACCATCGCCGAGGAATCCACCGCCTGGCCGCAGGTGTCGCGGCCGACCTATGTCGGCGGCCTCGGCTTCTCGATGAAATGGAACATGGGCTGGATGAACGACAGCCTGCGCTATTTCCACCGTGATCCGATCCACCGCCGCTGGCATCACGACGAGCTGACCTTTGGCCAGATGTATGCCTACAGCGAGAACTTCGTGCTGCCGCTGTCGCACGACGAGGTGGTGCACGGCAAGGGCTCGCTGCTTGGCAAGATGCCCGGTGACGACTGGCAGCGTTACGCCAACCTGCGCCTGCTGCTGGCCTGGCAGGCGCTGACGCCGGGCAAGAAGCTGGGTTTCATGGGCGGCGAATTCGGTCAGCTGCGCGAATGGTCGGAAGCCCGCGAACTCGACTGGGGGCTGTTGGCCGAACCGGCACACCAGGGCTTGCAACGCCTGTCAGCCGACCTCAACCGTCTCTATCGCGACCTGCCGGCCTTGCATTCGCGGGATTTTGCCGCTGACGGTTTCGAATGGATCGACTGCCACGACAGCGAGCACTCGGTGCTTTGCTGGTTGCGCCGGGGACGGGACGGCAGTTTCGTCGTCATTGCCATGAACTTCACGCCGGCGCCGCTCACCGGCTATCGCATCGGTGTGCCGCAGGCCGGCCCCTATGGCGAAATCCTCAACAGCGATTCGGTCTGGTATGCGGGCAGCAATCTCGGCAATGCCGGGGCGATTGTCGCGTCTGAAGGGGCTTGGATGAGCCGGCCAGCCAGCCTTTGCCTCACTTTGCCGCCGCTGGCCGCGGTCGTGCTGGCTCCTGCCTGACTGCCTGGGCGTCGGGTTAATCCGCTGTCCCGCCGGCGGCGATCGCCAGGGCGCCGCGCAAACCGAGATCCTCGGCGGTGACCAGGTGGACGGGCATCTCGGCAGCGAGTCCGGCATGTTCCCGCTTGTCGAGGAAGGCGTTGATGAAGGGGCTGCAGTCGACGTGGGGCATCAGCCGGGCAGCCATGCCGCCGGCCAGGTAGATGCCGCCGCGGGCCAGCCAGTGCAGCGCCAGGTCGCCGGCAAAGGCGCCATAGCAGGCCAGCCAGAGCTGAACGGCTTGCGTGGCGCGCGGATCGCTGCCGGCGATGGCGGCCTGACCGATGTTTTCCGCCGGCTCCCCGGGCCCGCCAAGGAATCGGTAAACCCTGGCCAGACCCGGACCGGAAACGATGTCCTCGGTTGTCACGCGGTCCGTCTGTTCATGCAGCCAGCACCACAGCTCGCCCTGAACCGATGTCTGCGGCGCGAAACCGAGGTGCCCGCCTTCACCGGGGACGACACGATAGCCGTCGCCCTGCGGGACCAGCCCGGCGACGCCGAGACCGGTG
This sequence comes from Dechloromonas sp., assembly GCA_008933675.1. Lineage (GTDB taxonomy): Bacteria > Pseudomonadota > Gammaproteobacteria > Burkholderiales > Rhodocyclaceae > Azonexus. Next base: position 20,603 of record WBUO01000038.1, read on the forward strand.
CCGGCCCCGAGGATGATGCGCGGGGCCCCGGCGAGTGTTTGCCCGGGATGCAGGCTGCGAATTTCCTCCGGCGCGACCAGGGGCAGGCCGTGCGCCGCGGCGGCGAAGTCGTTGCTCAGGGTCACGCGACCAATTCCGAAGCGACGGCTGATGGCAGCGGCGGCGAGCTGCCAGGGCAGATAGGTCAGCCTGGCGCTGTGCCCGTCGGTCGGCCCGGCCAGTCCGAAGCAGGCGGATGTGACAGCCGGGGCGTCGTGCAGGAAGTCGGCGAGCAGACTGTCGAAATCAGCATGGTCGCCGCTGACGTAGCGTTGCCGGCGGACGATGCGGAGCCCGCCATCCATCGGTTCGGCAAGCGCCAGCAGCGTCTTGGTGCCGCCGAGATCGCCACCGAGAATCATGGCTCAGACGGCGACCGGGGCGGCGATGTGCGGGTGCGGGTCGTAGCCCTCGAGGCGAAAATCCTCGAAGCGGAAGGCGAATATGTCCCGCACCTGCGGATTGATCCACATCGTCGGTAGCGGTCGCGGTTCCCGGCTCAGCTGAAGGCGCGCCTGTTCGAAGTGATTCGAGTAGAGGTGCGCGTCGCCGAAAGTGTGCACGAACTCGCCGGGCCGATAGCCGCAAACCTGGGCCAGCATCAGGGTAAGCAGCGCATAGGAGGCGATGTTGAAGGGCACGCCGAGGAAGATGTCGGCACTGCGCTGGTAGAGCTGGCAGGACAGCTTGCCGTTGGCGACGTAGAACTGGAACAGGCAGTGGCAGGGTGGCAAAGCCATGTTGTCCACGTCGCCCGGATTCCAGGCGGAGACGATGTGGCGGCGCGAATCGGGATTGTGCTTGAGGCTGTCGACCAGTTGCGTGATCTGGTCGATCAGGCGGCCGTCCGGGGTTTCCCAGCGGCGCCACTGCTTGCCATAGACCGGCCCGAGGTCGCCCTGCTCGTCGGCCCATTCGTCCCAGATGCGGACGCCGTGTTCCTGCAGGTACTTGATGTTGGTGTCGCCCTGAAGGAACCACAGCAGTTCGTGGATGATCGATTTCAGGTGCAGCTTCTTGGTGGTCAGTGCCGGAAATCCCTGGGCAAGGTCGAAACGCATCTGCCAGCCGAACACGGAGCGCGTGCCGGTGCCGGTGCGGTCGGATTTGTCGTGGCCGTTGTCCAGCACGTGACGCATGAGGTCCAGGTATTGCTGCATGGGTGATTGCCGATCGGTCGAAAGCGGAGATTCTACATCCCGTCCGCGTGGCTGCAGCGAAATGGCAAATCCGGGGCTAAACTACGCCGACAAGAACAGGCGAGCGGAGGCGGTGTGTTGAATCAGGCGGGGGGTCTCGGTGGCATCTTCGGCAGGAAGGATTTGCATCCGCTTGCCGATGCCCATGAATTGAAGCGGATTGTTGGCGGCTTGCCGAAAGACAATGCCTTCCGGGCGGTGGATGAGATCGTCGGCTGGCTGGAGTCGGCGCAGGCCGCCGATACGCTGACCGTCGATCGTCTCTACGAGGCCGTGCTGCTGCTGGATGAGGCGGCGCAGCCCCATCTCCGGCGCCTGTGCCGCGATTATCTGCATACCGCACGTCTGTCGCGGGCCGAGGAAAAGCGGCTGTGGTCGATCAGCCATGGCTTCTGGGTGCTGCTGGCGGCGACCTATGAGCGCTGCCTGGATGCGCTGGCGGCCGGCGGCAAGCCTGCCGAGGCGCTGAAGAACGCGGTGCCGGCCATCTGCGCCCGCCTGATTGCCGCCCTGGCGGCGGTGCTGAAATGGGAGCAGTTCCACTATGGGCCGTCGGCCAACGAATTGTGGGCGACGATGGGGCGTGCTCTGCTGTTTGCCGATGGTGCCGGTGTCGCGGCGCGCGGCGTGCAGCTGGGGCGCAGCGCTGGCGTCAGTTCGCCGGCGCAGGAATACCAGAAGGCGATGATCTTCCAGGCGGCCTCGATGGATAGCCTGCTGCCGCTGGAAATCGAGCTGGCCGAGCGCCTGATCGAGCATTTCCTGCCCGGTTTCATCTTCACGGCCGAAGTTCAGCATGATTGCGTGTACTGGGTGGACCTGAAGCTGGCCCAGCCGCCGCTGCGGCTGGCGCGCATGCCGGCGGCGGCCCAGGCGAGCCAGCGTTTCTTCAAGCCGGGGAGTGCCCATGCCGGTCTTTGCGAGCTATTGCATGGCCTGGAGCGCGGCGATGACGTGCCGGCCGGGATCAATCTCGGCGGGCAGTACTACAGCCGCACGCTGATTCCGGTGTTGCGTCATCTCGTCGCCTATCTGGCGCCGGTGCCGCCTCAGCGTCGGCACGACCGGCATCGCGTCAAGCACCGGATGTCGGTCCTCAACGGCCTGGTCAATGCCTTCGTCGCTTTTTCCGGCGAGTTTGGCGGCCGGCCGGCCGGCCTGCAGATGGAGAGCTGGGTTGTCGACAACGTCAGCCGTGGCGGCTTCGGTGCCGTCGTCGGCAACATCACGACCGACTGGCTGCGTGTCGGAGCCTTGCTGGCCTTGCAGCCGGAGGGCGGCGACAACTGGCTGCTCGGCATCGTTCGCCGCTACCACAGGGCCAGCGACAGCGAAGGCCAGGTCGGCATCGAGACGCTCGCCCGGCAGGCCTATTCGGTGGAACTGAAGGTGCGCGCCGCGTCGTCCTATGCCGCTGTTTCGGGAACGCCGGGTTTGCTGCTGGAAAACCGCGGTGAGCCGGGCGAGGTGCAGGTGGTTTTGCCGCCGGCCAGCTTCGACCTGCAGGAAAGCCTGGAGTGCAGCATCGAAGGGCGGCGCTGCCTGTTGTCGCCGGCGGCGCTGGTCGAACAGACGGCGGACTACGAACTGGCCCGTTACCACCTCAGCCGGCTTGGCTGATGTGGCGGGGATCAGGTGCGTGGCGGGCGGATGGCCGTCTTTGGCCGGAAAGCCTTGATCACGGCAGGATCGGTTTCGGCGTAGGGGGCGCCGATCAGGTCGAGGCAGTAGGGTACGGCGGCAAAGATGCCGACGTGGGTGACTTCGCCGGCCGCATTGCGCACGCCTTCCAGCGTTTCCTTGATCGACTTCGGCTGGCCGGGCAGGTTGATGATCAGTGCCTGCTTGCGGATCACCGCGACCTGGCGTGAGAGGATCGCCGTCGGGACGAAGTTCAGGCTGATGCGTCGCATTTCCTCGCCGAAGCCGGGCATTTCCTTGTCGGCGACGGCCAGCGTGGCTTCCGGGGTGACGTCGCGCAGTGCCGGTCCGGTGCCGCCGGTGGTCAGTACCAGATGGCACCCGCAGACGTCGACCAGCTCGATCAGTGTCTGTTCGATGCTGCTCCGGTCGTCGGCGATCAGCCGGGTTGCGGCCTGCCAGGGCGAGATCAGCGCAGAGCCCAGCCACTCCTCCAGGGCCGGGATGCCCTTGTCTTCGTAAATGCCGGTCGAGGCGCGATCGCTGATCGAGACCAGGCCGACTTTCAATTCGTCATTCGCCGGCATCGGGTGTTCCTTCCTTGTCGAGTTCCTGCAGGATCTGGAAGATGGCGCGGAAATTCTTCGGCGGCTTGTTCGTCTCCTGCTCCTTCAGCGCGTTGCGGCGCAGCTGGCGTAGTTGCTGCAGATCGGCCTGCGGCCACAGGGCGGCGATTTCGCTCAAAAAACCCTCATCTTCGAGCAGACGCGTGCGGAAACGCTCCAGTCGGTGCAGGCGTGCCGTCTCGGCTGCCGATTCGCCGCGCAGCAGCGCCAGGCCGGCGCGGATCGGTGCATCGTCGACGCTGCGCATCAGCTTGCCGAGATACTGGATCTGTCGCCGGCGGGCGCCATGGGCGGTGATTTTCTGGCATTCGCGCACGGTTTCGTAGATGTTTTCCGGCAGGTTGATGCGCTTCAGCTGGCCGACCGAAAGCTCGACCAGTTCGGCGCCGAGGTCGCGCAACTCGTGCATCGCCTCCTTCTGCTTGGTTTTCGACGGGCGGCCGGTGCTTTCGGTGAAATCTTCTTCTTCCATGGGTGTTCGCGGGCTGGCTGGAGCGGGCTGCTATGATAGCGGCTTTCCCGCTTCGACGCCGCCTCCATGCCCGATACTGCCGCCTTCTCCTATTCCTTCGCCACCCTCCAGCAACTGGCTGCCGATGTCCTCGGCCACGCCAGCCGCAACGGCGCGACGGCCTGCGAGGTTGATGTTTCCGGAGGCTTCGGCCAGACAGTCGGTGTCCGCTGCGACGAGGTGGAGACGATCGAGTTCAATCGCGACAAGGGCGTCGGCATCACCGTTTATTCCGGTCAGCGCAAGGG
>WBUO01000387.1 GCA_008933675.1 Dechloromonas sp.
GATCGCGCGTTCGAACGCAATATCCTTCAACCGCGCGACCCCGAAATCGAGCGCCGCCTCCCACGCCCGCCGAAAGCTCTCCGCGCCGGGCGCGCGCCGCAGCGTATAGCAATTCGCCTGCGCCATATTGACCATGGCGGCGGCCCGGCTGACCGACCCCGTATCGGCAAGCGCCGCGATAAACGCCCGCTGCCGCTCGGGCGTCCACCCATCGTGCCGGTACTTGCGCGGCACCGGCGTAAAGTCGGGCAGCGGCGGCCGCGCCTCCGCCGCGATCGGTGTCCGGTTCTGCATGATAGGCCCTCCTGTCCGTCAAACCGGACAGGCTATGACGTAGCGGAGGAATGTAGGAAAGAGTTTTGTTTATGATTTGTTCTAACGTGTTGACATAAGAACATTTAAGGAACATTCTGAATTATCTACAATCGAGATACTTCCAACGCGACGTCAATGTGATCAATGCCTCTAGCCAAACCATCATTCTTGTGCCTTTGTTGAAAGAGCAAGGGGGTGTGGTTGAGCGTCTACGAACAGAAGCCGCAACGTTTTCTAAAGCGATTGCATCAAAAATCCGAGAATCCTTACCCACGCCTGTATTGCGCTGGGTTCGAACTGAGCGCGTGGCGTTGTCAACAATTTGCCTTCCACTTAGCGGAATGGCTCCCAGACTACGCCCTCCCAGAGGAGGAACTACGTATCGATCACGGGAACGTGCTGATCAAACTGAATCAAGCAGCCGTGAGAGTATATACGAGTTCCAAATACGCTTCTCGAGGAGAGGCAGGAGAGATTGCACTTCACGCAATTTGTCGAGATTTCTTCGGAACGATTCCGATTTCTCCAAGAGTTTTCTACAAGTCGGCTTCGAACGATGTCGTGAAAGCTTTTGACATGGTTCATGTAAAATTTCCGAAAGATGGTTCAATTCAAATATGGCTCGGAGAATCAAAGCTTTACAAGTCGGGCGCCTCTGCGATCGGCGACGCGATTAAGTCAATCAAGCAGCACATCGAGGGAGGGTTTCTGTCCAATCAAAAACTGCTCCTTGGGCCACAAATTCCCAAGAGCACACCCCGGTACGACGAAATTATGCAAATCTTCAGCAAACAGGAAAGCCTAGACACTCTAATAAAAAATGCGGTCTTCGCGGTAGGGATATTGTGCGACAGCAAAGCGGTAGCCGCAGCGACCCAGCATGATCAGACTTATATAAATGCAGCAATTACCGAGCTTGAGGAGCTAGAACAGAGGCTTATCGATAGCGGCTTGCCTGCTAAGCTCAAGCTGGTTCTGGCCTACGTCCCGTTGCTCAGCAAAAAGGATTTCGTAGAATCCTTTGACGCGCGCCTGAAGGGCTTACAATGAGTATCGCCGAGACGAACTGGCCAGGCCTAGCTTCGAAGAGCGAGTTCGAACTCAAGAGCGAGGTATTTTCGATCCTCCAAGATGCGTCTCTGAGAATTCAAAATTCTCCAGCGGACGATCCTGAGCTTTTAGCTGTGGTGCCGCGCTTAGCTGACCTGATCTCTCAACGCGCGGAATTACAGTCTTTCCGAGAAGCCTTTAGCGCACTGGCTCGCTCGGTTGGGCTATGGAATTACGTTGACCGAGCAGCCGCGTCAGCTCGCGATGAGTTAGCGGCGGAGCGCGCCACAATTCCTGGACTTGGGCTAACTTTACACCGGGAACAGTTATCTGCTCTCCATACACTGTCGGCTGGAAAGAATCTCATACTCAGCGCACCAACAAGTTTTGGTAAAAGTATTCTTATAGATGCTCTATTATATCAAAGGAGATTTTCTCGAGTAGCCATAGTTTTGCCTACGATCGCGCTTTTAGATGAATTCAGACGTCGACTTATAACTAGATTCGGAAATGAATTTGACGTTTTGATGCATCATTCCGAAAGGGAAGAGAAGGATCGAGTCATATTTCTTGGTACGCAAGAGCGCCTGATAAATCGTGATGACCTCGGCACGTTGGACCTGGTCGTGGTTGACGAGTTTTATAAACTTGATCCAAACCGAAGAGATGAACGTGCAGTGACACTAAATGCAGCTGTCTACAAACTTTTAGGTAAATCTAAGCAGTTCTTCTTTCTCGGACCAAACATCGATGGAGTTTTTGCTTCAGATGATAGTAGATGGCGATTCGAATTTCTTAGAACCCGATTTTCAACTGTTGCTGTTGATACAATTGACTTAAAATCTGTGCCGGACAAAGACTCTAGGCTTCACAAAGAAATCGCCTCAGAAACCAACTGGCCAGCGCTGGTCTTTGTCTCTTCGCCCGACAAGGCAAACAAGCTAGCCGGGGAAATCGTCGAGCAGGGCGTAAAGCTCGGGAATGGAGCAGCTTTATCCCGATGGATGGTCGAAAACTATGGAGGACGGTGGGAATTAAGTGAAGCTGTAGCATCGGGCATTGGCATTCACCACGGTCGAATCCCTCGCGCCCTAGCATCTCGCTTTGTAACCCTTTTTAATGAAAGAAAAATTCCGGTACTTATCTGTACTTCAACGTTGATTGAGGGGGTGAACACAGTCGCAAAATCGGTCCTCATTTATGACAAGACCATCGCCAACCGCCCTTATGACTTTTTCACCTTCTCTAACATCAGAGGAAGAGCTGGCCGCCTTGGCAAGCACCACGTTGGGCAGGTGTATCTCTTTCACGAACCGCCGGGGCGCGAAGATGTGGAAGTGGCAGCGCCGCTATTCGGAGACCTAGATGATGCACCTGATGAGTTTGTAGTGCACATGGACGAAGGCGATATATCCCCGGCCGTTTCAGATCGCTTGGCGGATATGGCCGAAAGGGTTGGTTTGGACCCTGCTCAAATTAGGCGATTTTCGGGACTTGGCGTGGAGACGCTCGTAGGCTTGCGAGCCGCAACCGGAGCAGCTACTCGTGCGCGCGCTCCAATCGCGTGGAGCGGAAGACCTAGTTTCGATAACCTCGCCGCAACATGCGAAGTTATTTGCAAGGTTACGAAATCGCACACATTTGGCTGCGGCTCTCCTCGCCAGCTTGCCCTGTACATCAGCAAACTTCGCCAGATGCATACGATGAAAGCTTTTTATCAGTGGCATTCTGATAGCTATCAAGGCGACGCACAAAAGATCGACAATGTATTTAAATTTCTGCGGGCTGCAGAGTTCAGCCTTCCAGAATATTTCGCAGTGGTTGAACTGTTTGCCCGGATCAATCTTCCCGAAAGCCAGATAGACTACTCGTTGGTTCTAGCAGAACTACCACGATGGTTTCGTGCTGAACCTTTGAAGATTTTAGAAGAGCAAGGCGTGCCCATTCAAATCTCGGAGCGCTTCTATCGCTCTGGAGATACGGTAAAAGGCCTTGGAAACAGATTACGTGAAGCAGCAGCAACGGACCAATCGTCTCTTTCGCCGATGGAGCGGCAATGGATTCGAGATGCGCTGCCGGACGCACGGGCAACAGGATTACAATAGAATAGGTCAGCACATAAG
>WBUO01000388.1 GCA_008933675.1 Dechloromonas sp.
CATCATTGTCGATGACCATATGCGAACCTCGGTGCGCGGCGTCTATGCCGCCGGCGATGTGACGGGCCGAGACCAGTTCGTTTACATGGCAGCCTATGGCGCAAAGATCGCCGCCAAGAACGCCTTGAACGGCGATAGCCTGCGGTACGACAATTCGGCCATGCCGGCCGTCGTATTCAGCGATCCGCAGGTAGCCAGTGTCGGCTTCACCGAAGCGCAGGCTATCGCGGCAGGATATGCAACGCGAACCTCGACCCTCCCGCTCGAGAATGTTCCGCGCGCATTGGCGGCTCGCGACACGCGCGGCCTGATCAAGCTGGTTGCGGATGGCCGGACCCGCAAACTGCTGGGCGCGCATATCTTGGCGCCGGAAGGTGCGGACAGTATCCAGACCGCCGCCATGGCGATCCGCTGCGGCCTCACGATCGACGATCTGGCGGAGATGATCTTCCCCTATCTGACCACGGTCGAAGGACTGAAGCTGGCTGCGCAGACATTCGATCGGGATGTGAAAAGGCTGTCCTGCTGTGCAGGATAAGATTGCTCGGTCGCGTCGCGGCGGTGAGATGACATGAGTAGCCCGCGCGGTTCCGATCCCGCCAGCGGCGCCGGGGATTGGTCGGGTAACTGGCGCACGCTTGTCGGGCTCTGGGCTATTCCCGGCCTAGCCATGCTGGCCGCCATGTGGCTGGAACCTACGCCCCGCGCGGTCATCTGGACCGTCATGCTGGCCTCCATGGGTGCGGCTTGTATCATGAACGCCAGACGGTGCGGCCGGACTCATTGCCGTTTCACCGGACCGTTCCTGATTGGGATGGCGATACTGGTCGTCGCCTACGCGATTGGGATGCTGCCGCTGGGGCCACATGGCTGGGGTATTCTGGGCGGAGTCACGCTTGGCGGGTTTGCCGCTCTGTGGTGGGGCAGCGAACGGGCATGGGGCAAGTTCTCGCGTTCCAAAGATAAGGGCGTTTCTCGCAGCTGTTAGGTTTCGTGGGAGATCGGACGTCCGGCCACTGCTATAATGGCCCATTTGCGAACGACTGGTTTTGGGCCACGCGTCGCTGGCGGTGAATGGCCGGGCTTGGGCGCAAAGCCGACCAGTCGTCTTGCCCATCAAACTTGCCAAAGTGGCCGCTGCAGCCAGTTCGCGGGAAAACCCATCGATCGTATATCGCCCTCGGGATGGGTCGCGATGTGCGCCGCCACATCGGCAAGCCAGGTCGAGTCCGGCGCCACGGTATTGATGACGTGGCCGATCATGCAGATGCCGTTGTAAAGCTTCGCCGGTGCCTGAGTGGCATTCTGGTCGATGGTCGCCTGTAGGGATTTGGGCTTTTGCGCGAGCTTCGGAGGCGTAAGGAAGCCCCGGTTCCACAGCCGGCCGTGATGCGCGCAGATATTACGGATGTCGGTCACATGGCGGACCAAGGGCACGAGAACGGTCTCCGGAAGACCAAGGGGCGCGGCGATGCGCGTTCGAAGAGCGCGGTCTGCGAGGCTCGAATACCAGCGCGAAAGGTGACCGAAGGACATCATTTCTGCGACCATCCAGACCGGCGGCAATGCTGGCAGATCGTAGTTTTGCCGATAATGCTTGATATAGGTCTCGTTCGAACGCCCCACTTCGCCAGCCAGTTTCGAGAGGCGAAGGTGATAGTCGGTGCGGTCGCTATAAAGACTGGCGTCGAGATAGCTGTGTCCATCGCCAAGCCCAGCCAGATGATAAGCCCAGCTTCCGCGCAATGCCACTTCGACATGCTCGGTGCCGCGCATCAAGAGGCGCCGGAGTAGCCGATCGAAATCATAGAGGGCGGTGACGCGTTCGAATGTCGTGCCCGGAAGGAAGCGCGGCCCCGCCTGTCCCTTCGGATGTTCGAAATAGAGCCAGTAGGCGCTCAGCGGTAGTAGCTCACATGGCGGAGCCACGCCTCGGCCGCCGGCTCGTCGGCAACGATCATGCCGTTTGCCCGGAGGTGAGCGATTTGCTGCGTGTAGGTGAGAGTCGGTTTGGAATAGGCGCGTGACATTGACCGTCGTCATGCGTCAATGGCGCCCAAAATAAAAGACCCGCCCAGTGTGCATATCCTTGCGGACAGAGGCCGGGCGGGTGCGATTGATGCCCACATAGGATAGACAAGCGAACAAATCAATAACAAGCGTTGCAGCGCAACACGAAATAGGACCCTTCCACCCCGGCGTCACGCGAACGAAGGAAGGAGCGTCCCCAAGGCCCTGCCAAGGGTAGCCACTCCACATCAGGCCGTCGGAATACGGGCCTCCAACTCGGCAACGCGCTCCGAACAGATCGCATGCACCGCGCGGCCGAGCTCCTCAACATGCGCAGCGAGCCACAGCAGGTCCGCCTCGCCGATGCGATAATGTTTCGAGTAGCGGGCCTTCACATAAGCCTCCTTCAGCTTCTCGAAGCGTGTGCGATCAGCCTTCAACGTGCGAGGCCACGCATCCACCAACCGCATATCGATCCGTTCCGCCTGCGTTCGCAGGAACCCGAGGTTGTGCACATGCGGTGTGTAGAAGGTGCATACCAACAGGACGCAATGATAAAGGCTCTCCGCCGCTTGATGAAGAACGAATGACGCCTGCTTGAATGCGCCTTCGGCGCGTCCTGCCTCATGCATTTTGAAGAATGCGTTTGCTTGAGGCATCCACTCCTCAAAATATTCCTTCGCCATCGCCAACGCCTGCTCAGGCGTCTTCGGCTTCGGCGTGTGCAATTCCTTATCGTCAAATTCGTAGAGCGCGATCCCGTCGCGCGCGACGTCCATGAAGAAATAGCGCCCGTGCGCCAGCCCGTCGTTCACCTCCTGCAGGGTGTGAACGATGAAATTCACCGGTGTGTGCAGTGTCTTGTCGATCGCAAGTTCGCGGGTCAGGCGGTCCTCGAGTTTCGACCAGAAGTCGATCTTGTCGGTCAATCGCGCAAACCGCTCGGGGCGTTGGAAAAGGAGACCCGGACCCGGCGGTGCTCGAGATCGCGCGCGCCAAGGCGGACGCAGCGGGCGCTGATATCCGATGGTTCGAGGCGATGGGCGACGAACTCGACGCCATCGACGCGCTCCAGCAATGCGACAAGATCGTCTCGAGCCTCGTCCTCCACCAGTGTTCGATGGAGGTCAAGCAAGCGATCGCCGCGCAGATGTTCAGGCTCCTGAAGCCCGGCGGCACCCTCTTCATCGCCGACTATGGCGAGCAGCGCTCGCTCCTGATGCGCATGCTGTTTCGCCAGATTCAGCTGCTCGACGGGTTCGAATATACCGAGCCCAACGCCAAGGGCTGCGTGCCGGAAATCCTCGCGGACGCGGGCTTCCAGGCGGTCGAAGAGGTAAGGATCATTCCCACGCCGACCGGCTCGATTTCGATCTACCGCGCGCGGCGATAGCGATCAGCCGGGTGTCGCGCCCGCCGTCAGCCGTTCGCCGGTGAAGGGCTCAACGTCTGCCTCCAGGCGAGAAAGAGCGCCCAG
>WBUO01000039.1 GCA_008933675.1 Dechloromonas sp.
CCTCAACGATGTGGTGCGCGAAGCCGGCGACCGGCTGCTGCACCCGGCTGACCTACACAAGGAGAAGATGTCATGAACTGCCGGCTGGGCGCCTGCTCATTGCTACTGCTGATCGCCACCCAGAGTACTGCGCTGGCACAGACCTGCGGGTTCGCGGCACAGGCGCGCGGCGATCAGCGCATCGGCCAGTGGATCGACCGCGGCAACTGGCTGGCCGATGAGCATCTGCGCCTGACGCTGACGGCCGGCCCCACCTTCATGCCGTCCCTGCTGCTGGCGCCCGGCAAGCCGTCGCCGCTGCGCAGCGCCGGGCGCAATCTCGATGTGGACAAGATCAAGGCCAGCGACCCCCTGGATGGTTCGGCACGCAACCTGGGCTTCCTGCTCGACAGCCGCCTGCAGGCCGACGGGCTGCTCGTGCTGCACAACGGCCGCCTGCTTGCCGAGCGCTATCGCAACGGTCTGCAGGCCGCCGACCAGCGCCTGCTGCTGCAGGCCAACCGCCCCCTCCTCAACCTGCTCGGAGCCATTTCGGTGGCCCAGGGCAAACTCTCGGCCGACCGTTCGCTGAGCCGCTACCTGCCGGCCATGAGCAACCAGAGCGGCCTGCGCCGACTGTCGGTGCAACGCCTGCTCGACAGCAACGACGCCACCAACTGGAGCAGCGAGGAACTGGCCAGCTGGCGCGAAGCGGCCGGGTGGACCACGGGCGGCAACGACATCGACATCCGCGCCTGGCTGGCGGCGCCCGGGCGCTGGGATTTCCCGATGGAGAACCGCAAGCTGGCGGCCCTGCCGGCCAGCCCGGACGACGACCTGCTCGCCTGGCTGCTCGCCGAAAGCAACAAGATGCCGCTCTCCCGGCTGTTCTGCGAACAACTGCTGAGCCGCAGCAATCCCGAGCATCCGGTGGCCTGGATGACCGACGAACAAGGCATCGAGCTGGCCGGCGGACTGGCGCTTTCGCTGCGCGACTTCGGCCGTCTCGGCCAGTTGCTGCTCGATGCGCGCTCCAGCCGCAGCCGCGGCCGCATTCCCGGCTGGTTCATCGAGACGCTGACCGCCTCGGCCGGCCTGCGCACCGGCCAGATTCCCGGCCTTGCCCGCGGCAGCGAGCGGCGCTACGGCTTCATCCACCTGGGCGGCGAACCGAACCGGGTGGCCCTGGTCGGCGCCCACGGCAGCAGCCTGTACATCGACTTCGACCGGCGTCTGGTGATTGCGCTGTATGCCAGCCACCCGGCTCTGGAATCACCGAGCCAGCTGGCGACGCTCGAACAGCTGTGGAAGACGCTGGCACGGACGGCGGTGCCGGCTCGCTGAGCAGCCGGTTGCGTGTGCCGCCTTACAGCAGCTTGCCCGGATTCATCAGGCCGCGCGGATCGAGTGCGTGCTTGATGGTGCGCATCAGCGCCATTTCCTGCGGGTTCTTGTAGCGCCGGATTTCCTCGCGCTTCAGCTGGCCGAGGCCGTGCTCGGCCGAGATCGAGCCGTTCAGCGCGTGCACGGCATCGTGCACCAGCCTGTTCACCGCCGGCTGGCAGGCGATGAAGGCGGCGTTGTCGGCGGCCAGCGGCTGCGACAGGTTGTAGTGCAGGTTGCCGTCGCCGACATGGCCGAAGGCAACCACGCGGATGCCGGGAAAGGCCGCGGCCAGGGCGGCATCGGCCAGGGAGAGGAATTCGGGGATGCTCGACACCGGCACGGCGATGTCGTGCTTGATGCTGATGCCTTCGATCTTCTGCGCTTCCGAGATGTTCTCGCGCAAGGCCCACAGCCGGGCGGCCTGCGCTTGCGAAGCGGCCACCGTGCCATCGCTGACACCGCCCCCTTCCAGCTGACCGGCCAGCCAGGCTTCGACCGCCGCCGGCGGGCTGCCGGAAAACTCGGCCAGCACGTACCAGGGGCTGACCGCCGCCGGCCGCTGGCTGCCGGGAATGTGCTGCAGCACCAGGCCGAGCGCCGTTTCGGAAACCAGTTCGAAGGCCGTCAATTGCGCGTCGAAGGCATCCTTTGCCCGGCGTAGCAGTTCGACCGCCGCCGCCGGCGAGGCGACATTGAGCCAGCAGGTGGTCTGTACCGGCGGCAGCGCGAACAGCTTCAATACCGCCGCGGTGATGATGCCGAGCGTGCCTTCGGCGCCGATGAAGAGCTGCTTCAGGTCGTAGCCGGTGTTGTCCTTGCGCAGGCCGCGCAGGCCGTCCCACAAGCTGCCGTCGGCGAGCACGACTTCCAGGCCGAGCGTCAGTTCGCGGGTGTTGCCGTAGCGCAGCACCTGGACGCCGCCGGCATTGGTCGACAGGTTGCCGCCGATCTGGCACGTGCCTTCCGACGCCAGCGCCAGCGGGAACAGCCGGCCGGCGGCGCGCGCCGCTTCCTGGACGGCAGCCAGCGTACAGCCGGCTTCGACGGTGATCGTGTCGTTCAGGGGATCGACGGCGCGGATGCGGTTGAGCCGGCCGAGGCTGACGATCACTGCTGTTCCGCTCGCATCCGGTGTCGCCGCGCCACACAGGCTGGTGTTGCCGCCCTGCGGCACGATGGCCACACCGGCGGTGGCACAGGCACGGACGACGGCGGCAACCTCGTCGCGGTTGCCGGGACGGACCAGGCAGCGGGCGGCACCGCGGAAGCGGCCGCGCCAGTCGGTGAGGAAGGGCTGCAGGTCGGCAGTCTCGCTCAGCACCTGGGCGCTGCCGACGATGCTGCGCAATTGTTCGATCAGCGGATCGCGCATGGTCAGTCCAGCAGGGAGTGCAGCAGCGGCAGCATGTGCTCGGTCGCCTTGCGACCGGCGGCAATGGCTTCGCTGGCACGGTGGTAGTCGAGCAGGTTGAGCTGGCCGAGACGTGGCGCGATCAACACGTCGGCCGGTTCGCCGGCCAGGCGCGAACGCGAGATGCGGCCCTGCATGATGGCGATGCTGTTGCTGACCACATCGGCCAGCGACGGCAGCACCGGTTTGTCCTCGCCGCCGCCGAACCAGCGACCGACGGCATTGCGCCAGCCGCCGCCGGCCACCGCCGGTTTGCCGTTGCGGCGCTGCAACGTGGTCAGCATGTCCATGCCGAGATCGACGGCGATGACGATCTCGGCATCGAGCGCCCGGCACAGCGACACCGGCACCGGATTGACCAGGCCGCCATCGACCAGGAAGCGCTCGTCCAGCAGTTGCGGCGAGAACAGCCCGGGCAACGCGATCGAGGCGCGCACGGCATCAGCCACCGAGCCTTCGCGCAGCCAGATTTCGCGGCCGGTGGCCAGGTCGGTGGCAACGCAGGCGAAGGGCCGGTCGAGATCGGCGAAGGTATTGTCGAGAAAGGAAGTCGAGGCGAAATCGAGCAGCCTGGCGCCCTTGATCAGGCCACCGGCCAGGCTGACGTCGAAGAAGCCGAGCACGTCGCGCCGGCTGAGCCCGCCGACCCAGGCTTCCAGCTGGTCGAGACCGCCGGAGGCATAAGCGGCCCCGACGAAGGCACCGATCGAGGTGCCGCAGACGACATCCGGCTCGATGCCGGCTTCGTGCAGCGCGCGCAGCACGCCGATGTGCGCCCAGCCGCGCGCCGAACCGGAACCGAGGGCGATGCCGAGACGCGGCCGGGCCATGGTCGTTTAATCCCGGCCGACCGGCTCGGCGTACAGATCGTGGTGATCGGCGTCGACGACGCGGACCTGCAGGAAATCGCCGGGTGCCGCGTCGAAGAAGCCGTCGAGATAGACCAGGCCGTCGATTTCCGGCGCATCGGCCTTGGAGCGGGCGATGACGCCTTCCTCGTCGACCTCGTCGACCAGCACTTCGATGACGCTGTCGATCTTGGCCGCCAGCTTGTCGGCCGAGATGTCTTCCTGCACCTGCATCAGCCAGCGCCGGCGATCCTCGCGCACGTCTTCCGGCGGCAGGCCTTCCAGTTCATTGGCCTTGGCGCCGTCGACCGGCGAGTAGGCGAAGGCGCCGACGCGGTCCAGTTGCGCATCCTCGAGGAACTGGATCAGCTGGTCGAAGTCCGCGTCGGTCTCGCCCGGGAAGCCGGTGATGAAAGTCGAGCGGATGACGATTTCCGGGCAGATCTCGCGCCACCTGGCGATGCGTTCCAGCGTGTTCTCGGCCGAGGCCGGGCGCTTCATCGCCTTGAGGATCTTCGGGCTGGCGTGCTGGAAGGGCACATCCAGGTACGGCAGGATCTTGCCTTCGGCCATCAGCGGAATGACGTCGTCGACGGACGGGTACGGGTAGACATAGTGCAGGCGGACCCAGATGCCGAAGCTCGCCAGCGCCTCGCACAATTCCTTCAGCCGCGTCTTGACCGGCCGGCCGCCCCAGAAGTGCGTGCGGTACTTGACGTCGACGCCGTAGGCGCTGGTGTCCTGCGAAATGACCAGGATTTCCTTGACGCCGGCGCGGGCCAGGTTCTCGGCCTCGGCCAGCACGTCGCCGACCGGGCGCGACACGAGCGGACCGCGCAGGGAAGGGATGATGCAGAAGGTGCAGCTGTGGTTGCAGCCTTCGGAAATCTTCAGGTAGGCGAAATGGTCCGGCGTCAGGCGGATGCCCTGCGGCGGCACCAGATCGGAGTACGGGTCGTGCGGCTTGGGCAGATGCTGGTGCACGTGGCCCATCACCTCTTCCATCGCGTGCGGGCCGGTGACGGCGAGCACCGACGGATGCGTCGTCTGCACGATGTCGCCCTTGGCGCCGAGGCAGCCGGTGACGATGACCTTACCGTTCTCGGACAGCGCTTCGCCGATGGCATCGAGCGACTCCTCGACGGCGGCATCGATAAAGCCGCAGGTATTGACGATGACCAGGTCGGAATTGTCGTAGCTGGGCGAGATCTCGTAGCCCTCGGCACGCAGCCGGGTCAGGATCAGTTCGGCATCGCTGCCGGCCTTCGGGCAACCGAGGGAGACGAAGCCGACGGTCGGCACTTTGCTGGTGATGTTCATGCGGTGGAAGCCTTGCCCGGCGCGGCCGGAAATTCGGGAAAACCGGTATTTTACGGGAGTTCAGTGCGGCAGTCGGTCGAGCGCCTGCTTCAGCGCGTCGAAGCAGCGCTCGTCGATGGCCGTGCCGAGGTTCTCGGCCATCATCTCCAGCGTCCTCGGGATCGGGATGGCGCCGCGATAGGGACGTTCGGCAGTGATCGCGTCGAAGATGTCGGCGGTGGTGATGATGCGCGTTTCCAGGCAGATCTCGTCGGCCTTCAGGCCACGCGGATAGCCCTTGCCGTCGAGGCGCTCGTGATGCGCCGCCGACACCCGCGCCAGTTCGGCGAAGGCGCCGATGCGCGAGAGGATGGCCTCGGTGTAGGCGGCATGCGCCTGCACCGCCGCCCACTCGTCGGCATCGAGCTTGCCCGGCTTGTCGAGCACGCTGTTGCTGACGCCGAGCTTGCCGACGTCGTGCAGCAGCGCACCGCGCTTCAGCCAGCGGCGCCGCTCCGGCGAGATGCCCAGGCTCTCGGCGATCAGGTCGGTGTATAGCGCGACGCGGGCGCTGTGGCCGCTGGTGTAGGGACTCTTCGAGTCGACCACCTGACCGAAGGCAGCGGCGATGTCGTCGAGGTAGTCGTCGTCCAGGTCGACGACATGCGACGCGGGTTCCAGCGCCAGGATGGCGGCGTCGACTTGCGGTGAGGCCAGCATTGCCCAGAAGGCATCCTCCTGCGCCACCTGCTCGAAAGCCACGACCAGTTGCGGATCGAACCAGTTTCCGGCGCGCTGGCGAATCTCGTCGAGCGCCGCCAGCGCCCCACCGGCGGTGTGAAAGACATCGACCACCTGGGCCAGCAGCGCGATCCGCGCCGCCAGCGGAATGGCTTCGCCGGCCAGCCCGTCTGGCTTGCCCTGGCCGTTGAAATGCTCGTCCAGGCTGTAGATGCCGGCTGCCACGCGCTCCGGGAAGCGTAGCAGGCGGGCGATCTCGGCACCGCGCTGACAGCGCGTGGCGATCAGTTCATGGGCAATCTCGCTGCCATCTCGGAAGATCGTCAGCACACTGCGCAAGCGCTCGGCCAGTCCGGCTTTCAGCCCGGTGTGCTTGAGCACGAAATTGAGCACCTGCGGCAGACTGTCGCCGACCGTCTTGAAATCGCGCTTGAAGCTGAGATCGTCGGTCAGGTACAGCTCGCAGATGCGGGCGGCATTGCTGCTGCAGCCGAGATCCTTCAACAGCAGCGTGTAGTACAGATCCCACAGCGCGCTGTCGTCGAGTCCGATCTGCCGGCCGATGTGCATGCCGATCCAGCAGCAGCGCACGCAATGCCCGGGCGGCTGGCCTTCGGTAATGTCGAGCGCATGGCTGAGTGCCGAGATCAGCTCGGCCAGCTGCAAGCCCTCCGCCGGCAACGAGGTGGTTGCCGGAAACAGCCGGCTCATCGGCATGCCGTGGCCTCCGCCTCAGCGATTGACATCAACCACCACGCGGCCGCGCACCTTGCCCTGCAGCAACTCGCCGGCGGTGGCGATGGCCTCGCCCAGGCCGATTTCATGGGTGATCGCTTCGAGCAACGCCGGATCGAGATCGCGCGCCAGACGTTCCCAGGCTTCGCGGCGCACCGGCTGCGGCGCCATCACGCTGTCGATGCCGTAGAGCGTGACGCCGCGCAGGATGAAGGGGGCAACGCTGGCCGGAAAATCCATGCCCTGGGCCAGACCGCAGGCGGCGACGGCGCCGCGGTACCGGGTGCCGGCGCAGGCATTGGCCAGCGTGTGGCTGCCGACCGAATCGACAACGCCGGCCCAGCGTTCCTTGCCGAGCGGCTTGCCGGGTGCCGAGAGTTCGCTGCGGTCGATGATGGCGCTGGCGCCGAGATACTTCAGGTAATCCGCCTCTTCCGGCCGCCCGGTGGAGGCGACGACGGTGTAGCCGAGCCGGGCCAGCAGCGCAATGGCGACGCTGCCGACGCCGCCGTTGGCACCGGTGACCAGGATCTCGCCGCTGCCCGGGACCAGGCCGTGGCGCTCCAGCGCCAGCACGCAGAGCATCGCCGTGTAGCCGGCGGTGCCGATGGCCATCGCCTGGCGGGCAGTGAAGGCTGCCGGCAGCGGTACCAGCCAGTCGCCGCGGAGGCGCGCCATCTGCGCCAGACCGCCCCAATGCGTTTCACCGACGCCCCAGCCGTTCAGCACGACCCGGTCGCCGGCCTGCCAGTCGGGATGGCGGCTGTTGCTGACGGTGCCGGCCAGATCGATGCCCGGCACCATCGGGAAGCGGCGGACGACCGGGCCCTTGCCGGTGATCGCCAGGCCGTCCTTGTAGTTGAGCGTGGACCAGTCGACACGCACGGTGACGTCGCCCTCCGGCAACAGTGCCTGCGCGATCTGCTCGACCGCCACGCGGTAGCCGGCTTCGTCCTTGTTGATCAGAATGCCCGTGAACATGCTTTCTCCAATGGTTTGCCATCAATAGCACGACTATAGAACAGACTCTCGCGCCTGGTCAGCTCCGGTCACTTGCGCCGGGACAGCCTGCCGGTCGCCAGGCCCGCCTGGCTGTCATGCAACTGAAACAAGAACGCAACAAAATGATGGGCTTGAGGCCTATACTTGAGAAATTACATGGAGCGCGCGATGAACCATCCCTACCTGCAACCCCGCTTCCCGACCGAGAACTACCTGAACCGCGAACTCGGCCTGCTCGCCTTCAACCGCCGCGTGCTCGCCCAGGCCCAGGACGAGCGCGTGCCGCTGCTCGAGCGCCTGCGCTTCCTGTGCATCGTCTCGAGCAATCTCGACGAGTTTTTCGAAATCCGCATGGCCGGCCTCAAGGAGCAGGTGCGTGCCAATGCCCCGATCGTCACCACTGACGGCAAGACCGCGCAGGAGGCTTTCCGCCTGGTGTCGGCCGAAGCGCACGCCATCGTCACCGAGCAATACCAGCATCTCAACGACGTCATCTTCCCGGCGCTGGCCGAGCGCAACATCCGCTTCCTGCGCCGCTCGACCTGGAACGAGGCGCAGCGCGAATGGATCCGCAATTATTTCATCCGCGAGATGGTGCCGGTGCTGACGCCGATCGGACTCGACCCGTCGCATCCCTTCCCCAAGGTGCTGAACAAGAGTCTCAACTTCGCCGTCGAGCTGGAAGGCAAGGACGCTTTCGGCCGCAGCTCCAATGCCGCCATCGTCCAGGCTCCGCGCGTGCTGCCGCGGGTCATCCGGCTGCCCGAGGAACTGGCCGGCGTCGAATACGGCTTCGTCTTCCTGTCGTCGATCCTGCACGAATTCGTCGGCGAGCTGTTTACCGGCATGAACGTGCTGGGTTGCTACCAGTTCCGCGTCACGCGCAATTCCGACCTGTTCGTCGACGAGGAAGAAGTCACCAACCTGCGCACCAAGCTGCAGGGCGAACTGCCGCATCGCCATTTCGGCGATGCCGTCCGCCTCGAGATCGCCGACAACTGCTCGCCGGCAATGACCGAATTCCTGCTCGCCCAGTTCGCCCTCAAGGCAGCCGACCTCTACCGCGTACACGGCCCGGTGAACCTGGTCCGCCTGATGCAGGTGCCGGACTGGGTGGACCGCCCGGACATGAAGTTCGCGCCGTTCAACCCCGGGCTGCCGAAGGCCGTCGGCAAGGGCGCCAACATTTTCGACAGCATCCGCCGCGGCGACCTCCTGCTGCACCACCCCTACCAGTCCTTCGCGCCGGTCATCGAACTGCTCAACCAGGCGGCCAACGACCCGGCCGTCGTGGCGATCAAGATGACCGTCTACCGCACCGGCACCGACTCGGTGCTGATGCAGTCGCTGATCCGCGCCGCCCAGAACGGCAAGGAAGTCACCGTCGTCGTCGAACTGATGGCACGCTTCGACGAGGAGGCCAACATCAGTTGGGCAACCAAGCTGGAAGAGGTCGGCGCCCATGTCGTCTATGGCGTGGTCGGCTACAAGACGCACGCCAAGGCGCTGCTGATCGTCCGCCGCGAGGAAGGCGGCCTGAAGCGCTACGCCCATCTCGGCACCGGCAACTACCACCCGCGCACCGCCCGCCTCTACTCCGATTTCGGCCTGATGACGGCCAACGAGGAAATCACCCACGACGTCAGCGAGGTGTTCAAGCAACTGACCGGCCTGGGCAAGGCGCGGACGCTGAAACACCTGTGGCAGGCGCCTTTCACGCTGCAGCCGAATGTTGTCGCCGCCATCCAGGCCGAGACGGAAACGGCACGCGCCGGCGGCAAGGGGCGCATCGTCGCCAAGATGAACTCGCTGCTCGAACCGGAAGTCATCAACGCGCTGTACGAAGCATCGAAGGCCGGCGTCGAGGTCGACCTGATCGTCCGCGGCGTCTGCGCGCTGCGCCCGGGCGTGCCCGGACTGTCGGAGAACATCCGGGTACGCTCGATCATCGGTCGCTTCCTCGAACATCACCGCATCTTCTACTTCCTGGCCGGCGGCGAAGAGAAGGTCTATCTGTCGAGCGCCGACTGGATGGAGCGCAATTTCTTCAAGCGCATCGAACTGGCCTTCCCGATCCTCGATCCGAAACTCAAGAAACGGGTGATCACCGAAGGCCTCAAGTTCTATCTGGCCGACAATCAGCAGGGCTGGGACATGAACGGCCAGGGCGTCTACCAGCGCCGGCGCTCGTCGCGCAGCAAACCGCACAACGCCCAGGGCGAACTGATGCTGACGCTGGGCGGCTGAGGCTGATCAGGACGAAGATTTTCCCATCCGGGCCGGGGCGGCCCTATAATGCCAACCGCATTTTTCAGCCACCCGACCAAGATGAGGACTTTCATGGATCGCCGCCAATTCGTACTGCTCTCGACGCTTTTTTCCGGCATCAGCGTCGTCAATACCGCCGCTGCCCAGTTCAACTTCGGCAAGGCCCTGGAAGCCGGCCAGACGCTGCTCCAGTCCGAAACCCTGAGCGACGACCAGCTGCGCAACTATTTCGACCAGATGGCCGCCGATTCCGACAACCGCAATCGCGTTGCCGGCAGCAACGATCCGTACGGCAAGCGCCTGACCAAGCTGACGCGCGGGCTGGAGAACTACGACGGCCTGGCGCTCGACTACAAGGTTTACCTGACACCGCAAATCAACGCCTTCGCCATGGCCAACGGCACGATCCGCGTCTATAGCGGCCTGATGGACAAATTCACCGACGACGAGATCCGCTACGTGATCGGCCACGAGATCGGCCATGTCAAATCCGGCCACACCAAGGCACGCATCCAGGCAGCCATGCGCACCAGCGCGCTGAAGAGCGCCGTCGCGGCGACCGGCGGCAAGGCCGCCGAACTGGCCGAATCGCAACTGGGCGAGCTGTTCGGCCAGGTCATCACCGCCCAGCACTCGCAGGCCAACGAGCGTGAGGCCGACGACTATGCACTGGGTTTCATGAACGCCAACCGTTATCCGGCCATGGCCTGCGTCAGCGCCCTCGAAAAGCTCGACACGCTGAGTGGCGGCGGCAACGCCTCCTGGCTGTCCACCCATCCGAGCCCGCGCGAACGGGCCGCCCGCCTCAAGAGCCAGGTCTGAGCGGAATCAGCGCGAGTTCCTGCCGCCCTCACCGGGCGTCAGGAACAGCCCGATGCCGAGTGCGATCGGCAACAGGGGCCACCAGGTACGCAGCAGCTCGACCATATCGAAATCGAGCCAGCCCAGGTTGACGGCCAGGGCGACGACACCGATCAGGATCAGGGCAACGCCGGCAAGATTTCCCTTCATCGAGGCCTCCGCTCAGGCGCGCCGGACACCGACGACCCCCTCGACATCGTGGATCAAGGTCAGGGTGCGCTGCAGGTGTTGCAGATTGTTGATCTCGACGGTGAAGCTCATGTGCGCCTTGCCCTGTTTCGACTGGGTGTTGACGCCAACGACGTTGAGCTTCTCGCGCGTGAAGATTTCCGAAATGTCGCGCAACAGACCCTGGCGGTCGTGCGCATCGACGATGATGTCGCAGGCAAAGACACCGGTCGTCTGCACACCCCAGTCGGTCTCGATGACGCGTTCCGGATGCAGTGCGGCCAGGTTGGCGAAGTTGGGACAATCCATGCGGTGGATGGAAATACCCTTGCCGCGCGTGATGAAACCCTGGATCTCGTCCGGCGGCGCCGGCTTGCAGCAGCGTGCGAGCTGGGTCAGCAGCTTGTCCACGCCGACGATCAGGATGCCCTGGTTGCCTTCGACCGGCTTGCTCGGCCTGGCCACCACCTCGTCGGGCAATTGCGTTTCGGCCAGCAGGTCGCCGCCCTTGGCCACCGACTGGAACTGCCGCTGATTGAGATCGCCGCGGGCGGCGGCAATGTACAGGTCGTCGGCACGCGAAAAACCGAGCTTGTGTGCCAGCTCCTCGATGTTGGCGCCAGTCTGGCCGGCGCGCTGCAACTCCTTGGCGACCAGCGCCCGCCCTTCTGCCAGGGTCTCTTCCAGGGCCAGGTTGGCGAACCAGGCACGCACCTTGACCCGGGCGCTCTTGGTGTGGATGTAGCCGAGCGAAGGATTGAGCCAGTCGCGTGATGGTCCACCATGTTTGGCAGTGACGATCTCGACTTCCTGGCCAGTCTCCAGCGCCGTGTTGAGCGGCACCAGCTGGCCGCCGACCTTGGCACCCCGGCAGCGATGGCCGAGATCGGTGTGTACCCGGTAGGCAAAATCGACCGGCGTCGCCCCCTGCGGCAGGTCGACCACCTTGCCCTGCGGCGTGATGACGTAGATCGTCTCGTCCAGCGCCGCCTGCTTGTAGTGATTGACCCAGTCCGAACTGTCGGCGACTTCGTCCTTCCAGGTCAGCAGCTGGCGCAGCCAGGCGATCTTCTCGTCGTATTCGTCCTCGTGCGTCCGCTTGCTGCCTTCCTTGTAGCGCCAGTGGGCAGCGACCCCGAGCTCGGCGTGCTTGTGCATCTCCTGGGTGCGGATCTGGATTTCCAGGCTGCGCCCGTCCGGACAATGCACGGCGGTATGCAGTGAGCGGTAGTAGTTGCCCTTGGGGTTCGAGATGTAGTCGTCGAACTCCTTGGGAATCGGCGACCACAGGTTGTGCACGATGCCGAGCGCCGTGTAGCAGTCCTTCAGGTCATCGACAATGATGCGCAGGGCACGCACGTCGTAGACCTCGGAGAACTCGACGCCCTTCTTGCGCATCTTGTTCCAGATGCTGTAGATGTGCTTCGGCCGGCCATAGACCTCGGCATGCCCGACCCCGGCTGCGGCCAGCTCGCCACGCACACGGGCCACGGCATCGACGATGAACTGCTCGCGCTCGCTGCGCTTCTCGTCGAGCATCTTGGCGATGCGCTTGTAGGTCTCCGGATGCAGGAAGCGGAAGGACAGGTCCTCGAGCTCCCATTTCAGTTCCCAGACACCCAGGCGGTTGGCCAGCGGCGAGTAAAGCTCCAGTGTCTCGCGTGCCACCTGGATGCGCAGGTCGTCCGGATTGGCCGCGTAATAGCGCAGCGTCTGCGTCCGGCTGGCCAGGCGCAGCAGCACGACACGGATGTCCTCGACCATGGCCAGCAGCATCTTGCGCAGCACTTCGACCTGCGCCTTCATCTCCGCCGGATTGACCTCGCCGGCCTCGATGTTGGCAGCGACGAACCCCTTGGTGATCGGCCGCAGCTTGTTCAGCCGGGATATGCCGCCGACCAGATGCGCCGCCGGCTTGCCGAATTTTTCCTCGATGCGCGCCACGCCATGTTCTTCCATGGCGGGAATCGCGAAGAGCACCGCGGCCATGCGCGATTCGACATCGAGCCGGAGGCCGGCAATGATCACCGCCATGCCCAGGGCATGCGACCAGATCCGCTCGCCACTGCCCAGCGTCTTGTCGCCGTAGGCTTCCCAGGCATACTCGACGGCACGCGTCAGCGCTGCCGCCTCCTCTGCCGGCAGACCGGCAACCAGGGTGGCGAGAAACTGCTCGAAGTCGCTTTGCGAAGCGACGGAATGAACGACGGAGACCATGGGGGGCGATTATAAATCGGGGATGACGGCAAAGACAGGGATGGCGGGGCGAGTGATGTCCGGAGCATTGCAGGTATTCGGTATATGGGGTTTTCCCGAATGTCGGCTGCACCTTCCTTGTGAAAACCTGTCTTACCTCGTGCCGGAGGACTAAACTACGGCGCTCCGGCAACCGATCACGGCTGCACCGGTTAAACCGAACGACCTCGCAAAAGGAGAAGACATGAAAAAACTCAGCGCACTGGCCACCGCCCTCGCCCTCGTCGGCACGCTCGGCGCCACGCCCGCCCAGGCCCAGCAGAAGTTCGTCACCATCGGTACCGGCGGCGTCACCGGCGTCTATTACGCAGCGGGTGGCGCCATCTGCCGCCTGATGAACAAGGATCGCGCCAAGCACGGCATCCGCTGCTCGGTCGAAAGCACCGGCGGCTCGGTCTACAACGTCAACACCATCAAGGCCGGCGAACTCGACTTCGGCGTCTCGCAATCCGACGTCCAGTTCAACGCCGTCAAGGGTCTGGCCCAGTTCAAGGACAGCGGCGCCATGGGCGACCTGCGTGCCGTCTTCGCGCTGCATCCGGAACCGCTGACCATCGCTTCGCGCAAGGAAGCCAACGTTGCCAAGTTCGAGGATTTCAAGGGCAAGCGCTTCAACATCGGCGTTCCCGGCTCCGGCCAGCGCGCCACGATGGAAGTCCTGCTGCCGGCAATCAACATGAAGAACGCCGATTTCTCGCTGACCTCGGAACTGAAGCCTGACGAGCACGGTGCCGCCCTGTGCGACAACAAGATCGACGGCTTCGCCTTCGTCGTCGGCCACCCAGCTGCCAACATCCAGGACGTCACGACGACCTGCGGCGCCAAGCTGGTCAATGTCACCGGCCCCGGTGTCGACAAGCTGATCGCCAGCTATCCGTACTACGCCAAGGCCACCATCCCGGGCGGCATGTACGCCAACAACCCGAACCCGACGACGACCTTCGGCGTGGTCGCCAGCATCGTCTCTTCGGCCAAGGTGCCGGACGAAGTCGTCTACACGATGGTCAAGTCGGTCTTCGAGAACTTCGAGGAGTTCAAGAAGCTGCACCCGGCCTTCGGCAACCTCGACCCGAAGAGCATGATCAAGGACGGCCTGTCGGCCCCGCTGCACAACGGCGCGGTCAAGTACTACAAGGAAAAGGGCTGGATGTAATCCCGCCTGCGGCCGCTTTCGCCCGGGCGTCCTGACGATGCCGGCCGCTGAAACACCCCGCAGCAAGACGCCGTTGGCGTCTTGCTGCGTTTACAGCCTGCCCGGACTTCGGAGAACCGCAGCATGACAACAGCAGACAAAAAAAATACCGTCCATGAGCTGAGCGAGGAGCAGCTCAAGCAGATCGTCGCCGAAGCCGACACCGGCGGCCGCAAGCCCACCGGCATCGCCGCCCGGCTACTGGTCGCCGTAGCCCTTGCCTGGTCGCTCTTCCAGTTGTGGATCGCCTCGCCGCTACCTTTCTCGCTCGGCGTATTCGTCCTCAACGACACCGAATCACGCGCCATCCACCTTGCCTTCGCCGTCTTCCTCGCCTTTGCCGCCTACCCGGCATTCAAGCGGTCGCCGCGCGCCTACGTTCCCGTTGTCGACTGGCTTCTGGCCGTTGTCGCCGCCTTCTGCGCCGCCTATCTGTTCCTCTTCTACAAGGAACTCGCCGCCCGACCCGGCATGCCGACCCCGCTCGACCTGGCCGTCGCCGTCACCGGACTCGCCCTGCTGCTTGAAGCGGCCCGCCGCGCCCTCGGCCTGCCGATGGTCATCCTCGCCATCGTCTTCCTCGGCTACATCTTCCTCGGCCCCTACATGCCGGAAGTCATCGCCCACCGCGGTGCCTCGCTGGCCAAGGGGATGAGTCACATCTGGCTGACCACCGAAGGCGTTTTCGGTGTCGCCCTCGCCGTTTCGGCCAGCTTCATCTTCCTCTTCGTCCTCTTCGGTGCCCTGCTGGAAACCGCCGGTGCCGGCAATTACTTCATCAAGTCGGCCATCGCCCTGCTCGGCCACATGCGTGGCGGCCCGGCCAAAGCGGCCGTCGTCGCCTCGGCCAGCACCGGCCTGATTTCCGGTTCGTCGATCGCCAACGTCGTCACCACCGGCACCTTCACCATCCCGCTGATGAAGAGCGTCGGCTACCGCGCCGACCAGGCTGCCTCGGTCGAGGTCGCCTCTTCGGTCAACGGCCAGATCATGCCGCCGGTGATGGGCGCCGCCGCCTTCCTGATGGTCGAGTACGTCGGCATCCCCTACACCCAGGTGATGAAGCACGCCATCGTGCCGGCGCTGATTTCCTACATCGCCCTGTTCTACATCGTGCACCTCGAGGCGATGAAGATGAAGCTGCAGGGCCTGCCGCGCCGCGAACCCCTGCCCTGGCAGAAAGCCATGATATCGACGGTGATGACCTGCTCCGGCCTGGTCATCCTTTCCGCCATCGTCTATTGGGGCTTCGGCTGGATCAAGGATCTGGCGGGCGATGCCGCCTTTGCCATCGTTGGCGCCCTGATGCTGGCGGCCTACATCGCCATTGTCCGTTTCTCGGCCCGTTATCCTGAACTGCACATGGAGCGCCCGGATGAGAAGATGGAATACCTGCCGGAAATCGGGCCGACGCTGAAATCCGGTCTGCACTTCCTGCTGCCGGTCGCCGCGCTGGTCTGGAACCTGATGGTCGAACAGCTTTCGCCGGCCCTTTCGGCCTTCTACGCAACACTGTTCCTGATGTTCATCCTCGTCACCCAGCGGCCGCTGTTCGCCTATTTCCGTGGCCAGGGGCAATACGCCGAGGCCAGCCGCCAGGGCTTCAAGGATCTCTTCGACGGCCTGGTCACCGGCGCCCGCAACATGATCGGCATCGGCATCGCCACCGCAACCGCCGGCATCATCGTCGGCACCGTGACGCTGACCGGCGTCGGCCTGGCGATGACCGAACTGGTCGAAATCCTCTCCGGCGGCAACCTGATCATCATGCTGGTGCTGGTTGCAGTGATCTCGCTGATCCTCGGCATGGGCCTGCCGACCACCGCCAACTACATCGTCGTGTCGACGCTGATGGCGCCGGTAATCGTCGAACTCGGCGCGCAGAGTGGCCTGCTCGTCCCGCTGATCGCCGTCCATCTGTTCGTCTTCTACTTCGGCCTGATGGCGGACGTCACGCCACCGGTCGGCCTCGCCTCCTACGCAGCGGCCGGCATCGCCAAGAGCGATCCGATCAAGACCGGTTTCACCGCCTTCGGCTACAGCGGGCGGACGGCGATCCTGCCGTTCATGTTCATCTTCAACACGCAGCTGCTGCTCATCGGCATCGACAGCTTCTTCCATCTGGTCCTCACCGTCACCAGCGCCACCATCGCCTGCCTGATGTTCGCCGCGGCCACACAGGGCTGGTTCCTGGTCCGCAACCGTCTTCACGAGACGCTGATCCTGTTGCTGGTGACCTTCAGCCTGTTCCGCCCCGGTTTCTGGATGGACATGCTCTACCCGCCCTTCCAGGAGGTTGCGCCGACCGAACTGAATCGCCTGGTCGAGGCGGCACCGAAGGATGCCAAACTGCGCGTCTGGGTCGAGGGTCTGACGCTGGAAGGTCAGGAAGTGACCAAGGGCGTGCTGCTCTCGCTCGGCGCCCCGGGCAAGGCCAACGAGCGGCTGGCCGGCATGGGGCTGACGATGATGACGCTGGGCGACCAGGTTCAGGTAGCGGCCGTACGCTTCGGCAGCCCGGCGGAAAAGCTGGGCCTCGAGCAGGGCTTCAACCTGAAGCACATCGAGGTAGACAACCCGGAGCGCCCCGACAAGGAATGGATTTTCATTCCCGCCCTGCTGCTGCTGGCACTGGTCTGGTTCATGCAGCGCGCCCGCCGCGAGCGGGAAGAAAACAGCGCCGGCGCACCGACCGTTCTCGGCTGACGCCGACGCTCTTGCGGACACCCGCCTCAAGGCGGGTGTCCGCTCCCAAACCCAGGGCACACCGACGGCGTGCCCTGCCGCCCCGCGATACGCTCTTAGCCTAGGCGGGGCATAATCCCGCGCACCATGCCCAAGTTCCTGACCAACCCCTATCTGCTGCTCACCCTGACCGCCCTCTTCTGGTCGGGCAACATGGTCGTCGGCCGCGGCATCCGCGCCGATGTGCCGCCGCTCACCCTCTCCTTCTGGCGCTGGGCGATCGCCCTCGCCCTGGTCCTGCCCTTCGCGCTGCCCCATCTGAAAGAACAATGGCCGCTGCTCAAGCGCGGCTGGAAGCCGGTGCTCATCCTCGGCCTGATCGGCGTCGGCGGCTACAATACCTTCGCCTACCTGGCCCTGCAGCACACCACGGCGACCAATGCCGTGCTGCTGAATTCATTCATCCCCGTCGTCACCATCGCCATTTCCTGGGCCTTCCTGGGCAAGCACCTGACGCGGCCGCAGGCCATCGGCGTCCTCATCTCGCTGATCGGTGCGCTGAGCATCGTCGCCCGCGGCGACCTGCAGGTGCTGACCCACCTCAACCTCAACATCGGTGACGCCTGGATGCTCGCCGCCGTGCTCGTCTGGGCCGTCTACACCGTCGGCCTGGCCTGGCGCCCGTCCGGCGTACACCCGATGCTGATGCTGGCGGCGATGACCACGGTCGGCGTCGCCGCACTGTTTCCCGCCTACCTGTGGGAAATGGCGCAAGGCCGGCAGATCAACGTCCATCTCGGCTCGCTGGCCTCGCTGGCCTACGTCGGCATCTTCCCCAGCTTCCTCGGTTACATCTTCTACAACCGTGGCGTCGCCGAAGTCGGCGCCAACAAGGGCAGCCTGTTCATCCATCTGATGCCGGTGTTCGGCACCCTGCTCTCGTTCATCTTCCTCGGCGAAATCCCCTACTGGTACCACTACCTGGGCATCGCCCTGATCTTTACCGGCATCTGGCTGACCATGAAGAAGTGATGGGGCTGTTCGACTGGTTCCGCCGCAGCGAAACGCCTGCCATACCGGACACGGTCTGGCAGCGTACGGTGACCGGGCTGCCTTTCCTCGCCGTACTCGACAGCGGCGAACGGCAACGCCTGAAGACGCTGAGCGAGGCCTTCCTGGCCGAGAAGGAATTCACCGCAGCCAACGGCCTGGTGTTGAATGACGAAGTCTGCGTCGCCATCGCTGCCCAGGGCTGCCTGCCGATCCTCAATCTCGGTCTGAGCGCCTATCGCGACTGGGTCGGCATCGTCGTCTATCCCGACGAATTCGTCGTGCCGCGCGAGGTTCACGACGAGGCAGGCGTCATCCACGAATACGACGACGTGCTCTCCGGCGAAGCCTGGGAGGGAGGCCCGTTGCTAGTCTCCTGGCACGACGTGCAGATGGCGGGCTCTGGCTACAACGTGGTCATCCACGAATTCGCCCACAAGCTCGACATGCTCAACGGCGAGGCCGACGGCATGCCGGCATTGCATGGCGATCTCGACGCCGCAGAATGGGCTGACGTCTTTGCCGCGGCCTACGACGATTTCTGCAAGCGCGTCGATCACGATGAGGAAACCGTCATCGATCCCTATGCAAGCAACGACCCGGCAGAATTTTTCGCGGTGCTGTCGGAGAGCTTCTTCGAACTGCCCGCTGTCGTGCACGGCGAATACCCGGCAGTCTATGCCCTGCTGAAACGCTACTACCGGCAGGATCCGCTGAGCCGGACCGGTTGAATGAAAAAAGGCCGGCTCCTCACGGCAGCCGGCCTTTGTACGGACAAGCGACAGCTTAGTGGCCGGATGCTCCGGCAGCACCGACACCCGTTTCCGAACGGATCAGCTGATCCTCGAACAGGGCACGCTCCTTCTTCGCCTGTTCGCTGTTGTCGAGCAGCGAGACGATCCAGATCACGACGAAGGCGGCAGTCATCGAGAAGATGGCGGCCGAAGCGTACGGGAACATGGCGCTGCCCTTCGGGTTGCCGAGCGCGGCTTCCCAGACGGCCGGCGACAGCACGGTCAGCACGACGGAAAGCACCAGGCCGACCGAGCCACCGACGACGGCACCGCGGGTGGTGCAGTTCTTCCACAGCACCGACATGAACAGCACCGGGAAGTTTGCCGAGCAGGCGATGGTGAAGGCCAGCATGACCATGAAGGCGACGTTCTGCTTCTCGAAGATGATGCCCAGCAGCACGGCGATGATGCCCAGTGCGATGGTGGTGATCTTGGAAACGCGCAGTTCGGTCTTCGAATCGGCATTGCCATGGCGCCAGACGGAAGCGTACAGGTCGTGCGACACGGCGGAGGCGCCGGACAGCGTCAGACCGGCAACGACGGCCAGGATGGTGGCGAAGGCCACGGCCGAGATGAAGCCGAGGAACATGTTGCCGCCGACCGCCGCCGACAGATGCACGGCCGCCATGTTGCCGCCGCCCTTCAGGCCCTTGGCGATGTCGCCATCGACGTAATAGGCACCCGGGTCCTGAACCAGCATCACGATGGCGCCGAAGCCGATGATGAAGGTGAGGATGTAGAAGTAGCCGATCCAGGTCGTCGCCCAGGCCACCGACTTGCGGGCTTCCTTGGCGTTCGGGACGGTGAAGAAGCGCATCAGGATGTGCGGCAGGCCGGCGGTACCGAACATCAGCGCCATGCCGACCGAGATGGCCGAGATCGGATCGTTGATCAGACCGCCGGGGCCCATGATCGCGTCGTGCTTGGCGTGAACCTCGACCGCCTTGGCGAACAGCGCTTCCGGCGAGAAGCCGAACTGGAACAGCACGGCAACGGCCATGAAGGTGGCGCCACAGAGCAGCATCACCGCCTTGATGATCTGCACCCAGGTGGTGGCCGTCATGCCGCCGAACAGCACGTACATCATCATGATGATGCCGACCATCATCACGGCGTAGATGTATTCCAGACCGAACAGCACCTTGATCAGCTGACCGGCACCGACCATCTGGGCGATCAGGTAAAAGGCGACGACGACCAGCGTGCCGGTGGCGGCGAAGCTGCGCAGCGGGGTCTGGGCGAAGCGGTAGGAGGCGACGTCGGCGAAGGTGAACTTGCCGAGGTTGCGCAGACGCTCTGCCATCAGGAAGGTGATCACCGGCCAGCCGACCAGCCAGCCGATCGAGAAGATCAGGCCGTCGAAGCCGTTGGCGAAGACCAGGCCGGAAATACCCAGGAAGGACGCGGCCGACATGTAGTCGCCGGCGATCGCCAGGCCGTTCTGGAAGCCGGTGATGCCACCGCCGGCGGTGTAGAAGTCAGCAGCCGTCTTGGTCTGGCTGGCGGCCCACTTGGTGATCCACAGCGTGGCGCCGACGAAGATGGCGAACATCGCGATGGCGGTCCAGTTGGTGGCCTGCTGTTGCGTCTGGCCGAGATCGGCACCGGCACCGAAGGCGAGGCCGGCAGCACCGGCGAGCAGCATGCCGGCGGCGGCGTAGAAGAATTTGACGAACGGGCTCACTTTTGGCCCTCCTTGATGATGGCCTCGGCTTCCGTATCGAACTCGGTATTGGCCCGGCTGACATAGATCCAGGTGATGACGATGGTGAAGACGATGACGCCGACGCCCATCGGAATGCCGATCGAGGTGACCGCCCCGGCGCTCAGCTTGGTGGCCAGCAAGGGCTTGTCAAAAGCGATGAGCAGGATGTAGCCGTAATAGGCGATGATCATCAGAATGCTCATGATGATCGAGAAGTTGTTGCGTTTTTTGACGAACGCCTGGAATTTGGGGTTTGCCCGAATCCGCTGGTAAGTTTCCTGAGACATGTTTCCTCCGTTTTATAGGACTTGGAAGAGCGCAATGCCGAGAGTACGACGTCATGAAAAAATCGCCGCAAACCAGCTGTTCCGCCCCTTTTTTCAGTCTTGGTTTGGCAGCTTACGGCAAGCTTACCCACTAACTAGGGGTACCCCTAGTTCGGAGCCCTCCGGGGGCACAAGACAATCCGCCGACTTCTGAGAAAGCACGCCCGCACCTTGGATTACCACCCGCCCTACCTGCTCATTGACCGTCTGGGAGAACGCGCCGGTCTGGCCCTGGCCGCGCTGGCCATACTCGCCATCGGTCTCGCCGATTACCTGACCGGCTACGCCCTGCGCCTCTCGCCGTTCTATCTGGCACCGATCGCCGTCGCCGCCTGGGTGGGCGGCACGCGCAGCGGCCTGGCCATGGCCATTGCCGCCAGCCTGCTCTGGGTGCTCAGCTTTCGCGCCCAGCACTTCTACGGCAACCAGGGCTTCTACATCTGGGAAGCCCTCTCCATGCTGGCCGGTTTCATCGTCGACGTGTGGCTGGTGGTCCGCCTGCGGCGCGCACTGCTGCAGGCGGACGAGCGCTTCCTCCGCGTCCTGGAGGAGATGCAGTCGGCGGTCTATGTCGCCGACGAGCAGCGCGACAGCTTTCTCTACGCCAATCCGCAGATGCAGCGCCTGGATGCGCGGATCGAGCAGCTGACGCCTCACACCTTCGAGCAGCAGTTCGTCGACGAGACAGCCAGCGCCGGCAACACCGGGCGTCAGGCCGTGACGGGCTTTGTCTCGCGCAATCTGCAGAGTTCGCGGACAGGCCGCTGGTACCTGCTGCAGGAGGGGCCGATTCCCTGGGGGAACGAAGCCGGCGTCAAGCTGAAGGTGCTGACCGACATCACCGAGCAAAAGAACAGCCAGCGCATCCGCGACATGCAGCGCGAGCTCGTGCATCAGTCGAGCCGGCGGACCACCCTGGCCGAGATCGCCTCGACGCTGGCCCACGAGATCAACCAGCCGCTGATGGTCATCGCCACCTACACCGACGCCTGCCAGCGCCTGCTTGCCGCCCCGCAACCCGACCACGGGGAGATCATCGGCGTCCTGCGCAAGTGCCACACCCAGGCGGTACGCGCCGCCTCGATCATCGAACGGCTGCGCGAATTCATCCGCCAGCGCCGGCGCGACCCCGCCCCCTGGCCGGCGCGGACGCTGATCGAGGAAGCCCTGGCGATCAGCCGGCCGCTGCTTGAGGAAGGCCAGATCCGGATCACTCAGGCGGTCAGCGACGAAGCGCTGATCGTCGTCGCCGACCGCATCCTGATGGTTCAGGCACTGACCAACCTGATCCGCAATGCCGTCGACGCCATGCAGTCGAGTCCACCGGAATCCCGGCTATTGACCATCAGCGCGGTTGCCGAGGAAGGCCGCATCGTCATCTCGGTAGCCGATCGTGGCCCCGGATTGCCAACGCTGCCGGCGGACGAAATCTTCGCCCCGTTCTACACGACCAAGGAGCAGGGCCTCGGCCTCGGCCTGGCGATCAGCCGCTCGGTCGCCGAAAGTCACGAAGGCAGCCTGTGGGCCACGGCCAATCCGCAGGGCGGCGCCATTTTCCACCTCGCCATTCCTCAGGGGAGCAACGCGACATGACCACCACGCCGACAGTGCAGCAAACCGTCTTCATCATCGACGACGACGCCGACGTCCGCGACGCCCTGTCGCTGCTGATGCGTTCGGCCGGCCTGACTGCCGCCGCCTTCGCCAGCGCCCGCGAGTTCATGGCCCGCCTGAATCCGCGCGATGCCGGTTGCCTGGTCCTCGACATCCGCATGCCCGGCATGACCGGCATGGAGCTGCAGGCGGAGCTGCACAAGCGGCGCATCCGGCTACCCATCATCTTCCTGACTGGCCATGGCGACATCCCGCTGGCCGTCAAGGCCATGAAGGCCGGCGCCGTCGATTTCATCCAGAAACCGCTGGACGAACACCGCCTGGTCGTCGCCGTGATGAACGCGCTGAAGCTTGATGCCCAGCAATCCCCGCTATCGGTGATGGGCACCGGCGACCCGGCGGAGCGCTTGAGTCGCCTGTCGAACCGGGAACGCAGCGTTCTCGATGAAATCGTCAAGGGGCGGCAGAACAAGGAAATCGCCGAAACCCTGTGCATCAGCGTCAAGACCGTCGAGTTCCACCGCGCCAACATCCGCGAAAAGCTCGGCGCTGCCAACATGTCCGAACTGTTCAGTCTGCTCTTCCGTCAGACGGGCGGCGGATCGACCGATTAGGGCCGGATCAGGCCTTCCTTGAACAATGGCCGACGAAGGCCGTCAGCGCTGCCAGCACGGCCGCCTCCTGATCACGCTGCGGCGTATGCCCGCAATCCGCCAGCTTGAGCAACTGCGTGCCCGGCACGCGCTCGGCGATGACCTCGATCTGGCGCATCGTCGCGTATTCGTCGTCTGCGCCCTGGATGGCAAGCACCGGGCAGGCGATGCGCGGCAAATACGCCTCGATGTTCCAGTCGCGAAAGGCCGGCGACAGCCAGGTGTCGTTCCAGTCGCTGAATACCTGTTGCGTCCGCTCATGGTGATAGCGCGCCAGCTTCTTCGGCAGATCGCTCGTCTGCCAGACCTGGCGTGCCGCGCGGATGCCTGCCAGCGTGACCTCCTCGACGAATTCGTGCGGCGCCAGCACGGCAATGCCGACGGGCAGCTCGGGAAAACTGCCGGCAAAGATCAGGGCGATGCTGCCGCCGTCGCTGTGACCGATCAGCAGCGGCCGCTCGACGTGCAGCGCTGCAAGCACTCCGGGCAGCGCCTGTTGCGCCTCGCGGTGCATGTAATCCGGCTGGCGCGGTTCCGGCCAGGGCTGCGAGCCGCCGTAACCGGCACGCGACCAGACGATGACACGGCAACCGGTGGCGGCCGCCAGCTGCTCCGGAAAGTGGCGCCACATGGCGACACAACCCAGGCCTTCGTGCAGCAGCAGCAGAGTCGGCCGGCCCTCGGCAGTGGCCGGAAAATCGCGGTATTCGAGCCGGCATCCGGCAACGCTGACATGCCTCATGCAGCGAGCAGGAAATCGCGGACGACGGATATCTGCGTGTCGTCGAGAAACATCGGTGCATGCCCGACACCGGGGATTTCCGCCAGCTGTGCCCGCGGTCCGCGCTCGCCCATCTGCTGCCAGGTGGCGGGCGTCAGCAGGTCCGACTCGGCACCGCGAATGGCCAGCGTCGGGCAGGCAATGCGCTCGTACATCGGCCACAGGTCGATGTCCTGGTCGGCAAAAGTGGCCTTGAACGGCGTCGCGATCTGCGGGTCATAGAGAAAGCCCCAGCGGCCGTCGGTACGCTGGGCGACGCTGGTCTCGGTCAGCTGCCACCATTGCGCCTCGCTGAGCGCCCCGAAGGGCGCGCTGACCGCCTTGACGTAGGCCAGGGCCTCGGCGAAGGTATTCCAGGTCGGATCAGTGCCGACATAGGTGGCAATGCGCCGCAGCGCCTCGACGGTGATCACCGGCCCGACATCGTTGAGCACCAGCCGGTTCACCGGTGTGCCGTCCTGGGCGGCAAGCGCCATGCCGATCAGCCCCCCCATCGAGGTACCGACCCAGTCGACACGCTCGACACCGAGACGGGCGATCAAGGTCACCATGTCGGCCACGTACTGCGGCACCGCATAACCCGCCGGATCACGCAGCCGGCTGCTCCGGCCGCGGCCGACGACATCCGGGCAGATCACCCGGTAATGGCCGGACATGGCCTCGGCCAGGGCATCGAAATCGCGGCCGTTGCGGGTCAGGCCATGCACGCAGACGAGCAGGCGCGGATTGTGGTGGTCGCCCCACTCCGTGTAGGCCATCCGGTGCAATCCGGAAGGGCTGAGGCATTGAACCGTCTGTTGTTTGAATTTCATCACGCATCCTCCGTCGTCAAATGTATCACCGTCCATACCAGTAACGCTGCCGCGCCTGACGCCAGGCACTTACCGTCACCCCATCCTGGCGCAGGACGAGGCGCAGCGCACCGTCGCGATCGGTACGCCAGATTTCTGCGCCGCCCTGCTCGTAACGCCCGACCACCGTCGCGTCCGGATGACCGAAGCGGTTGCGGTAACCGGCCGAAAACAACGCATGGCGCACCCCGAGGCCGGACACGAAGGCTGCGGTCGACGACGTCCGGGCACCATGGTGCGGCACCAGCAG
>WBUO01000389.1 GCA_008933675.1 Dechloromonas sp.
GCCATGTCCCGCCTGATCGACCGCCACCTGGCCCGCGCCGGCAGCGGCGCCGGCGAAATCCGGCCGATTGCCGTCGGCGAACGCATCACCGGCCTCGTCGCCCTGATGCGCCGCCTGCACCAGGAACGCCCCCTCGACTGGCAGCTGGAAATCGCCGAAGACCTGCACTGGCGCGGCGAACCCACCGACTTCGAGGAAATGCTCGGCAACCTCCTCGACAACGCCGGCAAGTGGGCAGCCAGCAAGGTCTCGGTACACGCCGACGCAACGACAACGGAAATCGTCATCACCATCGCCGACGACGGCCCGGGCCTCACCGCCGAACAGATCGAACAGATCGGCATCCGCGGCCGGCGCTTCGACGAAACGGTCGAAGGCAGCGGCCTCGGCCTCGTCATCACCGCCGACATCGCCGAAACCTACGGCGGCGACATCGAACTGTCCCGCGCCGAATCGGGCGGGCTGAAGGGCACGCTACGCCTGCCGGCGTGAGGGAAACCCCGGGGAGAGAACCTCCTGGAAACCCGGATGATTCACCGGAACGGAAGTCAGCGCTTTTGAACGACACGACTTCTGCGCGCTGCTGGAAATGGGGGGGATTACCCGGTTGACTGGATTGTTATGCATCGGGCCCATCCGAGTGCTCCCGTAAAGAATCTAATGACATAACGATTCCTTCGACAGATAGATAAACAGGTTCTCCTATCTCGGCACGGGTAAGCACACCGCGGCGTACCGCGCTGGCTACCGCGAAAGCTGCATCCATCAC
Organism: Dechloromonas sp.; assembly: GCA_008933675.1. Lineage (GTDB taxonomy): Bacteria > Pseudomonadota > Gammaproteobacteria > Burkholderiales > Rhodocyclaceae > Azonexus. Next base: position 770 of record WBUO01000389.1, read on the forward strand.
GGCATACCGGCTATACAGCTCCCTTGAAACACCTTGGTGGAATTCATGGATTTTCTCGTTTAGCTCGAACACGTCTATTGCACCGCTGCCCCAACGCGAAAACTCAATTTGAAGCGATTGAGCTGCGGCAGACAGTTCTCGTTCGTAGGCGATCCCGGCGAATTGACGGAGTGCTTTCTGAACGTTCTTTGAAACCGTTTTCGTCATAGCGGCACTCTATCTGGATGAGGCATAACGTCTGAATTCACTGGCGCTGCGCGGCTTCATCGCGCAGCGTCCGGTGGAATGATGGGTTGGGCAGCGGCGACCACGGCTGTGCGCAACTGGCTCTCAACGAGCTTAAAGCAACCTGACGACAGAACCGACTGCAAGTGCGTCAAAGCGAGGTCGTAGTGGCCCAGTTCGAGGGCTGTGTAACCAATGCAATAGCTTCTATGGGGACTCGGATTATTCCCAAAACCCCAAAGCTCGCCCATTTCCTCAGGTGCCGACGTCAAGATGCGCAAGACATCTTCGCGTTGCTCAAAGCGAAGAAACCACTTGAGCCCTTTGTCAAGAAGTGAATCGCGAACTTCCGCGAGTACAGATTCGACGTTACTGCCATCTTCTCGGATTAACCAAATGTCCTTCGGAGCACCCTTTTTGACCATTCGCTCGAAGAGTGAGCGGTGATCGTTTGGTTTGATTCGCCCTCGAAACTGACACTGTGCTTCATCCGGAAGCAATAAGCCACCTTTGTCTTTGACGTTTTTGATCCCATACTCGTAAGGCACGTACAGCAGGAAGCATCCGACGTTGACGGCAAAGGAGAATGTCGAGCAACCAACGACTGATGCGTTGTACGAATTGAAGGACTGAAAGTTGATTACATCGATTCGGTCCGGGTGGTATCGCCATGCCGTTCGGGTCGTAAAGTGGGAGAACCCGTGCTCCTTGAGAACGGACCAAATACCTGCCCTAATACCGCGGCTGACCACCTTGCTATCCATTTAACGACGCCCAACGTGCAAGCTCAGCCGACGGCAAAAAGCGTAGCTTTTTGACGGTCGGCTGGAGCGGGATGTTAGGCATGGGCGCGATACCCCTTATTTTCGAGGCCCAAAAACTGAGCAACATTGGAGCACAGCCTTTCGGCGACGGGGATATTCTGTTCCGAATACGGGAGGCTCGTAACGGTCGTGATTTGATGCCCATACGTTCCTACTTCGACTGCCAGGCGCATTTCATCTACGTAATTTACCCGGACCCACCGCGCATCTTTCATGGGCTGCCGTTTTACGGAGGAAAATTTTCCGAACCAAGTGTGCTTGGTAATTAGAAGCGGTGGGCTTGACCCAATAACGGCAATTGAAAGTCGTTGTGTGGCACCGGCGATGGCAACGATTAGCCCTACCAATGTTGCGAAAAGATCGATCAGATAAAGCAGCGGTGAAGCATCAGTTTCAATGACCTTGTGGCCTGCGCCCGCAACCAAGTACGCAACAACAAAGCCGAACGCTGCTGGCCAATACCATGGGGTAGGTTTTTTCTCCGTGTAGATTTCCAAGGATGGCATGAAGGAGATGCCTAACGTTGAAAATCACCGGACGCAGGCAAGCGCAGCTTGCCGGAGGTCCGGTGGATTGATTTGTTAGCGCAGTTCACCTGATGGCTCATTTCAAACGCCAACTTTCCTTGAAACGCTCCAGCGATGTTTGTAGCTTTCGTTTCTCGCTCGGATCGGTCTCTTGTGCCAAGACACTGAGGCCCTCTTCGTAGACGGCACGAGCAGGACTCCATTTTGGTAGAGGTACAGATACTCGTACCCATGCAAGCCTCAGCGCTACAAACATAACCACCACGCAACCGAGCAAGAAGATCCCCAGTGATTGATTGATGAATAACGTTGCATACCCCACCGGAGCAAGAATTAGCATGCCAATTCGAAGCCAATACACCAAGCCACGCCAGACAGGCTTACAACGTGACGGGGGATGAAAGATGCCAATGAGCCCTGGTACAAGAAATGATATGGCAGCGCCTGCGCGAAGCGCTGAATCTTTCAATGCTTCGTAACTAAACCCGTCATGCAAGACTGGTTGCAGGATTGGCAACAGAGCCAGCACCAATAGTGCTAAGACCACGGCTATTGCAGATGGCATAGGTGTAGGCGCTAACGTTGAAAATCACCGGACGCAGGCAAGCGCAGCTTGCCGGAGGTCCGGTGGATTGTGATGTTGGGCGTCAGGCGCTTAGTGGACATTGGGATTTGTATTGTGCCCACCATACATTTTGCGAAGGCGGTCATTCTCCCCTGAGGCCTCCGCGAGCATGCGAGCAAACGCCAAAACTTGATGGTCAGCGTCGTGATACTGCCCTTGGCCTACGAGGCGTTCGACGTTAGCCATTAAATCGGAGACCTCTTGGAATAGCTGCAACTTATCTAGCCCTCGTTTCGATGCCAGAAGAAGTTGATTGACGAATAAGACTGACGAGACAATTTCGCTTATTGCCTCTTCGTCTCCACGATTCGCTAAGTGACAACAACCCATCAAGTAATCCAAGTCTCCTAGGAATTCGCGTATCGATCTCGGCCTATTCATTTGCGCTCAGTCTGCTTGTGACGCCCAACGTTCAAGGTGACCGGCGCTGCGCGGCTTCATCGCGCAGCGTCCAGAGAGCGAAGCGAACGGGGTCGACCGCAGGGTTGGGCGTATGGCTCATTGGG